>CAIRBF010000122.1 GCA_903876715.1 uncultured beta proteobacterium
CCCCGACAACGGCTACCGCAGCGGACGGATCTACGCCCGCGCCGACAACCCAGCCTATGACCAGGTCGAGGCCGTGCTCGCTCACCTGGAGCAGGGCGCGCGGGCGATGCTGTTCGCCTCCGGGATGGCTGCGGCGACCGCGGTGTTCCAGGCGCTCGACCCCGGCGATCATGTGCTCGCGCCGCGGGTGATGTACTGGTCGCTGCGCAACTGGCTGATGACCTTCGCCACCCGTTGGGGGCTGCAGGTCGAACTGATCGACATGACCTCGCCGCAAGCCGTGCAGGCTGCCATGCGCCCGGGTCGCACGAAGCTGGTCTGGGTGGAGACGCCGGCCAACCCGCTGTGGACGGTGACCGACATCGAGGCCACTGCGGCGATCGCGCATGCGGCCGGCGCGCGCCTGGCCGTGGACTCGACCGTGGCCACGCCCGTGCTGACGCGGCCGCTCGCGCTCGGTGCCGACATCGTGATGCACGCGGCCACCAAGTACCTCAATGGTCACTCTGACCTGGTCGCCGGCGTGCTGGTCACGCGCGCCGAGGACGAGTACTGGACGCGGTTGCGCGCCGTGCGCGCCCAGGTGGGCGGCACGCTTGGCTCCTTCGAGGCCTGGCTGCTGCTGCGAGGCATGCGTACGCTCCACCTGCGTGTGCGCGCGGCCTGCGCCGCGGCTGCGCGCATTGCCCGCCACTTCGACGGCCACCCGTTGGTGGCCGAGGTGCTGTATCCCGGCCTGCCGCAGGCCCAGGGCCACGCGGTGGCGTCGCGCCAGATGGACGGCGGCTTCGGTGGCATGTTGTCGATCCGGGCCCGCGGCGGCGAGGCCGCTGCCATCGGCACCGCGGCGCACACGGTGCTGTGGAAGCGCGCCACCTCGCTTGGCGGCGTCGAGAGCCTGATCGAGCACCGTGCCAGCATCGAAGGCGCGGGGACCCCGGCACCGGCCGACCTGCTGCGCCTGTCAGTGGGCATCGAGCACGCGGACGACCTGATCGCCGACCTGGAGCAGGCGCTGCGGCGCGCGCACGGGTGAAGGCCCTGCAGATCCGCGCCGGCCCGCGCGCGCGGCGCTGGCTGCTCGAGCATGGGCTGCGGGCGCAAGACGTGCGCGTGATCCCTGGTGCGGCCGGCGGTCCCAAGGGGCTGGTGCTCAACCCGCTGGACCGCTTCCTCTTCGGCCACTGGCTTTCGCAGGCGCCGCAGGTGGTCCACCTGGCCGGCGCTTCCATCGGTGCCTGGCGCCTGGCCTGTGCCTGTCTGCCCGATGCGCACGTGGATGCGGCGCTGGCCCAGTTGGCCGAGGACTACGTGATGCAGCGCTACGAGCACGAGCCCGGGCGTCCACCGACGCCCGCGGTCGTCAGCGCCGCCTTCGGCTCGAAGCTGCAAGAGCGCCTGGGCACGCGGGCGGTCGAGGTGTTGTCCCATCCCAGCCGGCGCCTGCATGTCTTCACCAGCCATGGCAGGCACGTCCTCGGTCGCGAAGGGCGCTGGCGCACACCGCTGGGCTACGCGGGCGCCTTTGCCGCCAACATGGTCGCCCGGCGCGCGCTCGGGTCCTGGCTCGAGCGGGTGGTGTTCAGCGACCCGCGGGACGCGCTGCCGTTTTCGCTCGACGACTTCCGAAGCCGCCTGGTGGGGCTGGAGCCGGGCAACCTCGTGCCGGCCATCCTGGCCAGCTGCTCGATTCCGTTCTGGCTGCGAGCCGTGCACGACATCCCCGGCGCTCCAGCCGGCGCCTACTGGGACGGCGGCATCATCGACTACCACCTCCACCTGCCCTATGCGGGTATGGCCGAGGGCCTGGTGCTGTACCCGCATTTCCAGCCTACGGTGGTGCCGGGCTGGCTAGACAAGCCCTGGCGCGCGCGCCATCGCGCCACGCCGTCGTTGGACAACCTGGTGCTGCTGTCCCCGAGCCCGGCCTGGGTGGCCACGCTGCCCGGCGCCAAGCTGCCCGACCGCGGCGACTTCAAGGCCTGGGGCGACGACCACGCAGGTCGTCAGCGCGTCTGGCGACGCGCCCTGGCCGAGAGCGCTCGCCTGGCCGAGGAGTTCGCGCAGTGTGTCCATGCCGGTGGCCCGGTGCAGGCCTTGCCCTTGTGAAGGCCCGGCGTACTTTTGCCATGCCGTTCGGGCTGCCGGCCTGGTCCCGGCCGGCGGAGGGGCTCGGGTAAACTTGCGCTCGTTTGTTCCTGACCCACATCAAGAGCGAGAAAGGCATTCTGGTTATGACACCGCGGACTACGCCGCCCGCCACCGCGCACTGACCGCCGGCCGCGCCGTCACGTCCCAGCCTTTACTTGACTCCCACTCCCTGAAGCGCGGCATCTGACCGCGCTTTTTCGTTTCTCGTGCCCCGAGGTGACTCCATGATCCAGATCACGCTGCCCGACGGCTCCCGCCGCAGTTTCGAACAGCCGCTGACGGTGGCCGAGGTCGCTGCCTCCATCGGCCCGGGCCTGGCCAAGGCCGCGCTGGCCGGCAAGGTCGATGGCCACCTGGTGGACGCCAGCCATCGGATCGAGACCGATGCGCAGCTCGCCATCGTCACCGACAAGGACGCTGATGGCTTGGAGGTGATCCGTCACTCCACCGCCCACCTGCTGGCGTATGCCGTCAAGGAGCTCTACCCCGACGCCCAGGTCACCATCGGACCGGTCATCGAGCACGGGTTCTACTACGACTTCGCCTACAAGCGCTCCTTCACGCCCGAGGACCTGACGGCCATAGAGGCGCGCATGGGCGAACTGGCGCGCAAGGACGAGAAGGTCGAGCGCCGGGTGCTGCCGCGCGACGAGGCGGTGGCGTACTTCAAGGGCCTGGGCGAGCACTACAAGGCCGAGATCATCGGCAGCATCCCCGCCGGCGAGGACGTCTCGCTGTACCGCGAGGGGGGCTTCGAGGACCTGTGCCGCGGCCCGCACGTGCCCAGCACGGGGCGCCTGAAGCACTTCAAGCTCATGAAGGTGGCCGGCGCCTACTGGCGCGGCGACCACCGCAACGAGATGCTGCAGCGCGTCTACGGCAC
>CAIRBF010000123.1 GCA_903876715.1 uncultured beta proteobacterium
GCGGGACATTGTCTATCAGATGCGCGAAATGCGCTGGGACGTTCGACTGCCGGAAACGCACGCCACGATTCGGGAGGATGGGATTATCTGCACCTATCCGTTTCCTTTGTTGTCAGGCAAGGCTCAGCTTGAACGCAGAAAACTAACCACTTAATACAATGCCAGATCAAATTGAATCCGTGCCGCAAACAGAAGGTATTGAAGCGGGAAAGTTGCAGCGATTTCAACAATCATTGGAAACCCTTTATGCGGCAGCGGAACCGCTTCACGCAAGTGGAGATTTCTCAGAGCAGATTGCTGCCCTAGGGGAAGAGACATTCTCGAAAACCGTAGAACTCGGGAAAATAAAACATGCAGCGCGTGGCATTGCCTTGACCCTCGCTGCATATAAGGTGGTCGAACAGGACCAGGATATCCGCTACCACAAGTCTGAGCATGAAGGTGGATTCTCGGCTAGAAGCATTGATAACGCTGGGACAGTGCCATTTCTGCAATCGAAGAGCCTCACATACAATGTTGAGACACATTGGCTCAGTCAAACCTTTTCTTTCGCAGGCCCGTATCTCGCTGACCTCAACCTAAAAACGGCACCAAAGTTGGCGGGGCCATTAATGATCTACATTGTCAATGCCATTGAGACATCGACAGATAAGGTTTCAACAGCGAAAGCAATTGTTCAAGTCTTGCTCGCGTCGCTAATTGATGAGAGAAATAAGGGGCGCGTTGCGCTGGAAAAGCCTCAAAATCTTTCGATTGACCAAACAATCGATCTGATTCGGAAGCATTTTTTCTACGGCTATTCAAAAAATAGTCCGAGACTACCGCAGCTTGCAATCTACGCAATGTATGAGTGCATCATGCCCACCATGAGTCGATACAAAGACCTAACTCTTCGACCCCTTGAAAAAATGAAGGCCGCAAACAGGAAGAGCGGATCAGTGGGCGATATTGACGTCAACAAAGACGATCAACCGTTCGAGGCTGTCGAAATAAAGTTTCAAATCCAAATAAATCGCGAACATGTCGCCGAAGCAATCCAAAAGATCAGAACCGCTTCGGTTCAGAGATACTTGATACTATCCACTTCGGGGGTCGCCGATGGTGAAATGGATGAAATCGCAAGCCTTAAAGACAGTTTTCGCAGGTCAAACGGGTGCGAAATAATTGTCAATGGCGTGCTAGACACGATCAAATATTATCTGAGACTGATTGACTCCCCTTCGACGTTCATAAACAAATACATTTCCCGGATCGAGGTCGACGAGGATTTGCATTACGAACACCGATTGGCCTGGAATGAAATATGCGCGGCGCGCTGATTGTCAGTCGCATCCAGTATTGAGCTAAACCGAACACCAGCGGAGACAGTCCTCCAACGAACGTTCTACTCCGCCTTTGGTTTCCCTGTCGGTCTTGGTCCCAAGTTTGCATAATGCTTGGTCATTCGTGCGTCCGCATGCCCCACGTTGGCGCGCAAATCGGCCTCGCTGAACAGTCGGCCAGTCCGAGCACGTTCGCGATCTTCGAATGGTTGCACGAACCTTTCCTCAATGTGAGCGACTGATTGCATTCCCGTCATTGCTGAAATCATGACCGTGCTCGGAACGGTCATTTGGCGGAGCATGCGTGTGACGGCGACCCGGCGTGTGTCATGAAAGCGGAAGTCTTGCAGCCCAGCCCTTCGGCGAGCCGCGTTCCAACTCTTCTTGAAAGCGTTGATGGTCATCGGGAAAAGCCTTTGATCAGGCTTCACGCCCGACTCGCCATAACTTGCAAGCAAGCCCGCGAGAATTTCACGAGCTTCTTCGGTGAGCATGACGTGGCGCACTTTGCCGCGCTTGGTCTGCGCCGCGCGAAGCCGCAGGTAGCCGTCCTGAACCTGCCCCCATTCCAGCATGAGTATTTCGCCGCGCCGCATTCCTGTTGCTAAGGCAAGGCCGATTACCAATGGAACCAGTTTGTTGCGGCACTTCGCTAAGCTCGCGATCATCCGATCCTCTTCATCGTCGGACAGGTCTCGCTCCCGCGTTGTGTCTGGGACTGCAATCAGCGCCTTGTCGGCCGCTTGCCACGGGTTTTCCGGCGGCAGCTTCTTGACTTGCGCGGGGTCGAGGTGGCGCAGCTTCGACCAGATCGTTTGCAGTTGCCCGCGCTCGCGCATTACGGTGCTCGCCGCATGGGTCTTGTTGCGAACGGTCAAGAATTCATTCGCCACATCCAGGTCTATCTCATCGAGGAAAAAATCGCCTAGGGGCTTCTTCGATGACTTGCTGTGCGCCGCTCGATGCAAAGCCAACAGCCCTGTTCGCCCCTTCTCTTCGGGCGGCTTCCACGTCAACAGGACGTTCTTCAATCCGAGGATACGAGCCCTGACGACACCCTTGGAATGCTTCTTAACCTCGTTCGACTCATCCATCGGATCGACGTATTTGGCGATGTAGCGCCCGATGTAGAAACTGAACGGCCGGCGCGAAAGCATTTCCTTGGCAACCTCTGCGATGACCCTCGCACGCTCCTCACGCTCGGTGAGCCCCAGTCGGCCGTCCCGCGTTTTGGACATCAACAGGAATTCTTGGGCTTCGTGCAACGAGTCAAAGAGCCTGTCAGCCTTGAAGTCCTTGCGCTTGATGCGCACGCGATATCGCACGGAGTCGGCGACTGTCGCGTTCTCCCAACGCACCTCGACAATGCCGCGCGGCAGCTTGCTCCGAGCGAGCTTGGCCCGAGGCTTTGCCGCGCCAGAACGCAAAACGGCGCCACTTGGCGCCGTCTGCTCTTGCTTGTCGATTTGCTCTTTGTCAGCCATGGAACGTCTCCTGATGGACGTTCCCGGACTCGCTGCGGCCCCTAAGGGATGTCCAGAAACGCCGTTTGGCAAATTTCTGGCAATTTTAGCAGCGACAGTTCAACCAATAACCTGTTTTGGCAACTTCACCAGAGGTGACCTCTGAGCGAAATTCCAATAAAATCAACAAGTTACTGGTAGGCGCGATTGGACTCGAACCAACGACCCCCACCATGTCAAGGTGGTGCTCTAACCAGCTGAGCTACGCGCCTGCAGCCTCGCAGTATAGCGCGAAGCCGCTCTGCATTGCTCGCGGCTCTCCAGCGACCTCGCTCATCGCCGTCGCGCACTGCGCACGCCGGCCACCTGCGCCACCTGACGAAGCACCGGGCCCAGGCGGCGCGCGTCGTCCACCTCGACGGTGAAGCTCATAAAGGCGGTGCCGCCTGCGGGGTCCCGGACAGAGCGCGTCTGCACGCCGGTGACGTTCACGCGTTCGCGCGCGAAGACCTCCGAGATGTCACGCAGCAGGCCTTGACGGTCAGCCGCCTCGATGGCAACGTCAACCGGGTACAAGCTCGGCACAGACACGCCGCCGCCCCGGCCGCCCTTTCCTGTCTGCGTGCCGCCGCCCGCACCCCAAGCGACGGCGATGACGCGGTCGGGGTGGCGGCCGGCAATGTGGCGGAAGTCGCTGCAGTCTGCGCGGTGCACCGCAACGCCCTTGCCGCGCGTGACAAAGCCGCCGATGGCGTCCGGCGGCGCGGGGCGACAGCAGCGAGACAGTGAGGTCATCAGCGACTCCACACCGACCACCAGGACGCCACTGTCGCCCGCGCGTGAGCGCCGCAACGCCACCTCTTCCACAGGCTCGGCCACGGTCTCGGCGGCGGGTCGCACCAGCGTCTCGATCTGGCGCAGCGAGACCTCGTCCTTGCCAACCACCTCGAACAACGCGTCGGCATTCCTGAATCCCAGGCGCTCGGCCAGATCGTCCAGCTTGACCGCTGTGCGCCCCTCCCGCTGCAGCAATTTCTCGACCAGTTCCCGGCCGCGCCCGATCGTCTGCTGCTGGGCCTGGGCGTTGAACCAGGCGCGCACCTTGGCGCGAGCCCGTGGGCTGCGCAGGTAGCCCAGTTCGGCATTGAGCCAGTCCAGCGATGGCCCACCCTCGCGCGCGCTGACGATGTCCACCGTCTGGCCGTTGACCAGTGGCGTGCTCAGGGGTACCAGGGCGCCATCGACCCGCGCGCCACGGCAACGGTGGCCCAGCTCGGTATGGACGGCGTAGGCAAAGTCCACCGGTGTCGCACCCTCGCCCAGCTCGACCACGGTCGCCTGTGGCGTCAGCACATAGATGCGCTCTTCGACCGCCTGCGCTCTGGCCACCGCCGCGCCCACCGGCGGTGCGGTCAGTGGTGCTCCGGTGGCCGCGAACGCCACGCCTTCGCCTGCAGGGCCGGACAGGTCCCGCTCCCAGGCCAGCAGTTGCCGCATCACGGCGCGGCGCGCCTCGGCCACGCGTTCGGCCGCCTGAGCCTCCGCGCTGGCTCCAGCGTAGCCCCGCGTACCGGCTTCCTTGTACGCCCAGTGCGCGGCCACGCCGTGCTCCGCATGCTCGTGCATCGCGCGTGTGCGGATCTGCACCTCGAGCGTGCGACCGTCGTCACTCTGGACGACGGTGTGGAGTGACTGGTAGCCATTGGCCTTGGGTCGGGCGATGTAGTCGTCGTACTCCTGCGGCACAGCGCGGTAGCGTGCGTGCACGGCCGACAGCGCGGCGTAGCACGCGGGAACATCGTCGACGATCACACGCAGCGCGCGCAGGTCGAACACGCGCTCGAACGCCAGCGACTTGCCCTGCATCTTCTTCCAGATGCTGTAGAGATGCTTGGGTCGGCCCTGGACCTGCGCCTCGATGCCCGCTTGTCGCAGCACGCCGCCGAGCTGGTGGCGCGTGAATTCCATGTCGAGCTCGCGCGCGCTGCGGGTCTCGTGCAACAGGCGCGCGATTCGGTGGTAGTCCTGCGGCCGCAGGAAGCGGAAGGCCAGATCCTCCAATTCCCATTTGATCTGCCAGATGCCCAGGCGGCTGGCCAGCGGGGCAAAGACCTGCTGCGTCTCCAACGCCAGCGCCTGGGGGCACGGCGTGCGACTGGCCGCGTGCCAGCGCAGGGTCTGCAACCGCGACGCCAGGCGCAGCAGGACAACACGCAGATCGCGCGAGAACGCCAGCAGCATCTTGCGCACGCGCTCGGTCTGCAGGGCGCGGCCTTGCTCGCCCACCGGCGCGTCGCGCGCCGCGCGCTGCACCGCGACCAACTTGCGGGTGAGCTCGACCAGGCTTGCGTAGGACGTTCCGAAACCCTTGGCCACCGTCTCCGCGGGCTGTTGCAGGAAGTCGCCGGCGTACACCAGATAAGCCGCCGCCTGCAGGCCAGGCGCCGCGCCGATGGCCCGCAGCACATCGACCACGCCGCCGGCATGTCCCCATGCGCCCTCTCCGGAATCGAGCATGCGCCCCGCCAGCAGCGGTTCGGCAAAGGCGCGGGCCTTTTCGAGCGCTTGCGTGCCGTCGTCGAGGGCCAGGGCCGTGGCAGCGACGATGGCTGCGGGCGCCTGGCCCTCAACAACCGAAGCGGTCTTCACGGTAGGACGTCGCGTTGGCAGGCAGCAGTAAAGCGCACATCGAACGCGCGTGACCGACGGGCATACGCCCGGACCAGGTGCGTCGAAGCTTCACGGAGCACACGCCGGGCCCGCCTCAAGCTCCAACAGACCCACCCAGCAGGAATTCGCGCACCACGGCCCGCTGCTGCGGTTGCACCAACATGGGCGCGTGGCCCACCCCGGAAAACTCGTGGACCCGCGCGCGCGGGCCTCGTCCGGCCATCAGCGCGGCGGTCTCGGCACTCAGCAGGTCAGACTCGGCGCCCCGCAGCAGCAGCGTCGGGCAGCGCAGGCTGTCGTAGGCAGCCCAAAGGCCTGCCTCTCCTGCCGCAGCCAGTTCGGGAGTGATCGCGCGGAAGGCCACGGCGATCGACGGGTCGTAGTGCGGCACGAACCCGCCTCGGCCGTCGGCCTTGATCTGTGGGGCTGTGAGCGCCAGCCACTGCTGGCGTGTGTGCGGGCCGAAACCCTGCGAAATCTGCCAAAGCAAGTCGGCCGCCTGCTCCAGGCTGTCAAAGCGAACCGGGATGCCCAGGTAGGTGCCGATGCGCGCCAGCGATGCCGCCTCGATACGGGGACCGACGTCGTTCAAAACGAGGCGGCGCACCGGCGAGCCGGACAACGCCGCAACACCCAGGCCGATCAACCCGCCCATTGAAGTCCCGACCCAGTCCACCGATTCGGTATCCAGGCGGGCCAGCAGCGTCACCATGTCGGCCACGTAGGCCGACAGGTTGTAGCCCATGGGGTCAGCCAGCCAGTCCGAGCGCCCGCGCCCCACCACATCTGGACAGACGACACGGCAGTCCTGCGCCAGGTCGCGTGCCAGGGTGTCGAAATCGCGCCCCTGTCGGCTCAGGCCGTGGACACAGACCACCACCCGTGGGTTCAGGGGGTCGCCCCATTCCCAGTAGGCCATGCGGTGCAGGCTGAAACCGCCCAGGCAGCGGACGGTGCGCAGGCGGGGCTCGAGGGGTGCGTTGCTGGCGTGGTTCACTGCGGCAGGCCCAGGGTCAAACAGAGTCCGGATAATGAGCATCCTAGCTGTACCGAGCACCGTCCCAGAAGCGGGCCGTCAGCACCCCTTCCAACCATACCCCCGAAGACCTCCGAGGAGAAGCAACCATGTTGACCGGCAAGACCGCGCTCGTCACCGGCTCGACCAGCGGCATCGGCCTGGGCATCGCTCGCAGCCTGGCCTTGCACGGCGCCAATGTCATCCTCAACGGCTTCGGCGACGTGGCATCGGCCAAGGCTCAGGTGGCCGAGTTCGAGGCCCAGGTCGGCTACCACCCCGCCGACGTGAGCAAGCCGGACGAGATCGCCGCGCTGATCAAATACTGCGAGATGGAGATGGGCGGCGTCGACATCCTGGTCAACAACGCCGGGATCCAGCATGTCGCCCCGATCGATGAGTTCCCGGTCGAACGGTGGGACGCTGTGATCGCCATCAACTTGAACTCGGCCTTTCACACCACGCGCCTGCTGCTGCCAGCCATGAAGGCCCGGCGCTGGGGCCGCATCATCAACATCGCTTCGGTCCACGGCCTCGTGGCCTCCGCCAACAAGTCGGCCTACGTGACGGCCAAGCACGGCCTCATCGGCATGACCAAGGCCGTGGCGCTCGAAACCGCCACCAGCGCCATCACGGTCAATGCGATCTGCCCCGGTTGGGTGCTGACGCCGCTGGTGCAGCGGCAGGTGGACGCGCGCGCCCAGCAGGACCAGGTTTCGAACGAGGAGGCCAAGCGCCGCCTGTTGGCGGAAAAGCAACCCTCCCTTCAATTCACCACGCCTGAACAGCTTGGTGAGTTGACCGTGTTCCTGTGCTCGCCAGCGGCCGACAACATTCGCGGCGCTGCGATCAACGTCGACGGAGGCTGGCTGGCGCAATGAAGGTCCCGGCCGCGGCGACGTAAGTGGCCGCTACCCGCTACACGAATCTCAGCGCGTCAGCAGCACACTGCCGCTGACGGTCACGCTGACGCTGGTGCGCCCCGCCTCAAAAGGCAGTGGCTCGTCACCCGGCGTCGCCATGGCGGCCGCGCGCAACATGGGTGCGCGCGCCTGCACGAACCGGGCAGCATCCTCCATGCCCACCTGCACCTCCCGCAGCCGGTACCCGGAGAAACCGAACTGACTGGCGTAGGACTGTGCGCGTGAGCGGAATCGCGAGATCGCCTGCGAAGCGGCCTCGGCCTCGGCGCGCTCGCGCGCTTCGCGCGACAGCGTGAAGCCCACCCGGGCCACGCTCAATCCCTGCAGCCGTCCAGCCAACTGGGCCACGGCCTGCAGGTCCCGTCCTTCGAGCACGATCTCCGCACGGCCCTGCCAGCCGACGATGCCCTGCGGTGCCGCGCTGGGACGTGCCGGCGGCGGCGGCGGCGCGTAGCGCGGGTTGAGGGAGAACATGCCCGACTGCACCTCGAGCTGAGCCGGCCGCGCTTCGCGCCGTGCCTCGGCCAGGGCGGTCTCGATGGCCTGCTTCAACTGCGACTGGACTGTCGCCGCCTCCACACCTTCGCGCACGACCGCCAGGGTGACAGACAACACGTCCATCGTCAGATCCACGGCTGCGGTAGCCGACAGCGTCATCTGGTCCTGGGGGCTCGCCATCGGATGAGCATGTCGTGGCGACGAGCCTTCGTCGTGACGCGGCCATTGCGCGCAGACGGGTCCCACGGTCAGCAAAGCGACCGCCAGACTGGAAAAAACGCGGGGCAGCTTCATCTCAAAGATCCCTGTCAGACTCTTGAACGAACCGGCGGGCCGGCAGGACGCAACAGATGTAACACAAGGTCAGCGTCGGGGTTCCGCGGCACAGGCGGGTTGCACAATCTCAACATGTCAGAAGCCGAAACGACACATCTCATGCCAGTGGTCCCGCAAGCCGCTGGCCGCCCCTTGCGCCTGCTCGTCGTCGACGACGACGCCCGCATCCGCGACCTTCTGCGCCGCTACCTGGGCCAGGAGGGTTTCGAGGTGCTCGTCGCCGAGGACGGCCGCGCCATGGACCGGCTGTTGCTGCGCGAGCTCTTCGACCTGATCGTGCTCGACTTGATGATGCCTGGCGAGGATGGGCTGTCGATCTGTCGCCGCCTGCGAGCGCGCCGGGACCTGACGCCCGTCGTCATGCTCACCGCCAAGGGCGACGACGTCGATCGCATCGTCGGGCTGGAAATCGGTGCCGACGACTACCTTCCCAAGCCCTTCAACCCGCGCGAACTGCTCGCTCGCATCCACGCCGTGCTGCGTCGCAAGCCCGGAGCGGAGGCGCCGGGCGCCCCGTCGCTGGCGGGCGAGAAGGTCGTCTTCGGCCCCTTCGAGTTCGACCTTGCCCTGCGCCGCCTGACCCGCGACGGCCATGAAGTCGACCTGACCACGGGCGAGTTCTCGATGCTCAAGGCGCTGGCACGCCACCCCCGGCAGCCGCTGTCGCGCGACAAGCTCGCGCGTCTGGCACGCGGCCGCGACTTCGAACCCTTTGACCGCAGCTTGGACGTGCAGGTTTCCCGGCTGCGCAAGTTGCTCGAGTCCGACCCCGCTCGCCCGCGCTACATCCAAACGGTGTGGGGACTCGGTTACGTCTTCGTGCCAGACGGCGTGCACTGATACAGCCCGTCGCGTGGGTTCGCGCTGGCCCTGCGGCATGATCGGTGCATGGTCACGCACGCATCCTCTCCGAGTTCGTTCTGGCGCGTCAGTGCCTGGCTGGCGTCGCTCACCGCGGGCGTGGCTTCGGGCTTCGCCTGGATCGGCGCGCGCGCAGAACCCACGCTTTCATGGGGTCTCGACCTGACGCTGGCAGGGCTGGTCGCTTTCGGCGCCGTCGTCGCCATCGCTCGCAAGCTCCATCCCCCGGCACCGGGCTGGCGCATCACACCTGCGTTCCCGCAGGGACGCCCCGGAGTCGCGCACGACATGCCACGACCCGCCGAGGAAATCCGCGACATCAACGCCGGATTGCAGCGAATCGCGCGCGAGATCGCACGCGCCGAGCACGACCGGGCTTTGATGCTGGCCGGCATCAGCCACGACCTGCGCACGCCCTTGGCTCGTCTGCGGCTGGAGGCCGAGATGAGTGTGACCAGCACCGAGGCGCTGCAGCACATCGCAGACGACATCGAGCAACTCGATCGGCTGATCGACCAGTTCATCTCCTACGCCCGGCGCGTGGAGCCGGTGGCTGTCGACATTGCGCTCCTGACCGCAACCGAGCGCGCAGTGGCGCCCTTCGTGTCATCCGGGGCGATCCTGGCCGAATTGCGCGTGCCGCCCGGACTCGGCGTCAATGCCGATCCGGTCGAACTGGGGCGCGTGCTGCAGAACCTGCTCCAGAACGCCGAGCGATATGCCAAACCCGTCCAGGGTGGGCCGGCCGTGGTGACGATCGATGCGCGGGCGAGTCAGGGCGGTGTCGTGTTGCAAGTGCGCGACCACGGCCCCGGGGTGGCCGAGGAGCAACTCGACCGGCTCTCCACGCCCTTCTACCGCGGCGACCACGCGCGCACGACGGCCAGCGGCGCGGGCCTGGGTCTGGCCATCGTGCAGCGCACCGTGAGCCTGCTCGGCGGCTCGATGCGTCTGAGCAACGCGGCGGGTGGAGGCCTGTGCGTCGAGATCAGGCTTCGACCGGCGGGGCAGCCACAGCCGGGGCCCTGAACAACAGGCACATGGCGCGGGCCTCGATCGCCCGCCCCTCGCCCACAGGGCCCATCTTCTCGGCTGTCTTGGCCTTGACGTTGACCTGCGAGGGCTCCACGCCCAGCACCTCGGCGATGCGGGTGCGCATGGCCTCGATGTGAGGCGCCAGACGCGGCGCCTGGGCGACGATGGTCGAGTCGATGTTGCCGATCTCCCAGCCCGCGACACCCACCCGGCGCGCCGCTTCGGCCAACAGCAAGGCCGAATCGGCGCCGCGGAAGGCGGGGTCGGTATCGGGAAAGTGGCGACCGATGTCTCCCAGTGCGGCCGCGCCGAGCAACGCGTCAGTGATCGCGTGCAGCAGCACATCGGCGTCCGAGTGGCCGAGCAGGCCGTGCGTGTGCGGGACGACGACGCCACCCAGGACGAGTGGACGCCCCGTCACCAGCGCATGCGTGTCCCAGCCCTCGCCAATCCGAAACGGCAGCGGCGTCACGCGGTGTCTCCCTGGTCGAGCGCTCGGGCCGTGCCTAGGGGCGGCGCAGCGAGCAAACGGGCCGCGAGGGCGAAATCATCAGGGTAGGTCACCTTGAAATTCTCCAGCGTGGACGCCACCAGCAACGGCCGCAAGCCCAACCGCTCGACGGCACTGGCCTCGTCGGTGACGGCGGGCCCGGCGGCATTCAGCGCCTGCGAGAGCAGACCGAGGCGGAACATCTGCGGCGTCTGCGCCGCCCAACGTTTGTCGCGCGCCACGGTGGCCGCTGCGCGACCACCCTCCTCCGCCTTCAGCGTGTCTGCCACCGGCAGCGCAAGCAGACCGCCGACCGCATCGTCGATGCAGGTCTCGATGAGGCGCTCGACCCAGGCGGCTTGCAGCAGGCAGCGGGCAGCGTCGTGCACGAGGACCCAGTCGGCATCACTGGCACCGCGCGCACGCAGGGCCGCCAACCCGGCCGCGACGGTCGCTGCCCGGGTGGCGCCACCGCAGCGCTCGACCCAGCCACGTTCGCCGACGAAGCCGGGGACGCGTGACTCGAACTCCCGGTCATCGGGGGCCAGCACGACGAGCGTGGCATGCAGGCGCCGCACGGCCGCCAGCGCGCGCACGGTATGCGCCACCATCGGCGCGCCCGCAACGTCGACATACTGCTTGGGCCGATCGGCACCCGACCGCGTACCCACTCCGGCACAGGGAACGATGGCATAGAGCAGAGTCGCACCTGTCGCACGAGGAACGCCGGCAGCGGGTGTCAGATCGGGCACGGTGGAAAGCTCTGCAAGAGGACGACGAACAAGCGTTTGCATGCAGATCGTACCGTCTATCGGCAAGCGGGCGAGGCGGGCGCTTGCGGTTTCCGGGGCAGGGCCCGAGCGCCGCGATACGGCAACAGACCGTCGCGCCAGTGCAGGTGCAGGCGTCGGGGGGGCCACGCGACGAGCCGACCGAGGGACGCCCGGCGGCGCGTGCCCCCTCTCCCTACAATCCGCCGCGCCACCCGCGCCAGCCCCTGCCGGCGCGGGTTTCGTCATTTCCCGGCCGCCTCGCCGTATGCAACTCCCAGTCATCGCCCCCGGCAAGCGCTACACGCTGCCCCGACCCGTCGGTTCCGCCGACGCGCTGCTGCTCGCCCGCTGGACCCAGACGCAGGCTGCTGAGGGTCGGCTATGCGCGATCGTCACAGCCGACCCGGCAGACGCGCAGCGCCTGGCCGATGAGATGCCCTTCTTCACCCCCGGGCTGCGCCTGGCCGTGTTCCCGGATTGGGAAACGCTGCCCTGGGACACCTTCAGCCCGCACCAGGACCTGATCTCCGAGCGCCTGGCCACGTTGTGGCGCGTGCTTCAGCGCGATCTGGACGCCGTGCTCCTGCCGGCGTCGACCGCCCTCACCCGTCTTGCCCCACCGTCATTCCTGGCCGGCACGACCTTCCACTTCAAGCAGAAGAGCCGGCTGGACGAGGCCGCGCTGAAGGCCCAGCTCACGCTGGCTGGCTACCAGCACGTGAGCCAGGTGGTCTCGCCGGGCGAGTACGCCGTGCGCGGCGGCCTGATCGACCTCTACCCGATGGGCTCCCCGGTGCCCTACCGGGTGGACCTGTTCGGCGACGAGGTCGACTCCATCCGCACCTTCGACCCCGACACCCAGCGCAGCCTCTACCCGGTGCCTGAGGTGCGGCTGCTCCCGGGGCGCGAGTTTCCGATGGACGAGGCAGCGCGCACCGCCTTCCGCGCCCGCTGGCGCGAACGCATCGAGGGCGACCCGACGCGCGCACGTCCATACAAGGACATGGGCCAAGGCCTGGCCACGGCCGGCATCGAGTACTACCTGCCGTTGTTCTTCGACCAGACGGCAACCATCTTCGACTACCTGGCTGGCACTGCGGGCTCGGGCAGCGCCGCCTCCCCCGAGGTCCGGTCGCGAGTGCCGGCGGCGGTTGTCTTGCACGGGGAGGTCGACGCTGCGCTCGAGCGCTTCTGGACCGACACGCGCGACCGCCACCGGCTGCTGCAGCACGATCCCGAACGCCCCATCCTGCCGCCTGAAGCCCTGTTCCTGCGCGCCGAGGACTTCTACACCCTGGCCCAGCCCTGGCCGACGCTGTCGCTGCGCGGCGCGGGGCCCTTGGAGTGGGCGCGCCCACTACCCGACATCAGCATAGACCGAGGTGCCACCGACCCGCTGCAGGCCCTGGAGGCGCACCTGCGCTCGACCACGGCACGCGTGCTGCTCGTGGCCGAGAGCGAGGGCAGGCGCGAGAGCCTGTTGGAGCTGCTGCGGGACCACCGCATCGACGTGCCGAGCGTGGCCTCGCTGGCCGAATTCGGCGCCAGCAGCGAGAAAGTGGCCATCGTCGCCGCGCCGCTGGCAGCTGGCTTTCACTGGCTCGACGGCGCCGCGGCAGGCCCGCACGGCCTGCAGTTCCTGACCGAGACCGAGCTCTTCGCCTCGACGCCCCAGGCGCGGCGCCGGCGCAAGCAGGAACAGACCAGCAGCGTCGATGCGCTCATCAAGGATCTGTCGGAGCTGAAGATCGGCGACCCGGTCGTGCACGCCAGCCACGGCATCGGGCGCTACCGCGGCCTGGTCGAGATCGATACCGGCGAAGGCCGCAGCGAATTCCTGCACCTGGAGTACGCCGACCAGGCCACCCTGTACGTGCCGGTCTCCCAGTTGCACTTGATCGGCCGCTACACGGGGGTGAGCGCCGAGGAGGCGCCGCTGCACAAGCTCGGCTCCGGGCAGTGGGAGCGCGCGCGTCGCAAGGCCGCCGAGCAGGTGCGGGACGCCGCGGCCGAACTGCTGAACTTGTACGCACGCCGCGCTGCGCGCGAGGGTCACGCCCACCGCTTCTCGCCGCACGACTACGAAGCCTTCGCCGCGAGCTTCGGCTTCGAGGAGACGGCTGATCAACGCGCGGCCATCCATGCCGTGGTCCAGTACATGGTCAGCCCGCGGCCGATGGACCGCCTGGTCTGCGGGGATGTGGGCTTCGGCAAGACCGAGGTTGCGCTGCGCGCGGCCTTCGTCGCCGTGCACGGCGGGCTGCAGGTGGCCTTCCTGGCGCCGACCACGCTGCTGGCCGAGCAGCACTACCAGACGCTGGTGGATCGCTTCGGCAAGTGGCCGGTGAAGGTGGCGGAGCTCTCGCGCTTCCGCTCGGCCAAGGAGGTGCGCGCAGCGCTCGACGGCATCGAGGCAGGCACCATCGACATCGTCGTCGGCACGCACAAGCTGCTGAGCAGCGACGTGAAGTTCAAGCGCCTGGGCCTGCTGATCATCGACGAGGAGCACCGCTTCGGGGTGCGCCACAAGGAGGCGATGAAGGCCTTGCGTGCTGAGGTCGATGTCCTCACCCTCACCGCCACGCCGATCCCGCGCACGCTGGGCATGGCCCTGGAGGGCCTGCGCGACCTGAGCGTGATCGCCACCGCGCCGCAGCGGCGGCTGGCGATCAAGACCTTCGTGCGCAACGAGGGCAGCGGCATCATCCGCGAGGCAGTGCTGCGCGAGCTCAAACGCGGCGGGCAGGTCTACTTCCTTCACAACGAGGTCGAGACGATCCAGAACCGGCGCGAGAAGCTGGCCGAACTGCTGCCGGAGGCGCGCATCGCGGTCGCCCATGGGCAGATGCCCGAGCGCGAGCTCGAGCGCGTGATGCGCGACTTCGTCGCCCAGCGCCACAACGTCCTGCTGTGCTCGACCATCATCGAGACCGGCATCGACGTGCCCACGGCGAACACGATCATCATTGAGCGAGCCGACCGCTTCGGCCTGGCCCAGTTGCACCAGCTTCGCGGCCGGGTCGGCCGCTCGCACCACCAGGCCTACGCC
>CAIRBF010000124.1 GCA_903876715.1 uncultured beta proteobacterium
AGCTTTTCATACCGCCATCGCACTCCCCCGCCTCTTCAGCCCCACCGCTGACCCCGACCGAAACCGATCCTCCGCCACCACGCACATCAACCCGAACGCATCGGCCCCGTGACTCGACCAGTCATGCTCCGGCCCAAGGCCGATGCTGCGAGCCTCGTCCTTGCGCTCGTGATACCACCCGAGCGCATCCAGCCCCGCTGAGGTCGTCGCCTCGTTGAACCAGATCGACGGGAACAACCGCCGCCCGGCCTCGATGCGCGCTGCAGCTGCGCCGCGGCCTTGGTTGGGCACCACCTCGACCGCATAGCCCGCCTGGCGCAGCGCGGACTCGTAGCTGACGTCGAAAACCTTGTCGTGGGTCGACCCGTCGTGCGGCAGCCAGATGTCGGCCTTGCCAGGCGCGTAGCCCTGCGCACGCATCCACGCCAAGTGCGCCGCCAGCGGCTGGCCGACGGACTCGTAGTAGTTCAACACGCGGATCTCGCGCCCGACGAACTGCGCCACCCAGATCGTGAAAGCGTCGGCCCTCGCGCCCGTGCCGCCGATGTCGCAGAACAGGCGTACCGTCATCAGCGGGTCGGCAGCGACCTTGCCGATGCGGCCGGCGGCGCGCGCCTCGGCCAACACCCGGGCGTAGTACGCGCCCTCGAGCACCGTGGCGTAGCCGCCTTCCCAGATGTGGCTGTACTGCTCGGGGGTGTCGCGCAGGCAGTCCTGGCGCTCCTGCTCCAGCACCGCAGGGAAGCGCGGGTTGTCGGCCCAGTTGGCACGCACCACCACCGCGCCGGTGGGCAGCGTCGCGCCGCGCAGCATCATGTCCACCGCGTCGGTCTTGCGCCGAGGGTTCCACGAGAACCAAAGCTCGGAGCCCTCCGCCCGCAGCGTCGGCCGCAGCAGCTGTAGCGACCTGGCCGACAGCGACTGCGCCTCCTCCACCCAGGCACGCCGGTAGCCTTCCAGGCTCTTGATGCTCTCGGCGCTGTGGTCCTGCATGCCGATGAAGGTGATCAGGCCATCGCCCGGCGCCTGGATGACCTCGTTGAACACCTTGAACCCGTCGGCCTCGCCGATGCCCAGCGCCGAGAGCTTGTCCTCGATCAGGCGCTTGCTCGACTCCTTCAGCGTCTTCTGCACCTCGCGGATGCACACCGAGCGCATGCCGCGGTTGCGGACGTGGTCCTCGATCAGAAGCTCGGCGAAGAAGTGCGACTTGCCGCTCCCGCGTCCCCCGTATGCGCCCTTGTAGCGCGCCGGGGCCAGCAGCGGGACGAACACCCGCGCGGTGTCAATCGCCAGATCTCTCAAGGGTCACCCCCACGTCGATGATGCGCCGCGTGATCGAGGTGATCGCACCGGAGTGCTCCACCTTCTGCGGCGCGTTGAACCCGTGCATCTCGTTGAGCGCCTTGACCGCCGCGACGATGTCGCTGGGCCTGTCGGCGGTGCGCACCACCTTGACGAGCGAGCCCTGTCCTGGCGGACGTGCTCACGCACGACGAGTACGATGAGCGAACATGGCGACGAACCTGCAATACGTGACCGCTCACTGTCTGGTCCTGCACGAAACGCTGGGGCTGGGTGCGCCGATCGCCGACGAAGCGGGGTACAGGCGTGCGCTGCGCGCGGTCGACGAGATGGTGGACGCCACCGGCGGGCGCGAAGAACACCCGCTGCAGGGTCCGATCCGCCTGGCCCGGCGCTTCAGCGTGCCGGCCGAGGTCTTCCTCGACTTTCCCGCGGCGCCGCCAAAGGGGAGCGCCCCGTGACCGCCGCCCTGCTGTGGGCCCTGGCGGTGGCGCTGATCGTGCTCGGCCTGGCGGGCACGGTGCTGCCCGCGCTGCCGGGCACGGCTTTCGTGCTGGCGGGCATCGTGCTGGCGGCCTGGATCGACGACTTCAGCCGCGTCGGCGCGGTCACGATCGGCGTCGTCGCGGTGCTGGCCGTGATCGCCTGGGCGCTGGACTACGCGGCCGGGCTGCTGGGGGCCAGGAAGGCGGGCGCCAGCCGGCAGGCCGTCGTCGGGGCGGCGCTGGGCACGGTGGCGGGGCTGTTCATGGGGCTGGTGGGCGTGCTGTTCATGCCGCTGGTGGGCGCGGCGGTGGGCGAGTACCTCGCGCGCCGCAACGAACGCCGCGCCGTGCACGTGGGCGTGGCCACCTGGCTGGGCCTCATGGCGGGCATGATCGCCAAGGTCGTCATCGCCTTCGTGATGGTGGGCCTGTTCGTCGTGGCGCTGGTGTTCTGAGGGTCTGGAGATTGGCGGGCTCGGGGCGTCTGCCGGGGCCGCTCAGCGAAGCATCCTCGTGTGTCTCTGCGGGCGTCCACGGGGTGCGTCTCCAGGCGAGCACGGCGACACGAGCATTGCTACACTGGCCATACAGCACGAAGCCAAGCCCACGATGAAAAACATCACCTTCACCGCCGAGGAAAGCCTGATCGAGGCAGCGCGTGAGCAGGCGCGCGCAGAGCAGACCACCCTCAACGAGCAGTTCCGCCATTGGCTGGAGCAGTACGCCCGCAAACGGCAGGCGGCCCGGGCCGTCGAGGTGATGGACCGCATGGGGCAGTACGTCGCCTCTGGCGGTCACGCGCCGACGCGGGACGAGCTCAATGAGCGGCGCTGATTTCCTCGACACCAACATCCTGGTCTACGCCGTCGACCGGGACAGCCCCGCCAAGCGGGGTATTGCCCAGACACTCGTGGCCACAGCACTCTCCCGTCAGACAGCAGTGATCAGCTTCCAGGTGGTGCAGGAAACCTTGCAAGCCTTGACGCGCAAGCGCCGTGTGGTGGCCAGCGCGGCAGACGCCGAAGACTTCCTGGCGAAGGTGCTGACGCCGCTGTGGAAGGTGCACCCGAGCGTTGCGATCTACGCCCGGGCGCTGCGCATCCAGTCGAGCCAGGGCTTCTCCTTCTACGACAGCCTGATCGTGGCGTCCGCCTTGGAGAGCGGTTGCAAGCGCCTTCTGACCGAGGATCTGCAGCACGGGCAGCGCATCGACGGGCTGCGCATCGAGAACCCTTTCCTGGCCTGAGCAGAGGGGCTCGATGGCGTTGGCGGGAGCGGCCGTGTCGAGCGGGCCGCAGCCCGAGCATCCCCTCAACAACCCGAAGCGAGCCGGCTTGGGGGTATCTTGGCCAGATCAGCGTATCAACCTGGCCAGATTTGTCCCGAAATCCCAACCGTAGACCCGCCATCGCCATGCAAGTCAACGTCCTCGAAGCCAAGAACCGGCTCTCCGAGTTGCTACGCGCCGTGCAACGCGGTGAAGAGGTCGTGATCGCCAACCGCGGCAAGGGCCTCGCGAGGCTGGCGCCGCTGAACGCCAGCGCGGCAGACGAGCCTGCGCCACCGGGTCAGGCTGCGGCTTTCCTCGATTGGCTCGTGCGCAACCCCTGGCCCGCGCGCCCCACACAAGCCACGGACGCCGAGCGTCACGCGGACATCCAGGCGCGCATCGACGAACAGCGGTCGTCGTGGGACTGATCTACCTCGACACCTGCCTGCTGCTCTACGCGGTCGAGGACGACCCCGTCCACGGGGCGGCAATGCGCCGGCGTCTGGCGGCGGCCAGCGGCGCCACCTTGGTGATCTCGCCGCTGGTACGCATGGAGTGTCTGGTCGGCCCCATGCGATCCGGCGATCGGGCCTTGCGGCTGCGCTACGAGCAGGCGCTGGGCATGCTGCTGCTGCTGGAGATGTCGCCCGCGATCTACGACGGCGCCGCCGAATCGCGATCGCGTTTCGGACTTCGCACCCCCGACGCGCTGCACCTGGCCTGCGCGCAGCACCATGGATGCCAGGCCCTGTGGACCAACGACGACCGCTTGGCGCGCGCGTCGCACGGTCTGGCGGTCGTGCTCTGACCTGTACGACAGATCAGGGCCCTCCCAGGACATCACCTTCACCGCCGGGGAAAGCCTGATCGAGGCAGCACCTCACGCCGTTGCGCCCGCCTGCGGGAACACCCGGGCGACGAAGCGGGGGTAGGTCTCCGCCAGTTCCTGCGCGACGCGGCCGCGCAGGGGCGCCAGCGTGGCCGCGTCGGGTGGCGCCGTCGTGGACATCACGTCCCGCGCTCCGTCGGGGATCATGCGGCCCGGCGCACGCCCGATGCTCAGGCCAGGCCAGCGACCCAGTTCTCGATCAACAGCCCAGGGGCCCGCTCGAACTCGCCGACATGGTTCGTGACCAGGGTCAGCCCCTCGCTGCGCGCGTGGGCTGCGCCGTGCACGTGGGCGTGGCCACCTGGCTGGGCATCATGGCGGGCATGATCGCCAAGGTCGTCATCGCCTTCGTGATGGTGGGCCTGTTCGTCGTGGCGCTGGTGTTCTAAAGCGGGTCGTAGCCATCACGCCTGGCGGCCGACGCGCCATCTCACCCGCCCCCCGCCTCCTGCTCCGCCGCCCGCTGCTGCTCGATCCAGGCGCTGCCGGCGCGCAGCTTGCGGGCCAGCGGGGACTGCGGGTCGACCACGCGCCAGAAGGGCGCGATGGCGGTGGCGGGAGCGCCCGCCTCCAGTTCGTCCCAGGCGGCCTCGGCCACGGTGCGCAGGAAGATCGCCGTCGACACCGGGCAGGCCGCGTCGGCGCCGCGCAGCGCGGCGAGTTCGCGGCGCATCTGCTGGATGGAGCGGGTCTCCCCGGCGGGCACCCGGTTCCGCAGGTAGTCCGCCACCTCCATCGGGCAGGAGATCAGCAGCCGCGCGCCGGCCGGCACGCCGGCAAAGTCCTTGTCCAGCCGCACGATGTGCGGCGGCTTGGCCTGCATCTTCTGCTTCCAGGTCTTGGGCTTGGCGGGCATGGAGACTCCTTCCGGGCCGATCATCGCGTCCAGCGGGCCACAGCCCGAGAATCCCCGGGAAAACCCTGAGCGAATGCGATCCAGGACATCTTGTTGCCGCTCACGCAAATCCGCCCTCATGTGATCGCGAGGACGCGGTTTCCGGCAGTCATCACGGCGTCCGGCCACCCATCCTGACCGAAGGCGCAACGGACCGAGGCCCCACCGTTCTTTGCGTTGGGCATGAGAGCGCCACTGCGAGACTTGACAGCGGCCGCGATGCGTGAAGATCGTGGCCGTCGCATGCAAGAGGGCTGAGCGATCGCCCGGTGGCGCAAATGATCCCGCGGCGAGCTGTCGGGCCAAGGGCGGCCGCGCGGCATCCGATCGGGCATCAGCGCGTTCCCGGCGCTTCAGAAGGGCTCGCTGATGCCGATGTCGGGCCCGGTCAGGGCGCAGGGCGCGTGTGCCCTGGCCCTGAGACTCCCCTCGCTCAGCGCAAGTCGAATCGGTCCAGGTTCATCACCTTCGTCCATGCGGCGACGAAGTCGCGCACGAACTTGGCGCGGTTGTCGGCCTGGGCGTAGACCTCGGCGATCGCGCGCAACTGCGAGTTGGCGCCGAAGACGAGGTCCACCCGGGTGGCCGTCCACCGTGGCGCGCCGGTGCGGCGGTCGCGGCCGGCATAGGCGTTGTCGCCGGTGGGCGCCCACACCGTGCCCATGTCGAGCAGGTGGACGAAGAAGTCGTTCGTCAACTGCCCGGGTCGGTGGGTTAGCACGCCGTCCTGCGAACCGCCGGCGTTGGCGCCCAGCACGCGCAGGCCGCCGACCAGCACCGTCATCTCCGGCGCCGACAGCCTCAGCAGTTGCGCGCGGTCCACGAGCAGGGCCTCGGGCGCGACGCTGAAGGCGCGCGCGCGCCAGTTGCGAAAGCCGTCGGCCTGCGGCTCGAGCACGGCGAAGGACGCGGCGTCGGTCTGCGCGGCCGTGGCGTCGGTGCGCCCCGGGGTGAAGGGCACCTGCACCTCGTGGCCTGCCGCCTGCGCGGCGGCTTCGACGCCGGCGTTGCCGGCCAGCACGATGAGGTCGGCCATCGACACCCGCCTGCCGCCCGCGGCACGCGCGTTGAACTCGCGCTGCACGCCCTCGAGCACGCCCAGCACACGGGCCAGTTGCGCCGGTTGGTTGACGGCCCAGTCCTTCTGCGGCGCCAGCCGGATGCGCGCGCCGTTGGCGCCGCCGCGCTTGTCGCTGCCGCGGAAGGTGGAGGCCGAGGCCCAGGCGGTGGAGACGAGTTCGCTGACCGTCAGGCCCGAGGCCCGCACGCGCGCCTTCAGCGCCGCCGCGTCGGCCGCGTCGATCAGCGGGTGGTCCACCCGCGGCACCGGGTCCTGCCAGATCAGGTCCTCGGCCGGCACCTCGGGGCCGAGGTAGCGGCTCTTCGGGCCCATGTCGCGGTGGGTCAGCTTGAACCAGGCGCGGGCGAAGGCGTCGGCGAAGGCTTCGGGGTGGGCCAGGAAGTGGCGCGAGATCTTCTCGTAGGCCGGATCGAAGCGCAGCGAGAGGTCGGCCGTGGTCATCATCGGCCGGTGCCGCACGCCCGGCAGGTGCGCGTCGGGGATCATGTCCTCCTCGTCCACGTCCTTGGCCAGCCACTGCCAGGCGCCGGCGGGGCTCTTCACCAGCTCCCACTCGTACTTGAACAGCACCTTGAAGTAGCCCATGTCCCAGGTGGTGGGGTGGGGTTTCCAGGCGCCTTCGATGCCGCTGGTGGTGGTGTCGGCGCCCTTGCCGCTGCCATGCCGGTTGATCCAGCCCAGGCCCATGGCCTCGAGCGGCGCGGCCTCGGGCTCGGGGCCGACGAGCCTGGGATCGCCCGCGCCGTGCGCCTTGCCGAAGGTGTGGCCGCCGGCCACCAGGGCCACGGTCTCGACGTCGTCCATCGCCATGCGGGCGAAGGTCTCGCGCCCGTCGCGGCCGCTGGCCACCGGGTCGGGCTTGCCGTCGGGGCCTTCGGGGTTCACGTAGATCAAGCCCATCTGCACGGCAGCCAGCGGGTCGGCCAGCTCGCGCTCGCCGCTGTAGCGGCTGCCCGGCTGGTCGCTCGTGGCGAGCCATTCCTTCTCGGCGCCCCAATAGATGTCCTCCTCGGGCGCCCAGAGGTCTTCGCGCCCGCCGCCGAAGCCGAAGGTCTTGAAGCCCATCGTCTCCATGGCCACGTTGCCGGCCAGGATCATCAGGTCGGCCCAGCACAGCGCGTTCCCGAACTTCTGCTTGATCGGCCACAGCAGGCGGCGCGCCTTGTCCAGGTTGCCGTTGTCGGGCCAGCTGTTCAGGGGCGCAAAGCGCTGGTTGCCCGAACCCGCGCCACCCCGGCCATCAGCCACGCGGTAGGTGCCGGCAGAGTGCCACGCCATGCGGATCATCAGCCCTCCGTAGTGACCCCAGTCGGCTGGCCACCAGTCCTGTGA
>CAIRBF010000125.1 GCA_903876715.1 uncultured beta proteobacterium
GGCCGGTTACGAGGCTCGCCCGTCTGTGTTGGAACGTGAGTTCAACACGCGTTACTGGGGCAAGCCCATGACGCTGCACGGCGTGCGACGATGGTTGCTCGGCGAGACCATGCCACGCAACGACAAGATCCTCGTGCTGGCCGAATGGCTGGGCGAGACCCCGCAGAACCTCGGCTTCGGTATCGAGGGAGCGGGTTCCGCGGGGCAGCCAAGGCGCGGGCCGCGGGCCGGCGCCTACCGCGACGAAGAGCTCATGAATGCGCTGATGAGCCTGCCGGTTACCCAGCGGCGCGTGGTGCGCGAGGTCATCCTGACCTTCGCCCGCGATGCGGCTCACTCGCGTGAGCGTGAGCGGGCCTCCACCAAGAGCGAACGCGCGCAGGCCTGAGACCCCGCGGCCGGCACCAGGGATACCCCCTGATCTGCAGACGGGGTGGTGCTGGCGTAACGTTCCCCCTTCGCCATCTACAGCAAACGGGGGGTCTCATGCACCATCTGCGCGACCGCGGCCACAGCCACAGCGTTCCGTCGGAAATCACGTCGCGGGCCGCCTACGAAGGCCGGCGCGACTGGCTCAAGTTGGTGGCCGGTGGCGCCGCAGGTACGGCGCTCGCCTCTTGGGCGTCGCGCGACGCGCTCGCCCAGACCGCCCGGCCTGGCAAGCTGGCACCGCTGCCCGGCGCACGCAGCCCGGTGTCGGGCGCGGCGACGATGGAGCGGCTGACGCCCTACCAGGACGCCAGCACTTACAACAACTTCTACGAGTTCGGCACCGACAAGGACGATCCGGCGAAGACCGCGCAGCGTCTGAAGACACGCCCCTGGACCGTGGCGGTCGAGGGTGAGGTGCGCAAGCCCGGCACTTTCGACATCGAGGCGCTGCTCAAGCTCGCACCGATGGAGGAGCGCATCTACCGCATGCGCTGCGTCGAGGGTTGGTCCATGGTCATACCCTGGGTGGGCTGGTCGCTGGCCGAGCTGATCCGCCGCGTCGAGCCCACCGGCAACGCGAAGTTCGTGCAGTTCGTCACGCTCGCCGACCCGGCGCAGATGCCGGGCCTGCGCTCGTCGGTGCTGAAGTGGCCCTACGTCGAGGCCCTGCGCATGGATGAGGCCATGCACCCGCTGACGCTGCTGACCTTCGGCATGTACGGCGAGATCCTGCCCAACCAGAATGGCGCGCCGGTGCGGTTGGTCGTGCCCTGGAAATACGGATTCAAGTCGGGCAAGTCGCTGGTGGCGATCCGCTTCCTCGAAAAGCAGCCGAAGACGAGCTGGGAACTGGCCGGCCCCGAGGAGTACGGGTTCTACTCCAACGTCAACCCCACCGTGGACCACCCGCGCTGGAGCCAAGCCACGGAGCGCCGCATCGGCGAGGACGGGCTGTTCGCGAAGAAGCGAGCGACGCTGATGTTCAACGGCTACGAGGCCCAGGTGGGGCAGCTCTACGCCGGCATGGACCTGCGCCGGTTCTTCTGAGAACCCAGGCAGCGATCGCGCACGGCAGCGCCGCTTTCGCAAATCTCCCGCGGTCGCGGCTGTGAACCGTCTGCTGATGCATCCGGCAACACGGCCGGCCGTCTTCGTCGTTGCGGCCCTGCCCTTTTGCTGGCTCGCGTTTGCTGCCCTGACCGATCCCTCGGCCCACCTCGGCACCAACCCCGCCGAGCGGCTGATCCGCGACACCGGTGAATGGGCGCTGCGCTTCCTGTGCGTGGCGCTGGCCGTCACACCACTGCGCCAGTGGACGGGCTGGCAAGCGCTGGCGCGCCTGCGGCGCATGCTCGGCTTGTATGCCTTCTTCTATGCGGGCGCGCATTTCCTGTGCTACGCCGCGCTGGACATGGGGCTGGACGTCGCGGCCATCGTGAAGGACATCGCCAAGCGCCCCTTCATCCTCGTCGGCACGGCAGCGCTGCTGCTCATGGTGCCGCTGGCGGCCACCTCGATGGGCCGCGCGGTGCGCGCGCTGGGCGCACGCCGCTGGCAGGCGCTGCACCGCACGGTCTACGCGGTCGCCCTGCTCGCCCTGCTGCACTTCTACTGGATGCGCGCGGGCAAGAACGACTTCGCCGAGGTCGCCGTCTACGGGGCGCTCGTCGGCGTGCTGCTGGGCTGGCGCGCGTGGCGCGCGGCGCGGGGGCAACCGATTCGCCACGGGGCCTCAGGGTAAGTGACAGGCTCGCGGACCGCGCAGCGGCGTTAGCATCTGACGGCTACCTGCAAGAGCGTGGCGTCTGCCGGCCCGCGGGCCCGCGCCGTACCGTCTTACCTCTTACCCCGAGGATGTCATGTTGAAGATCAAGACCCTTGCCGCCCTCGTTGCGATGGGCACTTCGGCTGCGGCCTCCGCCCAGGTCGTGCTGGCGGCTTCGAGTTGGCTGCCGCCAGCCCATCTGCTGTCGCGCGCCCAGGCCGACTGGTGTGCCGATGTGGCCAAGGCCACCGCCGACCGCGTCAAGTGCAACATCCTGCCCAAGCCGGTGTCGCCGCCGCCGGCCACCTTCGACGCCATCCGCGACGGCCAGGCCGACCTGTCCTTCAGTGTCCACGGCTATACGCCGGGCCGCTACCTGATGACGGGTATCGCCGAGTTCCCCTTCCTCGGTGACGACTCGGTAGCCACGAGCGTGGCCTACCAGCGCATCTACGAGCGCCACCTGGCCCGCTTCAACGAACATCGCGGCCTGAAGGTCATCACCGTGTTCACCCACGGCCCCGGCATCATCTTCAACAACAAGAAGCCGATCCGCTCGCTGGCCGACTTCGAGGGCGTGAAGTTCCGCGTCGGCGGTGGCTTCGTCAACGACGTGGGCAAGGCCTTGGGCGTGAACATGACGCTGCGCCCGGCCAGTCAGGCCTATGAGATGTTGTCCTCGGGCGTGATGGACGGCAACTGGTTCCCCGACGAGTCCGTGGTCTCGTTCAAGCTCGAGAAGTTCACGAAGTACCGCACGGCCATCCCCGGCGGCTCCTACAACACGAGCTTCGCCTTCGTCATGAACGAGGCCACCTGGAACAAGATCGCCAAGGCCGACCAGGCGGCGATCGAGAAGCTCTCCGGCGAGCACGCCGCGCGCCGCTTCGGGAAGTACTGGGACGAGGAGGACGAGAAGTCCCTGCAGGCCCAGAAGGCCGCCGGCATAGAGTCGATCACCGCCGACGCGAAGTTCGTCGCCGACTACAAGGCCAAGACCGCGCCACTCGAGGCCGACTGGGTCAAGAAGGCCGAGGACAAGGGCCTGCGCAACGCGGCTGCCGTGCTCACCGAGTTCCGGGCCGAGATCGCGAAGGCCAAGTGAGCGCCCTCGGGGCCCCTGTCGCGGGCCCCGACGCGTTGCCGCGGCAGGCCGCCCGCTCGCGCGGGCGGTTCATCCGCAAGACCACGGGCCGGGCACCCCGGCCCTTTCCGTTGGGTCGAGATGAAGCGCTTCGAATCCCTCCTGGCCTACGTGGCGGCGGTGGCGCTGTTCGCGATGATGCTGCTGACCTGCGTCGACGTCGTCGGTCGCAAGCTGGTGGGCAACTCGCTGCCGGGCGCCGTCGAACTGACCGAGCTGTGAATGCTCGTCATGATCTTCCTCGCGCTGCCGCTGGCCTCGATGGCCGGCGAGCACATCGTGTTCGACCTGCTGGACCGCGTCATGCCGCCGCGCCTGCTGACGCTGCAGCAGTCCCTGGCCAACTTGCTGACGGGGCTGGTCTTCGGCGCGGCGTTCTGGCTCGTGTGGCAGCGCTCGGTGCGCACCTACGAAATGGGTGACATCACGGCCCGGCTGGAGATCCCGCTGGGTCCCTTCCACCGCATGGTGGCGGCGATGCTGCTGCTCACCGCCCTGGTGCACCTCGTGCTCGCAGCGCGCGACGCGATGCGCGCCGCCACCGGCCGGCAGGGCGCCCCCGGCGCGCCGGCCACCGGGAGCGGGTCATGATCGAAGGGCTGCTCGGTTTCGCCGCCATGTTCGCGCTGATGGCGCTGCGCGTGCCCATAGCCGTGGCGATGGGCATCGTGGGCTTCGTCGGCTTCGCGTTCATGCGCTCCTGGCCGGCAGCGATGTCCTCGGCCGCCGGCGAGTTCACCGACGTCGGCGCCTACACGCTGTCGGTGGTACCGCTGTTCGTGCTGATGGGCAACTTCGTCACCCGCGCCGGCATGTCGCGCGACCTGTACCAGGCCGCCTACGCCTTCATCGGCCACCGGCGCGGCGGGCTGGCGCTGTCGACCATCGCCGCCTGCGCCGGCTTCGGCGCGATCTGCGGCTCCTCGCTCGCCACCACGGCCACGATGGCGCGCGTGGCCATGCCGGAGATGCAGCGCTTCAACTATTCGACGGCTTTCGCCGCGGGGACGGTGTGCGCCGGGGCGACCTTGGGCATCCTGATCCCGCCGTCGGTCATCATGGTCATCTACGGCATCATGACCGAGCAGAGCATTGGCGCGCTGTTCGCCGCCGGCGTCATCCCAGGCCTGGTGGCGATGGGCTTCTACATGCTGGCCTCGGTCTGGGTCACCAGCCGCCATCCTGAGTACGGCCCCCCGGGCGAGCGCGCGAGCTGGGCCGAGCGCCTGAAGGCGATGCGCAGCATCTGGGGCGTGGTGCTGCTGTTCGCCATCGTCATGGGCGGCATGTACGGCGGCTTCTTCACGCCCACCGAGGCCGCTGGCGTCGGCGCCATGGGCGGCTTTCTGTTCGCGCTGGCGCGGCGTTCGCTGACGCTGCCGGTGCTGCGCGATGTGCTGGTGGAATCGGCACGCACCTCAGCGATGCTCTTCCTCATCGTCATCGGCGCCTCGCTGTTCGCGAACTTCCTGAACTTCACCGAACTGCCCAACGCGCTGAAGGACTTCGTCACCCAGTTCCAGATCCACCCCATCGTCGTCATCGTCGCCATCTGCGCCATCTACGTCGTGCTCGGCACGGCGATGGAAAGCCTGTCGATGATGCTGCTGACGGTGCCGATCTTCTTCCCACTCGTGACCTCGCTGGGCTTCGACCCGGTGTGGTTCGGCATCCTGGTGGTGTGCGTGATCGAGATCAGCCTGATCACGCCGCCCGTGGGCATGAACATCTTCGTGCTCTCCAGCGTGATGCCGCAAGTGCCGACGACGACCATCTGGCGCGGCGTCGTTCCCTTCATCTACGCCGACATCCTGCGCATGTCGGTGCTGATCGCCTTCCCGTCGATCACGCTGTTCCTGCCGAAGTGGCTGGGCTTGTAGCACCTGCGCGCGCTTGACGCGGGGGCTCAGCGGACGAGCGGCGGCGGCAAGGGCCGCCCCCGCGCCGCCATCGCCTCGCGTGCCAGCCCGGGGTCATCGGTGATCAGGCCGTCCACGCCCCAGGCGATCAGGCGTTCCATCGTCGGGAGGTCATTCACGGTCCAGGGCAGCACGCGCAGGCCCAGGGCCTGAGCTTCGCGCAGGTCGCTCTCGGTCAGGTCGCCGTGGAAGGGCGACCAGGTGCCCGTCCCGAGGGCGCGCACCAGGCGCGGGACCGAGCCGCCGTGGTCGGCCAGACGCAGCCCGCCCGTCCAGCGCGCGTCGCCCACGTTGTCCAGCCAGGGCTGGCGCGCCGTCAGGGCTGCCAGGCCGAGCTCCGGCGCCAGGCGCTGCACGGCCTGGAGGCTGCGCCAATCGAAGCTCTGCACCGTCACGCGCGCAGCCAGGCCGTGGCGGCGCACCGCCTCCACCACCGCGGCGGCGAAGGCCTCGGGCGGCGCCGTGGGCGTGACCTGCAGCGGGGTGACCTTGGTCTCGATGTTGAAGCGCACCCCGGTGGCGCCCCAGGCGCGCACCTGCTCGAAGACCTGGTCCAGCGTCGGCATGCGCTCGCCGTCGACGGCGCGCTGGCGCGGAAAGGCCTGCGCGTAGCGCGCGTCCGGCTTCAGGCGCCCGACGTCGTGGGACTGGATCTCGGCCAGCGTCAGCGTGGCCAGCGCCGCCCCGGGCTCGGTGATCCAGCGCCCCTGCGCGTCGCGCGTGAACGCCGGGTTCAGGCGCGGGTCGTGCGCGACGACGAGCACGCCGTCGCGGCTCATGCCCAGGTCGAGCTCGAGCGTGTGCACGCCCACCTCGAGCGCGCGGCGGAAGCCGGCGAGCGTGTTCTCCGGCGCCAACGCCCGGGCGCCGCGATGACCCTGGAGGTCGAAGGCGGCGGCGGCCGGCGGCAGGGCGAGCGTGCCGCCCACGGCGAACAGGAAGGCGGCGAGGCCGGCGGCCAAGCCCGCGGACGGACGGCGGCAGGTACGCAGGATGGCGTTCATGGGAGCTCCTCCGGGATGACAGGCCCGGCGGGACGCCCTGACCTGGCGGCTATCATCGGACAAACCCGGCCCTGCCCCCCGCGGGCTGCCTGCCCACCGCCAAGCCGCGCCCGCGGCGCCCTCCCGTGATCACCGAACTCGAATTCAAGAGCCTGGCCGCGGCTGGCTACAACCGCATCCCGCTGATCGCCGAGGCCTTCGCCGATCTCGAGACCCCGCTGTCGCTGTACCTGAAGCTGGCCGCGGGCGGGCGCAACCGCTTCCTGCTGGAGTCGGTGGTCGGCGGCGAGCGCTTCGGACGCTAC
>CAIRBF010000126.1 GCA_903876715.1 uncultured beta proteobacterium
CTCTCAGCCCGGCGGCCCGACAATCCAGAGCGTGAACACGTCCCCCCTCTTCACCCCGCTAGACCTCGGTCAGGGCCTGGTCTTGCCCAACCGGGTGTTGCTCGCGCCGTGCACGCGCAACCGCGCCAGCGCCGACCTCGGCCCCTCGGCCGGGGCTGCCGACTATTACGCGGCGCGTGCCGCGGCCGGGCTGCTGATCACCGAGGCCGTGCTCGTCACCGCCCAGGCGCAGGGCTACCTGGACACGCCCGGGCTCTTCCTCGACGCGCACTTGCGCGCCTGGCGCCGCGTCTGCGACGCCGTGCACGCGCGCGGCGGGCGCATCTTTGCCCAGCTCTGGCACACCGGGCGCCTGGCGCACAGCCACTGGGCGCGCGCGCAGCCGGTGGCGCCTTCGGCGGTGCTCGACCCGATCCTGCGCCGGCAGGCCGGCGGCGTGGAGCTGCACAACGAGATGCCGCGCACGCTTGCCACCGAGGAGGTGTCGCAGGTGGTCGAGCTCTTCCGTGCCGCGGCGCGGCGCGCGCACGAGGCGGGGTTCGACGGTGTCGAGATCCACGGCGCCAATGGCTACCTGATCGAGCAGTTCCTGCGCGCGCACACGAACCGCCGCACCGATGCCTGGGGCGGCACGCTCGAGGGCCGGCTGCGCTTCGCGCTCGAGGTCGTGCGGGCCTGCACCGACGTGTGGGGCCCGGGCCGCGTCGGCCTGCGCCTGTCGCCGGCCGCCTACTTCGGCGAGATGCGCTGGACCCCGGGCGACAACGAGGTCTACATCGAGCTGCTGCGCCGCGTGCGCGGCATGGCGCTGGCCTACGTCCACACCGGCGTCATCGACGACCGCGTCTATGACGAACTGGGCTGCACGTCGAGCCAGTTCCTGCGCCGGCATTGGGACGGGGTGCTCGTGGCCAACGGCGCCTACACGCCGCAGCGCGCGCAGGAGTCCGTGGCCGCGGGCGCCTGCGAGCTCGTGTCCTTCGGCCGCAGCTTCATCGCCAACCCCGACCTGGTCGAACGCCTGCGCGAGGGGCGGCCGCTGGTGGACTACCGGCCCGAGATGACGAAGGCGCTCGAATGAACGGCCTCGCCCCGCTGCCGGCCGATCCCGGCCCGATCACGCGCCATGGCTGCCGCGTCGGCGGGCGCTGGCTGCATTACCGGCGCCTGGGCGCCGGACCGCCGGTGCTGCTGCTGCACCAGACGCCCCGGTCCTCGCAGACGCTGGAGCCGCTGATGCGGCTGCTGGCCCCGCATGCCACGGCGCTGGCGGTGGACACGCCGGGATTCGGCCTGTCCGACCCGCTGCCCGGGGACGACTGGCGCATGGCCGACCTGGCCGACGCGATGGCCGGGCTCCTCGACGCGCTGGGCATCGGCCAGGTGGCGGTGTGCGGCCAGCACACCGGCGCCTCCATCGGCGCGGAGCTGGCGCTGCGCCACCCGGGCCGCGTCAGCGCGCTCGCCCTCGATGGGCTGCCGCTGTTCACGGCGGAAGAGGCGCAGAGCATCCTGCCGCACCAGCTCTACCGCTTCCAGCCGCAGCCCGAGGGCACGCACCTGATGTGGGCCTGGTCGCGCTTCCGCGACGGCTGGCTGTTCTTCCCGTGGTCGCAGCGCGACCGGGCGCACCGGCGCGTGCTCGACCTGCCGGGGCCAGAGCTGATCCACCGCATGCAGGTGATGGAGCTGCTGCGCTCGCGCGAGAGCCACCTGCGTGTCTACCCCGGGGTCTTCGCCTGGCCGGGCGCGCAGGTCGTCGCGGCCCTGCCGCTGCCCTTGTGGACGGGCACGACGGCCGACGACCAGCTCTTCCCGCACCTGCAGCGCCTGCCCGCGCTGCCGCCGGGCTCGCGCGTGGAGCCGCTGCCGGCGGGCGCTCGCGCCCAGGTGCTGCAGGCGCAGGCGCGCTGGGTGCTCGCGCGGCTGCCAGCCGGTGATGCGCCGCCGCCGCCACCGGCCCTGGCGCACTGGGCTGGGTCCGATGGCCGCGGCTGGGCCTTTGCCGAGGGCCTGTCGGTGCACGGCCTCGGC
>CAIRBF010000127.1 GCA_903876715.1 uncultured beta proteobacterium
ACCACCATCCCGACCAAGTTCGCACAGACCTTCTCCACCGCCGACGACAACCAGCCGGCCGTGACCATCAAGGTCTTCCAGGGCGAGCGCGAGATGGCCTCGGGCAACAAGAGCCTGGGCGAGTTCAACCTCGAGGGCATCCCGCCGGCGCCGCGCGGCCTGCCGCAGATCGAGGTGACCTTCGACATCGACGCCAATGGCATCCTGCACGTCTCGGCCAAGGACAAGGGCACGGGCAAGGAGAACAAGATCACGATCAAGGCCAACTCCGGCTTGTCGGAGGCCGAGATCCAGAAGATGGTCAAGGATGCCGAGCTCAACGCCGCCGAAGACCAGCGCAAGCTCGAACTCGTGCAGGCGCGCAACCAAGCCGATTCGATGATGCACTCGGTGCGCAAGAGCCTGAGCGAGCACGGCGACAAGCTCGATGCGGCCGAGAAGGAGAAGATCGAGTCCGCGATCAAGGCCGTCGAGGAAGCGCTCAAGAGTGACGACAAGGCACAGATCGAATCCTCGACCGAGACGCTGATGAGCGCGAGTCAGAAGCTCGGCGAGAAGATCTACGCTGAGCAGGCGGCCGCCGCCGGCGCAGCGGGCGCTGCGGGTCCCGCCGGCGCAGCCGGTGCGGCTCCGGGCGCTACGGGGGCTGGCGCATCGTCGGCCAAGCCGGCCGACGACAACGTCGTCGATGCGGAGTTCAAGGAAGTAAAGAAGTGACTTTCGGCACGGCCCGCGCGGCGGGCCGGTCCTGCCGCCCGCCGCGGCGGGGTGGCGCGGCAGCGTCATCCCGTCGCGGCTTCGTCATCTTGAAGATTCCAGAAGAGATCAGCCCCAGCCATGGCCAAGCGTGACTACTACGACGTCCTGGGCGTGCCCAAGAACGCCAGCGACGAGGACATCAAGAAGGCCTACCGCAAGCTGGCCATGAAGCACCACCCTGACCGCAACCAGGGTGAAGGCGCGAAGCAGGCCGAGGAGAAATTCAAGGAAGGCAAAGAAGCCTACGAGATGCTCTCCGACCCGCAGAAGCGCGCGGCCTACGACCAGCATGGTCATGCAGGCGTCGACCCCAACATGGGCGGCCGCGGCGGCGGCCCCGAGGGTTTTGGCGGCTTCGCAGAGGCCTTCGGTGACATCTTCGGCGATATCTTCGGCGGTGGCGCTGCCGGTGCGCGGCGCGGTGGTGGCGGCCAGCAGGTCTTCCGGGGCAGCGATCTCAGCTACGCGATGGAGATCACGCTGGAGGAAGCGGCTCACGGCAAGGAGACGCAGATCCGCATCCCGAGCTGGGAGACCTGCGGCACCTGCAACGGCAGCGGCGCCAAGCCCGGCACCAGTCCCAAGACCTGCGGCACCTGTAACGGCAGTGGCAACGTCCATCTGCGCCAGGGCTTCTTCAGCATCCAGCAGACCTGCCCGCATTGCCGAGGCAGCGGACGCATCATTCCCGAGCCCTGCACCACCTGCAGTGGCGCCGGACGCATCAAGCGGCAGAAGACGCTGGAAGTCAAGATTCCTGCGGGCATCAACGAAGGCATGCGCATCCGCTCGGCCGGCAACGGCGAGCCTGGCACGAACGGCGGCCCGGCAGGCGACCTCTACATCGAGATCCGAATCAAGGCACACGAGATCTTCGAGCGCGACGGCGACGACTTGCACTGCACGGTGCCGATCGGCATGACAACGGCGGCGCTCGGCGGCTCGATCGAGGTGCCGACGCTAGGCTCCAAGGCCGAGATCGAACTGCCCGAGGGTACCCAGCACGGCAAGACCTTTCGCCTGCGCGGCAAGGGCATCAAGGGCCTGCGCTCGAGCTACCCCGGCGACCTGTACTGCCACATCACGGTGGAGACGCCGGTCAAGCTGACCGAGCCGCAACGCAAGCTGCTCAAGGAACTCGACGAGTCCTTCCGCCGGGCCGGCGAGCGTCACTCGCCCAACGCCAAGAGCTGGACCGACCGGGTCAAGGACATCTTCAAGTAAAGCCGTTGAGGTGGCAAGCGCTGTGGTGGCCCGCAGCAACCTCCTTCAGCGCAGGCCTCTGCTCCCGACAGATCTCGCGGGCCTGCTCGCAACGCGGATGGAAGTGGCACCCGGGAGGCGGGTGCAGCGGCGACGGGATCTCACCCTGGATCGGTATGAAGCGGCGCTTGCGTGCCTGCAGGCTGGGCTCGGCGCGCAGCAGACCGAGGGTGTAGGGGTGGTTCGGACGGCGGAACAGTTCGCCAGCCGGAGCCGACTCCACGACCCGACCCAGGTACATGATGACGACCCGGTCGGACAGGTAGCGCACGACTCCCAGGTCGTGGCTGATGAACAGATAGGTCAATTGCAGCCGCTCGCGCAGTTGCAGGAACAGCTTGAGGACCTGGGCCTGGATGGAGACGTCGAGCGCGGCCACCGCCTCGTCGCAAACCAGGAACTCCGGCTGCACCGCCAAAGCGCGTGCGATCCCGACCCGCGCCCGCTGCCCGCCCGAGAACTGGTGGGGGAAGCGCATCAGCACGCTGGCGTCGAGCCCGACCTGCTGCAACAGCGAGGCCACCAGGTCACGCTGCTGCCGCGCAGGCACCATGCCATGGGCGACCGGCGCTTCGCCCACGATGTCGAGCACCCGCATGCGTGGGTTGATCGACGCATAGGGGTCCTGGAAGATCATCTGGATGGGCAGCACCGGCGTGCCCTCCAGGCGTGCCTGCACGCCGCTGTAGTCGGCGCCGCGCCAGGTACGCGACCCGGCACTCAGGGTATGCAGCCCGGCGACGAGGCGCCCAAGCGTGGACTTGCCGCAGCCGGACTCGCCCACCAGGCCGACGATCTCCCCCTGCCGCACTTGCAGGTCCACACCCTCCACGGCATGCACCGTCTGCTCTCGCAGCCCGGCGCCCAGCAGGTTGCTCACCCGGTCCACCAGGTCCAGCGGCTTGGCGAAACGCTTGGCGGCGCCGCGCAGTTCGAGCAACAACGACGCGTCGGGCTTCATGCCGCCTCCCACCCGCTGGCCGGGGCTTCAGCCTTCTCTACCGGACGGTGACAGCGGACCTCGCCCTCGTCCAGGGCACGCAGCGCAGGCATCTGAGCGCAGTCCGGGCCTGCGCGTTCGCAACGCGGTGCGAACGCACAGCCCGGCGGCAGACGAGCCAGCGACGGAGGTTGGCCGCCGATCTGGTTCAGGATCTGTCCGCGCGCGTGACGAGCCGGTGCCGAGGCCAGCAGCGCCCGGGTGTAGGGGTGGCGCGGCTGGGACAACACCTCACTTGTCGCGCCCAGCTCGACCACCCTGCCTGCATACATCACGCACATGCGGTCGGCCAGGCCGGCCACAACGGACAGGTCGTGGGTGATCCACAGGAGTGCCGTGCCCATTGCCTCGCACAGTGCCTGCATCTCGTGCAGGATCTGGCTCTGGATCGTCACGTCCAGTGCGGTCGTCGGTTCGTCGCAGATGATCAGGTCCGGCTGGTTCAGCAACGCGATGGCAATGGCCACACGCTGGCGCATCCCGCCGGAGAACTGGTGCGGGTAGCTGCGCAGCCTTTGTTCGGCCGAGGCGATGCCCACTCGCTCGAGCGCCTCGCGACACAGCCTTCGGGCCTGCTCGCGCGGCATCGGCCGGTGCGCCTGGACCGCCTCGATCATCTGCGTGTCGATGCGCAGGACCGGATTGAGCGTCATCATCGGATCCTGGAAGATCATGGCGACCCGGTTGCCACGCACGCGGCGCAGCGTCTCCTCGTCCGCGCCGACAAGTTCCTGCCCGCGCAGGCGCACGCTGCCGGCCACGATGCGCGCAGGTGGGTCCACCAGACCGATGATGGAATAGGCCGTCATCGACTTGCCGCAACCGGACTCACCCACCAGCCCCAGGACTTCGCCGGCGCGCAAGCTCAGGCACACGTCGTCGACTGGCCGCACCACGCCCTGGCGCGTGGCGATCTCGGTCGTCAGGCCGCGCACCTCCAGGACGTTCGCGCCATCGATCGGGGGCGGTGAGGTCGGGTCCATCATCAATGGGACTGCAGGCGCGGGTTCAGCACGTCGCGCAGGTGGTCGGCCACGAGATTGATGCAGACGACCAGGACGAGCAGCGCCACGCCAGGGAAGACGCTGATCCAGTACTTGCCCGACATCAGGTACTGCGATCCGTTGGCAATGAGCAGTCCGAGCGAGGGCTCCGTGGGCGGCAGGCCCAGACCCAGGAAGGACAGCGTGGCCTCGAGGCTGATCGCCGCCGCCACCTGCATCGCACAGATGATGGTCAAGGGCGGGACGCAATTGGGCAGCAGGTGGCGCAAGGCGATGCGCGCGGCGGAAAGCCTCAGACCCCTGGCAGCCTCGATGTATTCCTTGCCGAGTTCGACCAGCGCGGTGCTGCGGGCCGTGCGCGCGTAGTAGGCCCATTGGACCGCCACGAGCGCGATGATGATCTTGCCCAGCCCTGGCCCGGTCAGTGCCAGCAGGATCAGTGCGATGAGGATGGGCGGAAAGGACAACTGGATGTCGGCTAGACGCATGATGAGGACCTGGACGCGGCCACCGGCATACGCGGCCGTCAGGCCCAGGCTCAGACCGATGGCCAGCGCCAGCAGCGTGCTGCTGACCCCCACCGCCAACGAGGTGCGCAAGCCGTAGAGGATGGCCGACAGCATGTCCCGCCCCTGCTCGTCCGACCCGAGCCAGAAGGTCATCTTGCCGTCGCCGGACTTCTCGCCCGGGGGCAGGCGCGAGTCGAGCACGTCCAGCACGGCGAGGTCGTAGGGGTTCTGCGGCGAGATCCACGGACACAACAGGGCCGCCACCAGCACCGCGCCGAGCACGGCCAGCGCGGCGACCGCCGTGGTGCTGCTTCGATAGGCCTGGACGAAGCGCTGCAGCGGTGTCTCGAGCAGGACGTGGTCGTCACCGCCGGCGGAGGCTGCGGTGCGGGCGGTGTCTGCAGGCTCGCCAGTCACTTCCTCAACCCTTCAGGTCCGCCAGGCGCACGCGCGGGTCGAGCATCGAGTACAGAAGGTCGACGGCGAGGTTGATCAGCACGAAGATCGTCACGGTCAACATCAGGTAGGCGACGACGACCGGGCGGTCGAGGACGCGGATGGAATCGATGATGAGCTTGCCCATGCCAGGCCAGGCGTAGATCGTCTCGGTCACGATCGCGAAGGCGATCAGGGCGCCGAACTGCAGCGCGATCACCGTCAGCACGGGGATCAGGATGTTCTTCATGACGTGCACGCCGATGATGCGCGGGCGCCGCAGGCCCTTGGCGCGGGCGAACTTCACATAATCCTGCAGCAAGGCCTCCTGAGCGCCCGAGCGCGTGAGGCGGATCACCAGCGCCGTGTTGAACAGCGCCAGGTTGCAGGCCGGCAACAGCAGGTGCCGCAGTCCGTCCAAGGTGACGATGCTCAGCGGGACACCGAACACCAATTCGGTGGCGCCGCGCCCGCTGGACGGCAGCCAACCGAGCCCCACCGAGAACAGCATGATCAGCATCAGGCCGACCCAGAAGGTCGGCAGCGAGAAGCCAAGGATGGACAGCCCCATGATGGTCTTGCCGATCCAGCGGTCTGCATGCAGGGCGGCCCAGACACCCAGGGGCACGCCCAGGGTGACCGACAGCACCAGCGCGCTGACCGCCAGTTCCAGCGTCGCGGGCAGGCGCTCGAGGATCAAGGTGACCGCGGGCGTGGCGTAGGCGAAGGATCGGCCGAGGTCGCCGGACAGCGCCTGGGAGACGAAGCGCACGTACTGGGTCCACAAGGGCTGGTCCAAGCCGAGCGCTGCGATCGCCGCCGCCCTTTCCGCCTGCGTCGTCTCCGGGCTGATGAAGATGTCCACGGGATTGCCGACGGCGTAGACGCCGACAAACACGAGCAGCGACATCACGAACAGAACCACGAGGCTCTGCCCGATGCGCCCGATGACGAAGCGCAGCATGCGCCAGGGCCTGCGGCGATCAGCGCGCCGCAGGCTGCCAGCGGGCGAGCCCGTGCAGGGCCTCGGCCAGCATCGAGTGCGACTGGTAGGCCTGCATCACGCGCCACTGCGCGCTGGCGGGATAGAAGCGCTCGCGCATCTGCGCCCGCAGGGCCAGGCCCTGTGCCGAGTGCGGGTCCCCGTGCTGGAACAGCCAGTTCTCGGCCCGGACCTCATCGTGGCCGCCACCCTGCGTGCGCAGCTCGACCAGGCACAGCGTCAGCGCCTGCCCCGGCAGGATCTGCGGCAGGCTGTAGAAGAGGTTGCCCGGCGTCTCCGACTGCGCATTCTTGCCGTGGGCCGCCTTGTCGTCGGCGATCACCGTGACGTGGGCGAACCAGTCACGCGTGGGTGCCCGGGCGTGCTCGTCATCGATGAACAGGTCGCAGAAGCCGGGTACTCCGCCGCCCGTGTGGTAATCGATGATCGCCACGTGCTCACGCCCAGCGCCATGGCGCGCGACGAGATCGCGGAACAGGCGGTTCGACCAAGCCGGCTCGCGCCCGCCGTAGAACACACCCCGCTCGTTGACGTACTGACCGCCGTGGATGGCCTTGCACATCACGTCGTGACGCGGCAGACCGAGAAAGCGCGCGATGGCCGCGTTGTGCGCCGACAGCACAGACGCCTCCCATTGGGCCGGGTCGATGTGCTCGCGCAGCGCCGCGTAGTCGTCGTTGGGCGGATGCGGCCGCTCGTGATCGACGAAGTTGCGGTTCAGGTCGACGTTGTCCTCGGTGACTCGACGCCCCCAGGCAAAACCATGCGGGTTGATGGCGTGGATGAAAAGGATCGCCGTGTCCTGCACGGCAAGCCGGTCGAACCAGCGCTCGCGCAGCCAGGCTACGTGGCACCCCGAGCCGGCGTAGCCCTCGATGCCGTGCGTGCCCGACACGAGGATCAGCAGGCGGCTGGCATCGCGGGGGCCCTGCCAGGCGACGTCGGTGATGCAGTCCTCGCCGTCGGGCCCCTTGTGCGGATTCAGGTGGCTGGACAGCAGGACCGCACCACCGTCCTGCACGGCCTGCAGGAACTTCTGGCGGGCCTCGGTGTAGGTCTGGGCGAAACAATCGGCGACACGGTTCATCGACGCAGGCCCCTCACTGCGGCTTGAACAGTTGGGCGAAGGTCCGCTCATCCCGGCGGCCGGCATACGAGATGCCCTTCTTGACCCCCCAGGCCGACACCTGGAAGTACAGAGGAATCAGCGCAACGTCCTCGCTCACGAGGGTGGCAGCCTCCTGCAGGAGCTTGTCGCGGGCCGTGTCATCCATGGTGCTCAACGCCTTGCCCAGCAAGGCGTCGAGCTTGGGGTTGCAGTACTTCGACCAGTTCACCACACCCAGCCCCTTGGCCGCGTTCTCGCACGCGACCAGGCCGCGCAGGCCCGACGAAGCCTCGACTCCGCCCCAGCCGATGAAGCTGACGGAGAACTCGAACTTCCCGCCGCGCGGGGCGTAGACCGCCATCGGCAGCGACTGCACCTTGGATTCGACACCAACGCGCGTGAACATCTGTGCGATCGCCTGCGTCACCTTCTCGTCGTTGACGAAGCGGTTGTTGGGCCCATGCACGGTCAGGCCGAAGCCGTTCGGATAGCCGGCCTCGGCCAGCAGCTTCTTGGCACCCTCGGGGTCGAACCTGACGGTCTTCAGGTTGGCGTTGTGGCCGGACATGCCCATCGGCACCAGGGCCTCGGAGGGCTCGGCCAGGCCTTCCATCACGCGGTCGCGCAGCGCATCCCGGTTGATCGCCATCGACAGCGCGCGGCGCACCCGCACATCCTGCAAGGGATTCTTGGCCAGCGGATTGCCGGTCTTGTCGGTGACGAAGGGCGACTTGTCGCGCCAGTCGGCGAACAGGAACATGATCCGCGCCGATGTCTTGGTGAGAACCTGGAAGTTCGGGTCGCCACGCAGGCGGGCCAAGTCCGGCGTCGGGATGTTCTCGATCGCCTGCACGTCGCCCGCCAGCAAGGCAGCCAGACGGGTGGCCGCATTCGGAATGAATCGGATCGTGACGGTGGCCCAGTGCGACTTGTCGTCGCCGTTGTAGTGCTCGTTGCGAGCCAGCTCGATCCGGTCGTCTCGCAGGTAGCGTACGAAGCGGTAGGGGCCAGAGCCGATCATGCCCTTGCCGCTGTTGAAGTCCTCGGTGGACAGACCATCGGCGGCCTTCTTGCTGACGATGAAGACCGAGCTCAGGTCGTAGGCCAGCAGCGGCACCGGCTCGCGCGTGACCAGCCGCACCGTGCCTGCATCGACGGCTGTCAGGCTGGCAAAGGAGCGCGTGTAGGTGGTGAACGGAGCCGGGCTGTTCTTGACCGTGGCCGGCCGGTTCAGGGAATAGATGACGTCCTCGGCCGTCACCAACGAGCCGTCGCTGAACTTCGCGCCGCGGCGGATCTTGAATTCCCAGGTGGTGTCGTTGACCTGCTTCCACGACTCGGCCAGCCCGGGCTGGATACGGCTGTTGGGGTCGAGATCGAGCAGGGCTTCGAACAGGTGCGCCGAGATGTTGGTGTTGGGCACCAGGTTGTGGAAATGCGGGTCGATCGAGCTCGGCGGGCTGCTCATCGCGAGCTTGAGATCCTGCGCCCATGCCGGCGCCAGGCCCTGAAGCAGCACCGCCACAGCCCCAGCCGTGAGCATCTTCCCGAGGGCCAGTCTTCTCGTCATCTTCGTCTCCTCACGAATCAATGGTTGCAGGTTCACACGCCAGCCGGCTGCCGGCATCGATCGACCAGCGCGGCAACGAACTGCTCGCAGAGGTGCAACTGCGACAACTCCACGTACTCGTCGGCCCGGTGGGCCTGCTCGATGTCGCCCGGGCCGCACAGGACGGCCGGGATGCCGGCACGCTGGAAGAAGCCGGCCTCGGTGCCGAAGGCGACGGCCCCCAGCGGGCGGCCACGGCTGAGTGCCTGCGTGATCCGGGTCACGTCGTGCGTCTCGGCGGCGCTCAACGCGGGGATGTCGCCAGTGCACTCGAACTCGAAGCCCGCCTGCGGGGCCACGCGCTTCATCTGCGGCTCGAGGTGCTCGCGGGCATAGGTCTGGATCAGGTCGATCAGCTTGCCGGCAGGCATGCCCGGCAGATAGCGATAGTCGAAGTAAAACTCGCACGACGCCGGCACGATGTTGCGTCCGTTGCCGCCCTCGATCGTGTTGGTCGATATCGTCGTGAAGGGCACCGGGTAGCGCTCATCGCGCAGCCCATGGCCCTGCTCGCGCCGCGACAGGTCCTGGATGAAGGCGATCAGGCGCGCGGCGTACTCGATCGCGTTGACCCCCTGGGGCGTGAGCGAGGAATGCGCCGCATGGCCGTGGACGCGGCAGCGGTAGACACGCCCGCCCTTGTGGGCCGTCACGACCTGCATGCGCGTGGGCTCCCCGACCACACATGCATCGGGCCGCACACCATGCGCCTGCAAGGCGCGCATCAGACCGGGCACCCCCAGGCAACCCGACTCCTCGTCATAGGTCAGGGCGACGTGAACGGGCACATTCAGCGTGGCTGCGGGCCAATGCTCGGCCTGCGCCATGACGACGGCGATGAAGCCCTTCATGTCGCAGGCGCCACGGCCGTAGACACGACCGTCACGTATATCGGCGAGGAAGGGATCACTGCTCCAGTCCTGTCCATCGACAGGCACCACGTCCGAATGGCCTGAGAAGACCCACCCGCCCGGTCCTTCGCCAAAGGTGGCGAACAGGTTGGCTCGCGTGCGGTCGTCGTTGAAATCCCGGATCACGCGCGCGCCGAGCCGGCGCAAGCGTTCTTCTGCCCAGTCGATCAGGTTCAGGTTCGACCGGCGCGTGACAGTCTCGAACGCGATCAGCTCGCTCAGGATCTGCAGGGTCGAGGTCGAGGGGGTCAGGTCCGCCACCTCGCAATCCTAGCCCCCACAGGCAGCGCTCCGATGTAATCTGCTTTATACGAAGGGAGCGCCCGAGCCGGTAAAAACCCTAAAATTTCTTCATGCTGTCCCGCCATGACCGTGCCGTCGTCTCGGCGTGGTTGACCGACCTCGATTTCGATTGGTCAGCCCTGGCCGCGGCGGGGCGCGAAGTCTGGTGCCAGCGCGACGAGGCCGTCTTCCACGAAGGCGAGCCGGCCGAGATGGTCTATCTGGTCAGCGAGGGCCGGGTACGCCTGTCGACCTTCGCCATCGACGGCCGCGAGCGGCACCTGATGATCGTCGGCACCAATGGCATCGTGGGCGATTGCGGGCTGCCAACGGCGGGCCGCTATGTCGTCAGCGCCCTCGCCTGTTCGGCGGTCCGACTGCTGGCGATCCCCGCGAAGACACTCCTGCGAGGCCTCGAGCGCGAGCCCGCCGTGGCCCGCCAGCACGCGGCATTGACGAGCCGGCGCTTTCGCGTGCTGCTGCAGCAGCTCGAGCTCCAGGCGCACAACTCGGCCAGCCGGCGCGTGTGCCACCATCTCGTCGGCCTGAGCAACGCCTACGGCACGCCCGTGGATGACGGCACCCGCATCGGCATCACCTACACGCAGGAAGAAATGGGCAACATCTGCGGCCTGTCGCGCGTCAGTGTGTCCAACATCTTCTCGCGCCTGCGCCGCGACGGCATCGTCACGCTGCAGCAGCGCCACACCGTGGTGAAGGACCCCGCTGCGCTCGAGGCGATCGCGCGCGGACAGAAGGCGCCGGGCGTTTGAAGCCTGCGTGTACATCCAGTGCGGGCGCCGAGGCTTCAGCTGTAAAGCGCTTGACCGACTCCACGGCGGGGGGACCGCTACGCTGAGGGCCCTTTGCGCGACTCCGAGAACCGACCATGGACGCTGACACCGCCCACAGCCGCCTGCAGATGACGACCTACTGCGCCGACCTGACCGCAGAACTGCAGTTCTGGAGTGGGGTCCTGGGCCTGCAACTGCGCGAAATTCACCCGGCAGATGATCCCCGCACCGCGGTGGTCGAAGGTCATGGCCTGCGCCTGCGGCTGCGCCAGGAACAGGGGCCGGCCGGACCCGCGCTCGAACTGCTCAGCGACGACTCGCGCTGGGACGCCTGGCGCGAGTCCGGGCTGACCTCTCCCGGTGGCACGTACGTGCGCATCCTGCCCACGCAGCCCGCGTTGGAGGTTCCCGAGGCCGTTCAGGCCACGGTGCTCACGCGCGCTGACGGTCTGGTGCACTGGCAGGTCGGCCGCGCGGGCATGCGTTACCGTGACCTGCTGCCGCAGCGTCATGGGGGCGCCTTCATCGCTTCGCACATCCGCATCGTCGATGGCGGCCCCGTACCGGACTATGTGCACCATCACGCGATCCGCTTCCAGTTGATCTTCTGCCGTCAGGGCTGGGTGCGTGTGGCGTACGAAGGCCAGGGCGAGCCCTTCGTCATGGCGCCAGGCGACTGCGTGCTGCAACCGCCGCACATCCGTCACCGCGTGCTCGAAAGCTCGGCGGGAGCGGAGGTGGTGGAAATCGCCAGCCCCGCATCGCACCTGACACAGACCGATCCCGAAATGACCTTGCCCAGCGCCACGCAGCTGCCGGCAGACCATCTGTTCGGCGCTCAGCGCTTCGTCAGGCACCAGGGCGATGGCGCGGCCTGGAAGGCCTGGCGCCTGCCAGGCTTCGAGGCGCAGGACGTCGGCATCGCTGACGCGACCTGCGGCCTCGCCGGGGTGCGGGTACTGCGCCCGACGCCAGATGGGGGCGGCAGCCGACGTCAGTGGCACGACACCGAACTGTGCCTGTACTACGTGCTGCAGGGCAGCCTCGTCGTTCGACTCGATGCTCAGCCCTCGCGGCTCGTCGAGGACGACTGCCTGACCGTGGCGGCCGGCCAGGCCTACGAATTCGCCCAAGCCTCCGCCGACCTGCGCCTGCTCGAGGTCACTTTGCCGGCGGTGTTCGAACTCCAGACCAGCGCCTGAGGGCGCAGTTCACGAACCGACGCACCCTGGCCCCAGGATCTCTGCCTCCGCCCCTTGAAGGGCGAGGCTCAGTGCGGCGCCTGCTCCAGCAGGGCGCGGATCAGGTGCACCTCGGCATCGTGACAGGCAACCAGCCGAGCCCAGCGTCCATCATCCATCCCCGCGCTGCGCCAGGCGATCAGCGACACGATGCAGGCCGTCGGTTCTTCCGTCTCGCCATGGGGCACGACGCGCGCCACGATGCGCGGCCTCAGGCGAGCGGGATCTTCGCCCACGAGGTAATCCACCTGCATGAACTGCGTGTGGGTGACAGGCTTGATGAGCGACGAAGAACCGTCGAACATCGACACCCCGCGGAACAAGCCTGGAAGGACCTCCTGCGTCTGCATCGAACCGAGCGCCCAGCGGCCCAGTTGCGATCCATCGCCTAGAAACCGCAACGCCCGCAAGGGAGCCACCGAGCACAAGATGCTGGCGGCATGGCACCAGTTCCGTTCGAAGCCGCTCATGCGCCAACGCAGGGCGCGCCTGCTGACGCCGGCCCGGAAGAGAACAACATGCCTGCGATGCCGCAGATCAGGCGAAGGGACGGGCAGACCACGGCAGCGACATCGATGAGGACAGTAACACCTTAGTCTACGCCGCCGGCAGGGGCGAGGCGATGAGCCACACGCGCGCAGAAGGACCGTATCCGCTTGCATCCATGTCCTGAGGCTCTGTGACAGAGGACGAAGCTGTATATATTTACAGTCATCATGTATCCCGACGGGAGCGCTGATCACTCATGCGACAAGCCATACCGATCGTCCCCCTTGCCCCGCTGGTTGCAGGCACGAAAGGCCGTGGGACACATGCGTCTGCAGCGCACCGATTCGAGCGGTGGGAACGCGAGGCCTGCGATGACGGCTGGGGGAGCAACGAAGGCACTCGCAGCCCGGGCCCCTCAGGGCCGGTAAGCACGGACGAAGGCAACCCGGACGTTGCCACATCCGCTCTGCCGCGCACCGAAGTGACGCTGGAGCCGGCTCGTTCGGTCCTGACGCGCAACAACTCGCCGGACATCGGCTTCGACGTGTCTATCAACCCTTACCGTGGCTGTGAGCACGGCTGCAGCTACTGCTACGCGCGCCCGACCCACGCCTACCTCGACTTGTCTCCCGGCCTGGACTTCGAGACACGGATCATTGCCAAGACCAACGCTGCAGGCCTGCTGCGACAGGCGTTCGACCGCCCTGGCTACATGGCCAAGCCCTTGGCGCTGGGGACGGTGACCGACTCCTATCAGCCGGTCGAGCGCCGGCTGCGCCTGACGCGCGGCATCGTCGAAGTCCTGGCGGAGTACCGGCACGCCTTCGCCGTCGTGACGAAGTCGGCCCTGGTCGAGCGCGACCTGGACCTGATCGCCCCGATGGCAGCGCAGCACCTGGCGGTCGTCCACATCTCCCTCACCACGCTGGATGAGACGCTCGCGCGCCGGCTAGAGCCGCGTGCGGCGTCGCCTCGACGCCGACTGCAGACGATCGAACGACTGGCTCGCGCAGGCGTGCCCGTGGGGGTCAGCGTCTCACCGCTGATCCCCTTCCTCAACGAGCCCGAGCTCGAATCGATCCTGGACGCCGCCGCGCAGGCCGGCGCGAGCACCGCCTTCAGCGTCGCCCTGCGTCTGCCCTGGGAGCTCGCACCCCTCTTCCGTGAGTGGCTGCAGCGCCACGTCCCCGACCGTGCGCAGCGCATCATGGCCCGGGTACAGGACATGCGCGGCGGGCGTGACAACGACCCACGGTTCGGCACACGCATGACGGGCCAGGGACCATGGTCCGCCTTGATGCGCCAGCGCTTCGAGGTCGCGGCGCGGCGCCACGGCCTGCTCGGGCAGCGGGTAACGATGGACCTGTCGGCATTCCGCCGCCCCGCAGCGGCATCGCTTCAAGAGGGGGTGCTGGCGGACCCGAGACGGGACGCAGGCCCACTGCAACGCGAGGATGCCTTCACGGAGATGCAATCGGGCACCGGAACACCCCCAAGGACCGACGCGAACCGGTCACGGCGGCCAGGTTCGGCCGAGCCGCGCGAGAACATGGAGCCGCCACGCGCATTCGAATTCCCATATACGAGCGAGGCCCCGTCCGACGGCCGGGCATCATGGCCTCGGCAGGCCGAATTGTTCTGAATCACGCGTCCGCCAAGTCCCTGCAACAGACCTGAGCGCATGGCGCGCACGGACCGGCCCGGGACGATCAATACTCGGAAGCGCCCGCTTCCGCTGCCAGGTTGTCGAACCGGGTCAGCGGCTTCAGGAAGGTCAGCTTGACGGTGCCTACCGGGCCGTTACGTTGCTTGGCAACGACGATCTCGGCAACGCCGGGCTCCTTGGATTCCTTGTTGTAGTAATCGTCTCGGTAGATGAACATGATGACGTCGGCATCCTGCTCGATGGCGCCAGACTCGCGCAGGTCGCTCATCATGGGGCGCTTGTCGGGCCGGGTCTCGACGCTGCGGTTGAGCTGCGACAGCGCGATCACCGGGCACTGCAGTTCCTTGGCCAGGCCCTTCATGCCGCGCGAGATCTCGCCCAGCACCGTGGCGCGGTTTTCGTCGCTGGTCTGGCTCGTGCCGCTCATCAGCTGCAGATAGTCGATGACGATGAGCCCGAGCGTGCCCCCGTACTGGCGCGCCAGACGCCGCGCGCGGGCGCGCAACTCCGCCGGGTTCAGGCCAGGGGTCTCGTCGATGAACATCGGCGCCTCGCCGAGCTTGCTCGCCGCCTCGGGCAGGCGCTCCCACTCGTCGTCGCGCAGTCGACCGGTACGCAGGTGCTGCTGGTCGATGCGGCCGAGCGAGCCCACCAGACGCAGCGCCAATTGCGAGGCGCCCATTTCCATCGAGAACACCGCCACCGGCAGCCCTTCCTGAACGGCCACGTGCTCGGCGATGTTCAGCGCGAAGGCAGTCTTGCCCATCGAGGGCCGCGCAGCGAGGATGACCAGGTCACCCTTTTGCAGGCCGGCCGTCATACGGTCCAGGTCGTAGAAGCCCGTTCGGATGCCGGTGACGTCCTCGGCGCCGTTCTGCTCGAGCTCCTGGACGCGGTCGATCAGGGCCTGCACGAGCTTGCCCATGGCCTGGAAGCCCGCCCCGGATCGGCTGCCCTCCTCGCCGATGCGCATGATCCTCGACTCCGCCTCGTCGAGGATCTGCGAGACCGCCTGGCCCTGCGGGTTGAAGGCCGTCGTGGCGATCTCGTCGCTGGCGCTGATGAGCTTGCGCAGCACCGCGCGCTCGCGCACGATCTCGGCGTAGCGGCGGACGTTGGCGGCGCTCGGAACGCTCTGCGCCAGCGCGTTCAGGTAGGCCAAGCCGCCACAGTCCTCGGCCTTGCCCAGGCTCTGCAGCGCCTCGAACACGGTGATCACATCCGCCGGCTTGCTAGCGGCGACCAGCGTGGCGACCGCGCTGTAGATGAGCCGGTGCTCGTGCCGGTAGAAGTCACTGTCGTTCAACAAGTCCGCGCAGCGGTCCCATGCCAGGTTGTCGAGGAGCAGGCCGCCGAGCACGCTCTGCTCGGCTTCAGTGGAATGCGGGGGCACGCGCAGGCGCGCCACCTCATCGTCGCGTGTCGACGGGCTGGAAGAAGATTCGAAGACGGCAGACATCACGAGATCATAGGGCCCGGGCCAGGACAGGCCTGTGTACAAGCCTGGGGACAAGCGGGGCAGCGGCGGTGGACAAGGCCGGCCTGCCGGGCTGCCCTGCACCGAGGCTGGATGCAGTACCAGAAAGAGCGAAGGCCGGCAGAGCCGGCCTTCGATCGCGACGCGGATGACGGATCAGTCAGTCTGGGCAACAACCTGCACTTTGATCTCGACCGCGACGTCCGTGTGCAAAGCCACCGAGACGGTGTACTCGCCAACCGTCTTCAGCGGGCCACTGGGCATGCGCACCTGAGACTTGGCCACCGAATGTCCCTGAGCCACCAGGGCCTCGGCCACGTCGTGGTTGGTCACCGAGCCGAACAGGCGCCCGTCGACCCCGGCCTTCTGTGTCACACGCACCACCTGACCGCTGATGCGCTCGCCCAGCGCGCGTGCACTGGCCAGCTTCTCTGCGGCAGCCTTCTCGAGATCGGCACGGCGGTCGGCAAACTCCTTGACAGCGGCCTCGGTCGCCCGGCGCGCACGCCGAGTCGGGATGAGGAAGTTGCGTGCATAGCCGTCCTTGACGCGGACGACATCGCCCAGGTTGCCGAGGTTGGCAACCTTTTCCAGCAGGATCACTTGCATGGTGGGGTTCTCCTCAGACCTTGTGCAGATCAGAGTACGGCAGCAGCGCAAGGTAACGCGCGCGCTTGATCGCCGTGGTGAGCTGGCGCTGGTAGATGGCGCGCGTGCCGGTCAGGCGAGCGGGCGTGATCTTGCCGTTCTCGCCGACGAAGTCGCGCAGGACATCGACGTCCTTGTAGTCGATTTCCTCGACGCCAGCGACGGTGAAGCGACAGAAGCGCTTGCGACGGAACAGCAGCGACTGTTGATTGCGCTTGGGACGGCGGTCCTTCGAGAACCGACCTTTGCCACGGGGTGGGGGCATCATGGACTCCTGAAACTTGATCGTTGAAGCTGCCGGAGGAACCGCCGATCAGGCGGTCATCCCGGTGATGTGGAACAGCAAGCCTTTGCCGTTGCGCGCGGAGGCGAGGAAGCCGCTGAAGGTGGCGCCGCTGCCCAGAGGCATCGCGGACACCAAGGCGACCATCGAACCGATGGCCAGCGCCTTCACCTGCATCGCCACCTTGCGCGCCTGGCCTTCGTGGGACACCTCGGACTCGTGAGCGAGCACCACGTCGAGTGCAGGCAGTCCAGCCGGTGTGTAACGAAAAGCTCCGCGCTGCTCGAGCACCGCCTGCAGAACCAGATGATTCATCGGCGGCAATCCAGTCGCGCGCAGGCACGGTGGCAACTCAGGCCTGGACCTCCTGCGTGGCCTTGCGAGACTCTTCGCGCTCGACCACCTTCATCATGACCGACGGCGTGGTCTCCGCCTTGCTGCGGGCCACGGTCAGGTGGCGCAGCACGGCGTCGTTGAAGCGGAAGCCGGTCTCGAGCTCGGTCAGCGTCTCGTGGCTGCACTCGATGTTCAGGCACAGGTAGTGCGCCTTCGCGAGCTTCTGGATCATGTAGGCCAGTTGGCGCCGACCCCAGTCCTCGACGCGGTGCACCTTGCCACCAGCGCCAGTGACCAGGCCCTTGTAGCGTTCCAGCATGGCTGGAACCTGTTCGCTCTGATCCGGATGGATCAGCAGCACGATTTCGTAGTGACGCATGGATACTCCTTGTGGATTCCGTGAGGAAGCTGCCCCGGGGGCGTCGATACCGGCGGGCCGGCGATCGGGTGCAGCAAGGCAAAAGCCCACGATTGTAAGCCGGAAAGCGACGCGGCCCCCAGGAACATTTCACTGGGGGCCGCGGTTCGGCCTGCGGCAAGCGCCGCAGGCCGGACTTGAACGCTCAGGCGCAGACCCTCATCAGGCCTTAGCAGGCTTGAGGTTGGGGTAGCGCACGTGCTCGACGAGTTCCTGGATCTCACGCTTGGGCGCGGGAGTGAGCAGGCTGACGATGATGATCACCGCGAAGCCCAGCGGCACGCCGAAGACGCCGGCCGAGATCGGCTGGATGCCCCACCAGATGTTGTCAGCCACCGGCGAGGTCACGTTGAACAGGCCGCGCATCCAGGGCTGGGTCGTGGCCATGTAGTAGAACGTGATGATCACGCCCGACAGCATGCCCAGCACCGCACCCCACTTGGTGGCTCGCTTCCAGAAGATGCCGAGCACCAGCGCCGGGAAGAAGCCTGCGGCCGCCAGGGAGAAGGCCGCCGACACCAGGAAGAGGATGTCGGCCACCTTCAGCGAGGCGACGTAGGCTGCCAGCAACGCCACCACCAGCAGCAGGATCTTCGAGATCATCACGCGACGGCCCGTCGACGCATTCGGGTCGATCATCTTGTAGTAGAGATCGTGCGACAGCGCGTTGGCGATCGTCAGCAGCAGGCCGTCGGCGGTGGACAGCGCCGCCGCCAGGCCGCCGGCAGCAACCATGCCCGAGATGACGTAGGGCAGACCCCCGATCTCCGGTGTGGCGAGCACGATGATGTCACCGCCGATGCGCATCTCGCCAAGCTGGAAGATGCCGTCCTTGTTGACGTCGGCGACCGACAACAGCGAAGGATCGACCTTGGCCCAGGCCGAGATCCAGGCCGGGAGCTTGTCGAACGGCGTGCCCACCAGCACGTTGAAGACCTCATACTTGACGAGCACCGCCAGGGCCGGGGCCGTGAAATACAGCAGGAAGATGAAGAACAGCGACCAGGTCACCGACTCCCGAGCTTCCTTGACCGACGGCGTGGTGTAGTAGCGCATCAGGATGTGAGGCAGCGCGGCCGTGCCCACCATCAGGCAGAACACCAGGGCGAGGAAGTTGCGACGAGACTCGTCGTAGCTCTGCTTCGCCTTGGCGTCGCCGTTGGGGTCACCCGCATACTGCTGCGCGTGCCGGGGCATGCCGGCCAGCGGGCGGGCGCGGGCGTCTGCTGCCGCCTTGGCCTTGCTCCAGGTGTCCTTGGCGGCCGCGTCGTCCTTGGGCAGCGCGGCCAGGGCCTTCTCGGCCGCCTGGACCTCAGCCACCGGGGCGTTGGCCGCCTTCAGGTCCTCGACCTTCTTGGCCGCAGCTTCCTTGTCCGCCTTCAGCGCGGCGGGCACGTCCTTGAGCTTCTCGGCCAGGGCGTCGGACTGCGCCTTGAAGATGGCGATGACTTCCTTCTCCTTGGGATCGTCGAGCAGCTTCTTCTCCTGCTCGGTCACCTTCTGGAGCTGGTAGCCGTAGACCGCCTGCGGGATGGGCACGCCGGTCTGCTTGACCGACAGCCACACCACCGGGATCATGTAGGCCACGATCAGGATGATGTACTGGGCCACCTGCGTCCAGGTCACCGCGCGCATGCCGCCCAGGAACGAGCACACGAGGATGCCGCCCAGGCCGACGAAGATCCCGACCTCGAAGGCCAGGCCCGACAGCCGGGTGGTGATCAGACCCACGCCGTAGATCTGAGCCACCACGTACACGAAGGACACCAGGATCGCGATCAGGATGCCCACGAAGCGCGCGAGGTTGCCCTCATAGCGCGCGCCGAGGAAGTCCGGGATCGTGAACTGGCCGAACTTGCGCAGGTAGGGCGCGAGGAACAGCGCCACCAGGCAGTAGCCGCCGGTCCAGCCCATGATGAAGGCCAGACCGCCGTAGCCAGACAGGTAGAGCGTGCCGGCCATGCCGATGAAGGAGGCCGCACTCATCCAGTCGGCGCCGGTGGCCATGCCGTTGTAGACGGCGGGCACACGACGACCGGCCACGTAGTACTCCGCCGCGTCGTTGGTGCGGCTCATGATGCCGATGCCGGCATACAGCGCCACAGTCGCGAGCAGGAAGACCAGACCGATCGCGCCGCGGCTCATCCCCATCTGCTCGAGGATGGCCAGCACGACGATGAAGATGAAGAAGCCCCCGGTGTACCAGCCGTACACCTTGTTGAGCTGCTTCTTGAAGGCCGCATTGGCCTCCTTGTTGGATACGCCGCTGTCGGCGTCGAAACTCAGGCCTGCCATGGTGTCACTCCTCCTCGGCCACGCCGTGTTCCTGGTCCAGCTTGTTCATGTAACGAGCGTAGAACCAGATGATGACCACGTAGACGACCAGCGAGCCCTGGGACGCGACCCAGAAGCTGAACGGCCAGCCGAAGAACGTGAAGTTGAGGTCACGGGCGAAGAACCCGATGACATAGGTCACGAAGAACCAGATCGCAAGCAGGATTGCGGTGATCCGCAAGTTCTTCTGCCAATAGCGCTGGTGGTTTTCACTCACCTGCATGTCTCACCCCTTTCTAGAGGACGTCTACCAGGACCAAAGGAAATCTTCCGCCCGCTCGTTCTGCAGCCGCCACGCCGCCACCGGCCCGCGCCGCCTCACGAGGAGGCGGGCTGTCCGGCCTGGAGCCCGGTCTCGCGCTCGAGCTGCGCGGCGACCTTGGGCTCGAAACCCTTGAGGTGGCGGATGATCTTCACCGCCTCCTCTGGGTTGCGACGATCGACATGGACCCGGGCCAGCTGGTACCAGCCGTAGGGGCTCATGGGCTGCAATTCGGTGTTGCGCTTCAGGGCCGTCACGGCCTCGTCGTAGCGTTGCTGGCGGATCAGGATCAGGCCCATGCCGTACCAGGCGCGGTCGAGCTTGGGTGAGAGTTCGGTGGCTCGGGCGAAGGCGGCCAGCGCCTCGTCCCAGCGCTGCAGCTGCTCGAGCACGTAGCCGCGGTTGAACCAGGCATGGGAGTCTCCCGCCGCGACGGCGACCAAGCGGTCGGAATCGGCCAGGGCTTCGACCCAGCGTCCGGCCTGCGCGTGGAGGTTCAGGCGGCTGGCCAGGGCATAGGCGTCGTCCGGCCATCGCCGCAGCATGCGCTCGAACACGGCGAGTGCCGCACCGGTGCGGCCGAGAACCAGCCAGGATATGGCCAGGCCCTTGAGCACGAGACGATCGAGACGGTTCACCGGCAGCCCACCATGCCCACGCTGACGCACAGGCGGATCTTCTCGAAGGTCACCACCGCCCAGCTCAGCAGCAGCACGAAAAAGGCGACGAAGGGCACATGCCGGTCGGCCACCAGGCGCGGTGTCAGGCGCCGCGCCACTGCCGTGAAGGGGCGCGTCAGGATCTGCAGCAACTGGTAGAAGAAATTGCGGTCCCGCCGCTCTCCTGCGAGCAGGAAGAGCATCCCCTGCCCCACAAGTGACAACAGGGCGATCTCCAGCAGCAACTTCAAGATCGACAGGAACAGCAGCATCCGGTGTCTCGTCTCTACGACCGACGCACTGTTGAGGGCCCGCCTTACAACCCTCTTACCCCAGAGGCGAGCCGGGTGTAATCCCTGTCGGGTGTTTCCCTAGGAAAACCACATTCTAAACAAGGACATAGAAACGCCATACGACCGATCCGGCACCGTTCAAACGGACTGCCCGGCCAGCCTCTGCCAAGTGTCCACCACCGTGTCCGGGTTGAGCGAGATCGAGACGATGCCCTCCTGCGCCAACCAGTCGGCGAAGTCGGGGTGGTCGCTCGGCCCCTGACCGCAGATGCCCACGTACTTGCCGGTGGCCCGGCAGGCCGCGATGGCGCGCGAGATCATGGCCTTGACCGCCGGGTCACGCTCGTCGAAGTCGTGTGCAAGAAGTTCCAGTCCCGAGTCCCGGTCCAGGCCGAGCGTGAGCTGGGTCAGATCGTTCGAGCCGATGGACATGCCGTCGAAGTGCTGCAGGAACTGCTCGGCCAGGATGGCGTTGCTCGGCACCTCGCACATCATGATCAGCCGCAGTCCGTGCTGCCCACGCTTGAGGCCGCGCTCGGCCAGCATCTGCGCCACCCGCTCGGCCTGGCGCACGGTGCGCACGAAGGGCACCATGATCTCGACGTTGGTCAGACCCATCTCGTGGCGCACGCGCTTGAGCGCCTCGCACTCCATGGCGAAGGCATCGCTGAACTCCCCACTGATGTAGCGGCTCGCCCCGCGGAAGCCCAGCATCGGGTTCTCCTCGTCGGGCTCGTAGCGCGCGCCGCCGATCAACTTGCGGTACTCGTTACTCTTGAAGTCCGACAGGCGCACGATCACCGGCTTGGGCCAGAAGGCGGCGGCGATCGTCGCCACGCCCTCGACCAGCTTGTCGACGTAGAAGGCGCGCGCTGAGGCATGCCCACGCGCCACCGCTGCCACGGCTTTCTTCAGCTCCGGGTCGAC
>CAIRBF010000128.1 GCA_903876715.1 uncultured beta proteobacterium
CCATCATCGGCACCAGCCCCGACAGCATCGACATCGCCGAGGACCGCGAGCGCTTCCAGCAGCTGCTGAACACCCTCGGCCTGCGCCAGCCTCCCAACCGCACCGCGCGCACCGAAGAGCAGGCACTGCAGCTTGCGCACGAGATCGGCTACCCGCTCGTGGTGCGCCCTAGCTACGTGCTCGGCGGCCGGGCGATGGAGATCGTCCACGGCGACAAGGACTTGGAGCGCTACATGCGCGAGGCGGTGCGGGTGAGCGATAAGTCCCCGGTGCTGCTGGACCGCTTCCTCGACGACGCGATCGAAGTCGATGTCGACTGCATCGGCGATGGTGAGCGGGTGATGATCGGCGGCATCATGGAGCATGTCGAGGCGGCCGGCATCCACAGTGGCGACTCGGCCTGCTCCCTGCCGCCCTACACGCTGAGCGCCGCGCTGCAGGACGAGATGCGTCGCCAGGCCACGATGATGGCGCAGGCGCTGAAGGTCGTCGGCCTGATGAACGTTCAGTTTGCCATCCAGGGCGAGGGCGATGCCGCCGTGGTCTATGTGCTCGAGGTCAACCCTCGTGCCTCTCGCACCGTGCCCTTCGTCAGCAAGGCCACAGGCCAGGCTTTGGCCAAGATCGCCGCGCGCTGCATGGCCGGTCGCAAGCTCGCCGACCAGCCTGGCGTCCTGGACCGGGGCCGCGGCGGCGAGGTCATTCCGCCGTACTTCAGCGTCAAGGAGGCTGTGTTCCCGTTCAACAAGTTCCCGGGTGTGGACCCCATCCTCGGCCCGGAGATGCGCTCGACCGGCGAGGTCATGGGTGTGGGGGCCACTTTCGGCGAGGCAATGCTGAAGAGCCAACTCGGCGCGGGCTCCAGGCTGCCGACCAAGGGCACGGTGGTGCTCACGGTCAAGGGCGCCGACAAGGGGCGGGCCGTGGCGGTCGCGCGCGACCTGCATGCGCTGGGTTTCCACCTCGTGGCCACGCGTGGCACTGCGGCGGCGATTTCGGCGGCCGGTTTGCCGGTGCGGGCCGTCAACAAGGTCAAGGACGGACGCCCGCACATCGGTGACATGGTCAAGGCCGGCGAGATCCAACTCGTGTTCACAACCGTTGATGAGACCCGTTCTGCGATTGCCGATTCGCGCCACATCCGTACGGCGGCCCTGGCCAATCGCGTGACCTACTACACGACCATGGCGGGCAGCGAAGCCGCCACGGAGGCGCTGAAGCATGGCAGCGACCTGAGCGTGCACTCGGTGCAGGAGTTGCACGCACTGCTGCATTGACGCCGCCGAGCGACCGACCAGAGGGCGCACGCGCGGCCTTCTCATCGCCATCGTCCGTAGGTGTGAACGAGCCCTGTGCGGGTTCCGCCAAATCGGCCTGCAATACACTTGTCAGCTTGACTGCCGCCGCAGCGCGCCTGAGTGCGCGCTGCGGCGGTTTTCTTCTTCCACAGGACACTTGAACCATGGTCACCATCCCGCTGACCCGGCGCGGCGCCGAAAAATTGAAGGACGAACTGCATCGCTTGAAGACGGTGGAGCGTCATGCAGTGATCCAGGCGATCGCCGAGGCACGCGCTCAGGGCGACTTGTCCGAAAACGCTGAGTACGACGCGGCCAAGGACAAACAAGGCTTCATCGAGGGACGCATCCTCGAAATCGAGGGCAAGCTTGCGGCGGCGCAGATCATCGATCCCTCGACCCTGGATGCCGGCGGGCGCGTGGTCTTCGGCACCACGGTGGACCTGGAAGAGGAGGCCAGCGGCCAGCGTGTGGTCTACCAGATCGTTGGTGACGACGAGGCTGATTTGAAGCTGGGCCTGATCTCGATCTCGAGCCCGATCGCACGCGCGTTGATCGGCAAGAGCGAAGGCGACGTGGCGGAGGTCCGTGCCCCGGGCGGGGTCAAGACCTACGAGATCGTCGGCGTACGCTACGCCTGATGCGCGAACCGCTGCGCTGGTGCGCGCTGCTGGCCGCTGCCTGGTTCGGTGTGCTGGGATGCGTGGCGGCGATCGGGACACCGTCGGCTTTTGCTTCGTTGCCGGCTCGCGAAGCGGGCCAGGTCGTGGCGCGCTTGCTGGCGCGCGAGGCGCAAGCCAGCCTGATCCTGGGTATCGTCCTGGCATTGTTGCTGCGCGCACACGCACGCCGACGGACTTCCGATGGACGCGGAGGGAGCGTTTTCAGCCTCGAACTCGGTCTGACCCTCGCAGCCCTGTTCTGCACCGCGGCGGGCTATTACGGCATCCAGCCATGGATGGCCGAGGCCCGCAGCGGCGCCGGTCGGTTCAGCTTCGCACAGTTGCACGCAGCCAGCGCAGCCTTCTACGGCCTCAAGGTCCTGCTTGTCGCGGCGCTCGCCTGGCGCTGTGGTGCACTGCTCAGCCAGCGGCCCTCTTCTTCTGACTGACCTGCCTTTGCTGCTTGCGCTTCACGGTCCCGGCCGGGGTGATGCGCTCGTTCCCGAGCACGCGTACCTTGCGCACTGTCGCCCGGTGGTTGCCACTTTTAGAGAAGCTCAGAACCTTGACCACGCGCGGGCCGGGGTGGCGGTCCTCGCGCTCGGCTTTCTCGCGCTCCGGCACAGGGCGCCACAGCACCAGGAGTTTGCCGATGTGCTGGACCGCCGCTGCGGACAGGCGATCGACCAGGGCCTCGAAGATGGCCTCGCGCGCCGGGCGCTCGTCAGCGAAGACCCGCACCTTGATGAGGCCATGGGCGTTCAGCGCCGCATCAACTTCCTTCACCACGGCGTCGGTCAGGCCGTCGCCTCCGACCAAAACCACAGGATCGAGGTGGTGTGCGTCGGCGCGCAGGGCGCGGCGGTCGGTAGCAGTCAGCGTGAGGGAAGTCATCACCGTATTATCCTGCCCGAATGAGAACGAAGAACAAACGCGTTAACCGTGCCTGGCTGCATGACCACCTGACCGACCCCTACGTGCGGCGGGCGCAACAGGAGGGGTACCGCTCGCGAGCGGCTTACAAGCTCGAGGAGATCGACCGCACCTTCGGGCTGATTCATCCCGGGCAGGTTGTGGTGGACCTCGGCGCCTCGCCCGGTGCCTGGAGCCAGTACCTGCGGCGGCGTTTCGCACCCACAGGTGCCGCGGCTGGCGAACTCGACGGCACGCTGATCGCGTTGGACCTGCTCGACTTCGAGCCGATCGAAGGCGTCAGCTTCCTGCAGGGGGATTTTCGCGAGGATGATGTGGTCGCCAAGCTCGAGGGCATGCTTGCCGGCCGCCCGGTCGACGTCGTCGTCTCCGACATGGCGCCCAACCTCTCGGGCATCCCAGCGTCTGACGCCGCAAGGATGGCGGATCTGGTGGAGATGGCGGTGGAATTCTCCTTGCGCCATCTGCGTCATCCACAAGGGGCCCTGGTGTGCAAGGCCTTCCACGGCAGCGGCTACAGCCAACTCGTCGAGCTGTTCAAGCGCAGCTTTCGGGTGATCAAGCCGGTCAAGCCCAAGGCATCGCGTGACCGGTCTGCCGAGACTTTTCTCGTCGGCATCGGGCCGCGGCAGGTTTGATCTCCCCGCGTCCCGCGTACGGTTGCCCTTTCTCTGGGAGCGAGGCGACCCTTGCGTGGACTAAACTCGCCCATAGATATGAATGGTGTCTGAGGATCTGCCCGTCCGCAGGTCGAAGACCGGTTTCAGAGGAGCTCCGGTGAACAATCAGTGGTTCTCCAAGGTGGCTGTGTGGATGGTGATCGCACTCGTGCTGTTCACCGTCTTCAAGCAGTTCGACCGCGGTGGAATTCAGGGCAACCAGATCGGTTACTCCGATTTCCTGGAGGAGGTGCGTGCCAAGCGCATCAAGGCCGTGACGCTGCAGGAGAACCCTGGCGGCGGGACGGAGATCCAGGCGGTGACTGTCGACGACAAGCGCCTGCGATCCACCGCGACCTATCTCGACCGCGGCCTGGTCGGTGACCTCATCAACAACGGCGTGCGTTTTGACGTCAAGCCGCGCGAGGAGCCCTCGCTGCTGATGAGCATCCTCCTCAGCTGGGGGCCGATGCTGCTTCTGATCGGTGTGTGGATCTACTTCATGCGCCAGATGCAGGGCGGTGGCAAGGGCGGTGCCTTCAGCTTCGGCAAGAGCAAGGCGCGCATGCTCGACGAGGCCAACAACTCGACGACCTTCGCAGACGTTGCTGGCTGCGACGAGGCCAAGGAGGAAGTCAAGGAACTCGTTGACTTTCTCAAGGATCCGCAGAAATTTCAGAAGCTGGGTGGACGCATTCCGCGCGGCGTGTTGCTGGTGGGACCTCCGGGGACCGGCAAGACCCTGCTGGCCAAGGCGATCGCCGGTGAGGCCAAGGTTCCTTTCTTCAGCATCTCTGGCTCTGACTTCGTCGAGATGTTCGTGGGCGTGGGCGCGGCACGCGTGCGCGACATGTTCGAACAGGCGAAGAAGAGTGCGCCTTGCATCATCTTCATCGACGAGATCGACGCTGTCGGCCGCCATCGCGGCGCCGGTTTGGGTGGCGGCAACGACGAGCGCGAGCAGACGCTGAACCAGATGCTGGTCGAGATGGATGGCTTCGAGACCAATCTCGGCGTCATCGTCATGGCGGCGACGAACCGGCCCGACATCCTCGACCCGGCGTTGCTGCGTCCGGGCCGCTTCGACCGCCAGGTCTACGTGACCTTGCCTGACGTGCGGGGGCGTGAGCAGATCCTCAATGTTCACATGCGCAAGGTGCCGGTGGGCCAGGATATCCGGGCCGACATCCTGGCTCGTGGCACACCAGGGTTCTCGGGGGCTGATCTCGCCAATCTCGTCAACGAGGCGGCGCTGTTCGCCGCCCGGCGTAACGGCCGGGTCGTCGAGATGGTCGACTTCGAGAAGGCCAAGGACAAGATCATGATGGGCCCGGAGCGCAAGTCCATGGTCATGCCCGAGGAGGAGCGTCGCAACACGGCGTACCACGAGGCTGGTCACGCGTTGGTCGCGCGCTTGATGCCCAAGACCGATCCGGTGCACAAGGTAACGGTCATCCCCCGTGGCCGTGCACTGGGTGTGACGATGCAGCTACCCGAGGGTGATCGCTACAGCATGGACAAGGAACGTATGCTGTCCACGATCTCCGTCCTCTTCGGAGGGCGCATCGCCGAGGAGGTCTTCATGAACCAGATGACCACCGGGGCAAGCAATGATTTCGAGCGCGCGACCCAGATCGCCCGCGATATGGTCACGCGCTACGGTATGACCGACGAGCTTGGTCCCATGGTCTATGCTGAGAACGAGGGCGAGGTCTTCCTCGGTCGCTCGGTGACCAAACAGGTGAACGTTTCCGAGCAGACGATGCAGAAGGTCGACCTGGAGATCCGCAAGATCATCGATCAGCAGTATTCGATCGCGCGCCAGCTGATCGAGGACCACAAGGACAAGATGCACGCCATGGCGCGCGCCCTGCTCGAGTGGGAAACGATCGACAGCGAGCAGATCGACGACATCATGGGCGGCAAGCCGCCCCGTCCGCCCAAGGACGGCACGGCGCAGCCTCCCCGCTCCGGTGGGGGGGGGGGCGCGCCTGCCGTGACCACGGGCGAAGCGACGGCCGCTGCCTGACCTGCCCATAGGCCGGCGCCGCTGTGGAATGACTCGAAGGTACTTCGGTACGGACGGCATCCGGGGGACGGTCGGTGAGGAACCGATCACGCCCGACTTCATGCTTCGCCTTGGGCATGCGGTCGGGCTGGTCCTCAAGCGCCGGACCGATACGCCACGGGTGCTGATTGGCAAGGACACGCGGATCTCCGGTTACATGATCGAGTCGGCCTTGGAGGCTGGTCTTGTGTCCGCCGGCGTAGATGTCCTCTTGAGCGGCCCTTTGCCGACGCCGGGTGTCGCCTACCTGGCGCGGGCACTGAGGGTGGACCTGGGCATCGTTATCAGCGCGTCGCACAACCCCTATCCCGACAACGGTGTCAAGTTCTTCTCCGCGCGCGGCGAGAAGCTTCCCGACGAATGGGAACTGCAGGTCGAGGCTGCGCTCGGGCAGGCGCCGCGTTGGGTTCATCCAGCGCGCCTGGGTAAGGCTCGGCGCATTGGGGACGCGGCAGGGCGCTACATCGAGTTCTGCAAGTCCACGTTCGCACAGGATCTGTCCCTTAAGGGCCTGAACCTGGTGGTCGATGCGGCTCACGGTGCTGCTTACCAGGTAGCGCCGGCGGTGTTCCATGAACTCGGCGCGTCGGTTTCATCGATCGGGTGCAGTCCGGACGGGCTGAACATCAATGATGGCGTGGGCGCGACGGCACCTGCGGCGCTGGTCACCGAGGTGAAGGCCCGGCGTGCCGATCACGGCATCGCGCTTGATGGCGACGCTGACCGCCTGCAACTGGTCGATCCCCAGGGTCGGCTTTACAACGGCGACGAACTGCTCTATGTCCTGGCCATGGACCGTCTGGCCCAGGCCGAGCCGGTGCCCGGTGTGGTCGGCACCTTGATGACCAACCTGGCCGTGGAGCAAGCGCTGGGTCGCCGGGGGGTCGTGCTGGTGCGTGCCAAGGTCGGAGACCGCTACGTGCTGGAGGAATTGCAGCGTCGAGGTTGGAAGCTGGGGGGTGAAGGCTCGGGCCATCTGATTGCGCTGGACCGGCACACCACCGGCGACGGCATCGTCAGCGCGTTGCAGGTGCTGCAGGCAGTGCGGCGCAGCGGGCGCACCCTGGCCGAATTGCTGCAGGACGTCATGCTGTTTCCTCAAGTACTCCTCAACGTGCGGCATGAGTCTGGAGCGGACTGGCGAGCCAACACGCGCCTGGTTGCGGAGCTCGCTGCCGTGGAGGCGGCGCTCGCCGGCACTGGCCGGGTCTTGATCCGTGCCTCTGGAACCGAGCCCGTGTTGCGCGTGATGGTGGAGGCTGCCGAGGAGGTCGTGGCTCGCCAGGCGGCACAGCGTTTGGCCGATGCTGCTGCGTCGCACTGAACTTTCTCGCGCTGGCCGCGACTTTCAGTCGCCGGCACGACGAGCAGCGCCGTCTGTCACGGAGCCCTGGTTCGGAGTCGCGGTCGCCGACACGGTGCGTCGGTAGACTGAAACCACTTCGTTGCGCTCGGTGGGGCGTCGAGTGGCTCCCTGGAATTCCCAGCCCACGGGCGTGTCCGTGGCGGGACCCCGTGTGATACGCACGAGAACCGGGCAGGTGGTCACCTGCTCCGCCGCAGGGCGCGCATCCACCGGGCGACCCCAAAAGATCTCGAACGACGCGCTGACGGCGGCGCTGAAGTTCATGCCGGCGATGCAGCGGCTGTCGCCTACGAGCATGGCCACACGCTGGACGAGCGGCCTGGCGCTGCGCGCGTAATCGAGCAGAGGCAGCCACAGGGTCATCAGCAGGATCCAGCACAACGCAACGCCCCCTGCGGGGAGCACCATGCTCTTCCAGAGCGCGTGTGGATGCCGACCGGTGCGCCAGCGCACCAGGCCCAGCCACGCGACTGTGGCGGCCACGGCGAGCATCAGGGCCCAAGGTTCGAAGCGTGGGACGAAGTCAACCGCCAGCCTCGCGACGTTGGCAGCCGGCTTGGCCGGTATGCCAGTCTGCATGGCGCCATACATGAACCAGATGAACAGTGCCGTCGTGGTGAAGAAGCAGATGGAGAACCAGTCGATGGCGGCTGCGGCGCTGCGCGCGATAGTGGGTAGTGCGAAGGCCGCAAGCACCGCCAGGCCGGGCAGGGCGAGCAGAAGTGCCCGATCGTTGCCTCCCATCAGAACGCTCGCGCCAGCGGCTGTCAAGGTCAGCGCCAAGGGCGCCGAGACATGGGGGGCGGCCAGATGACTGCGCCAGCGCCAAAGCGTCCAGAGCACAAGCAGCCAGGCAGGCCACATGAACCAGAGCCACTGCCTGACGATCAGATCGGCTTCGGCGAGAGCCAGCGCCGGAGCAAGGCGCCAGCGCCAGAGCTCCAGCGCCGATGCAAGCATCGCTGCGGCGACGCCCGACAGCAAGCTCCACGGCGCGAAGCGCCGCCATGTGCCTTCCCGACTGAGAAGGCAGGCCATGAAACTGGCGGCGCCGAGGGCGGCCGCGAGCGTGGGGCCTCCGCTGGCGGCCAATACCACCAGGCTGGACACAGCAGCCACCCGTGTCCATTTGCGGGCAGCACGCGCAGCACCGGCCAGCGCCGTCATAAAGACGCTGCTCGACGCGAGCTGCATCAACTCTGGAGTTGTTTCGTGCCCCATCTGCAGCAGGCCCAGTGTGGCAATCATCGCCAGCACCGCACCATCGGCCAGCGCGCGCGCATAGTCCGTCGGTCGTGCTTCGCCGCCGAAGGCCAAGGGCAGGGGACGCGCAGCATCGGTCTGCGCCAGCATGAAGGTGGACCACCACACGCTCGCAAGCGTTGCCGCCAGCAGCAATGCAAAAGGTATGCGGGCGGCCAGAACGGGGTCCAGCCAACCCTGGCCGGCCAGGATGAACATGGCGCCTAGCCAATGCGGCAGCAGTGCAACGTCCATCGGTACGGAACCGAGTGTCGGTGCCCACCACGAGGTTCGGCCTTCGGCCATGGCCGCCATGATCCCGTAGGCTTGGACATCTGCGTTGCGCCAAGGGTCACGGCCGAACGCGCCGGGCAACACCCAGCAGGCGCAGAATAGCCAAAGCAGCGCGCGCGGCAGCGGCGCGGCAGCGCGCTGCATCACCAGCGCGGGCCGAATGCTCATCGGTGACCGAGCCCGCCAGGCTCGCTGCCTGGCTGGCGTGCTCGGCGAGTTCGGGCGCGAGCGCGGCGCGTCACCAATTTCAATTTGCTGCGGTCAGGCCACGCCAAGAAAAAAGGGCAGCACACGCTGCCCTTCGATCGTCTGCCCATGGGCCTACTTCTTCAAGCCGACGCGAGCAAACTTGTTGCGGAACTTCTCGACCCGGCCGCCCAAGCTGTCGACGCTCTTTTGCGTGCCGGTGTAGAACGGGTGCGACTCGCTCGAGGTCTCGAGCTTCATCAGCGGCAATTCGCGGCCGTCGTCCAGCTTGATCGTCTCGCGGGTCTGCAGGCAGGACCGGGTGACGAACTTGAAACCGTTGGACAGGTCCACGAAGCACACGTCGCGGTAGGCGGGATGGATACCTTCTTTCATGGAGACCTCGCTGTGGTGTCGGCAGCCACGTCCGCTGACAGCGACGCACTTGCCTGGTTGCGAAAACTGCGCATTCTAGCGCGTTCAGTTCTTCAAAGCCTCATCGCGGGTACGTCGGCAGGAGCTGTCAGCCGCCGCGGCGCATCATGTCGAAGAAGTCGAGGTTGTTCTTGCTCGCTTTCATTTTGTCGAGCATGAATTCCATCGCCTCGATTTCGTCCATTGGATAAAGCAATTTGCGCAGAATCCAGGTCTTCTGCAGGATCTCGGGCTTGAGCAGCAGTTCCTCGCGACGCGTTCCCGACTTGTTGATCAATATCGAAGGGTAGACTCGCTTCTCGGCCATGCGGCGATCGAGGTGGATCTCGCAGTTGCCCGTGCCTTTGAACTCTTCGTAGATCACTTCGTCCATGCGGCTGCCGGTGTCGATCAACGCGGTGCCAATGATGGTCAACGAACCGCCTTCCTCGACGTTGCGCGCAGCGCCGAAGAATCGCTTGGGCCGCTGCAGCGCGTTGGCATCGACGCCGCCCGTCAGGACCTTGCCAGACGACGGCAGGACGTTGTTGTAAGCGCGCGCCAGACGGGTGATCGAATCGAGGAGGATCACCACGTCTTTCCTCAGTTCGACCAAGCGCTTGGCGCGTTCGATGACCATCTCGGCCACTTGCACGTGACGGGCCGCCGGCTCGTCGAAGGTCGAGCTGATGACCTCGCCGCGCACGGTGCGCTGCATTTCGGTCACCTCCTCAGGCCGCTCGTCGACCAGCAGCACCATGAGGTGCGCATCGGGATGGTTCGCAGCCAGCGCATGCGCTATGTGCTGCATCATCATCGTCTTGCCCGTCTTGGGCTGGGCCACCAGCAGCGCGCGCTGTCCCTTGCCGATGGGCGCGACCAGATCGATGATGCGGCCTGTGACGTTTTCCTCGCTCTTGATGTCGCGCTCGAGCCTGAACTGTTCTTTCGGGAACAGCGGGGTCAGGTTCTCGAACATGATCTTGTGCTTGTTCTCCTCGGGCGTCAGGCCGTTGACGCGGTCCACCTTGACCAGCGCGAAGTAGCGCTCTCCGTCCTTGGGAACCCTCACTTCACCTTCGATCATGTCGCCGGTGTGGAGGTTGAAGCGGCGCACCTGGCTCGGCGACAGGTAGATGTCGTCGGTGCTGGCCATGTAGCTGGTGTCCGGCGAGCGCAGGAATCCGAAGCCGTCCGGCAGGACTTCGAGCACGCCGTCGCCGAAGACCTGCTCGCCTGCCTTGGCGCGCTTCTTCATGATCGCAAACATCAGTTCCTGCTTGCGCAGCCGGCTGACGTTGTCGATCTCCAAGGCCTCGCCCATCTTGATGAGCTCGGAGACGTGCTGGGCTTTGAGTTCGGAAAGATGCATGGAGAAGTGAGTGGGTGAAGACCGAAGCAAACCGGCAGCGCACGCGGAGTGCGCCACTAAGCGCCGTGGTGCCGGCCCCGTGCGGGACACGTCATTGGACGACCGCTCAGCGTTGCGAGCGGCACCCCAACGAAAAGCTGTCGGTGTTCAACGCACCATGAAGCGGTTCATGGGCCAGGCCAGACTCGCGGCCCGGCGATGATGATGGCCGAAAGCTACGCCATCAACCAGATTATAGGTGGCTGTCGATGAACGCAGTCAACTGCGCCTTGGGGAGAGCACCGACTTTCGTCGCGACGAGTTGGCCGCCTTTGAAGATCATCAGCGTTGGAATGCCCCGAATACCAAATTTCGCCGGCACCTGCTGGTTCTCATCGACGTTCATCTTGACGACGTCCAGACGACCACCGTACTGACCGGCAATTTCGTCAAGGATAGGCGCAACCATCTTGCATGGGCCACACCACTCTGCCCAAAAATCCACCAGAACTGCGGAATCGGACTGGAGGACGTCCTGCTCAAAGGAATCGTCAGAGACGTGTCGGATCTGTGCTGAGCTCATGTGAGTTGAACCGGGCCGGTCGTGAGACGCCAAGCCGCGACCCGGCGTGGCTACATCTTCGAGAATTGTGACACAGGGCGCCCAGTGTTCGCCTGATGAACGTGCATCAACTGGGCGACAATCAACAACCTTGTGGACTTGCGCCAGCCGGGTGTACGCCGCAGTGCCGAGCGCGCTGAGGACTGCACGCCTTCCACCGGTATCTAAGACTTCTGCATCGAAAGACGGGTCTCGCGCCTCTGTCAGTCTCATGGAATCGGGTCAGCGCTCCAACGCCGGTGGTACCGCCGCAGTTCGCCGTCTGGGGCGCTTTGAACTGCGCGAGCTCGTGGGACGCAGCCAGCGCACCATGGCTTGGCGTGTTCACGACCCGCGAAGCGACCGCGAGTTGCTGCTGGTCCTGCCCCGCGCCGCCATGGCGGGCGACGAGGCAGTACGTGTGTGGGAGGCGAATGCACGCAGGGCTTCCCGGATGGGTCATGCCGGACTCGCTTACGCGGTGGAGGTCGGGTCCCACGATCGCTTCCCCTACGTCGCTTACGAGGTTGAGGGACATACCCTCCTGAACCGCCTCAATTCGGGAGCCTTGTCTCCGCGAGAGGGGGCTGCGGCAGTGGCCCAGGTGGCTCGTGTGCTTTCTGCCGCGCACGAGGCCGGCATCGTCCACGGTGACGTTCAACCGTATCTGGTCTTCGTATCGTCAGCGGGGCATGTCAAGCTGGCCGGACTCGAGGTGGCCAGCGTTCCTCCGCAGGTGTTGACCAGCCCGGCGGAGGTCGATGCATGGCGCAATACCGTGTCCCGCGCTGGCAGCCGCAGCGATGCCGTCGCCTTGGGTGTGCTCTTGTTCTGGATGGTCACCGGTCGCGCACCGATGGACGAACCGGATCCCGAGGTGGTGGCTGGGCGGATCCTGAGCGCGAGCGCCGAGCCCCTCAGATTTCCGGCGAGCTTTCCTCAGCCGGTGCCCGAGCCCTTGCGTGCGATCGTCCAGAGAGCTGTCGACCGGCATGAGACGTTCCGCTACCGGAGCGTACGCGGCCTGCTGATGGCGTTGGACGGGTGGCTGAAGGCGGAGAGCAACAGCGCCGACAGCACCTTCAGGATGATGGTGGACAAGGTGCGTTCAGACGGCCTGTTGCCTGCATCTGAGCACACGCGTGAACGGCTCGCGAACCTGCGGCTTCTCGAAGGGGAATCGACTCGGGAGATGTCCGAGCTGATGCTGGGGGATGTTGCGGTGGCGCTGGAGTTGTTGCGGGTCGTCAACACCGCCCAGCAGCGCGACGCGCGCAGGGCAGGGTACGCAGGCGTGTTGACCTTGCACCGTGCCGTTGCCATGCTGGGGCTGGAAGGTGTGCGCCGCAGCGCACTTTCCCTGAAGCCGTGGCCAGGCGCTCTCCGGGGCCAGGCGGTGGACGATCTGGCGGCGCTCCTGGTTCGCTGCAGGAATGCCGCCCGCGTGGCTCGCCTGCTGCGACCGCAGGGCTACGATCCCGAGGCGGCATACATTGTGGCTGTGCTGCAGAACGTCGGACGCATCGTCCTGCAATACCATTTCTCGGAGCAGGCACAGCAGGTGCATGTCTTGATGTTTCCGCCCGGCAGCAGCGATGGCGACAAGCTCGAGATGCGATCGGCTTTGAGTGAAGACCTGGCCGCCTTTTCGGTGTTGGGCGTTGATCTCGCATCCGTGGGCGTGGCAGTCGGCCGTCACTTGGGCTTGGACGCAGCGACCCTGAGCGCGCTCAGGCGACTGCCTGCCAAGGGAGGCATCTTCCCGGCCCCGCGCACGGACGAGGAGGCGCTGTGCCAGACAGGCAGTTGCGCCAACGATGCCATAGATGCCTTGCTGCTGTCGCCCGAGCGGGCAGCCGCCGAACTGAACGCCGTGGTCGGACGCTACAGCCGCGGGCTGCGCCTGACAGCGAAAGTCTTGCGCGATGCCTTGATTCCGAATGGCCTGACGCAACCCATTGCACGAGCTTGGGCCCGCCTCAACCCAACGCTACCAGCGCTCGGTGAAGATGAATGGTGACGAGCCTTACCCCCGGCACTGGTCGCCTCGGTTAGGGCTGCTTGGTTCCCCACCTGACCCGGTTGGCCGCACTTCCATGCGGGGAGGCCCGTCGAGGCCGATTCTAGGTCATCCTCCTACGCATCGACGGTAGCCGCCAAACCGGGTGTCAAACGGCGGCAGATGTTGCAACCGCCTCATCGCAGCGCCAGCGAGTCCGCCCCGAAGCGCACGCTCAGGGGCTCGATGATCACTTGCTTTGGGCCGGCTTCAATGCGGCCGGCGAGCATCGCATCTACCCCATGTGAACGCGCCAACTCGATCACGCGAGACGCCTCGTCGAACTTGACGAAGACGGCGAAGCCTGCCCCCATATTGAAGGTGCTGTACGCCTGTTCGGCGTCCAGAGCGGCGGTTTGCTGGATGTGGTGCAGGACCGTCGGTACCGCAGGAAGCGCATCAATGCGGTAGGTGAACTCTGCCGGATGGCGCATCAGCTTGCGCCAGCCGTGGCCGGTGATGTTGGCACAGTAGTGCAGGCTGATGCCTGCTTGGTGCAGGGCCTCGGTGACCGGTGAGTACAAGATCGTCGGTGCGAGCAGTGCGTCGCCATAACTCAGGCCCGGCGCGATCTCGCTCAAGTAGCCCTGGGGCAGGCGTTCGGCAACCTTGCGAGCCAACGTCAGCCCGTTGGCATGGATACCGCTCGAGGACAACAGGACGATAGCGTCTCCGTGGCCCAGTTCGTCGCCGAGGGACAGACGGCTCTTGGGTGCGACGATGCCGGTACAACTGGCGGCGAGGTCGATGCGGCCCGGCTCGACGATGCCCGCCAGCGCAGGCGTTTCCCCGCCGCCCCAGCTGACGCCGCAGGCCAGGCAGGCGCGCTGCCAGCCCTCAACGAGCGCCTGGGCCCTGGCCGAATCGCCGAACCATTCGCTGCCGCCAGCCGCCCAGTAGGCTTGCACGACCAGCGGCGTCGCCCCCACCGTGATGAGGTCGTTGACGGCCATCGCAATGGTGTCCTGCGCGATCCCATCGTAATAGCTGCGGCCTGTCAGGCGGTGCATCTCGTCAGCGACCAAGGCCTTGCTGCCCAGGCATTCGACGATGCTGGCGATCAGGAAAGGCCCGACGTCGACGACGTACGCTGATTCACCACGTGAGGCCATGACCTCGTGGAATCCATGGCGCAGCAGCTGCGCGCCGGTGCTTGCGGCGGCCCGCTGCGCCTGCACTTTGAGAGGGTCGATCACGTCATAGTGAACGCCCGCCTCTTCGTAGGTCAAGGGGGAGCCGGGAGCATGATTCATGGCTTCGATTATCGGCGTGAGGTCGGGGCGGGCCCATGGCCGGGTCGGGCGCGTCGAGTGTGCTGGTGCGGCCCGTAGAATCGTCGTGTGTCTTACGTCGTGTTGGCCCGAAAATACCGCCCCCGCAATTTTGCGCAGATGGCGGGCCAGGAGCATGTGGTCAAGGCGCTCACGAATGCCCTCGATCAACAGCGTTTGCACCACGCTTACCTCTTTACCGGTACCCGCGGGATCGGCAAGACGACCGTCTCTCGCATCCTGGCCAAGAGTCTGAACTGCACCGGGCCGAACGGAAGCGGGGGGATCACGTCCAGCCCTTGCGGCGTCTGCGATGCCTGCACCGCGATCGACGCGGACCGTTATGTGGATTACATCGAGCTCGATGCGGCGTCCAACCGCAGCATCGAGGAGGTGCGCGATCTGATCGAGCGAGCCGCCTACAAGCCGGCCGTCGGACGCTTCAAGGTCTTCATGATCGATGAAGCGCACCAGCTGACACGCGACGCCTTCAATGCCCTGCTCAAGACGCTCGAAGAGCCTCCTGAGTACCTCAAGTTCGTGCTCGCGACCACCGACCCGGAGAAGATGCTCCCCACGGTGCTCAGCCGGTGCCTGCAGTTCAATCTCCGCCCGATGGCTCCTGAGGTGGTGACTGAGCACCTTGCCCATGTGCTTGCGGCGGAATCGGTGCCTGCTGACGACGGTGCGCTTCGCCTCCTGGGCCGGGCCGCACGCGGATCCATGCGCGATGCCCTTTCGCTGACCGACCAGGCCATTGCCTACGGCGGCGGCCGGCTGACCGAATCGGGTGTCGAGGCCATGCTGGGGGTGGTGGGCTCCGGGCTCGTGCTGCAGTTGCTGCAGGCTCTCGCCTCGCGGGAGGGACCTCGGGTGGTGGATGCTGCGCACGCGCTGCGTGCTGCCGGCGGGTCGCCAGCGTCGGTGCTCGAGCAGCTCGCGCAGCGACTCCAGCAGATTGCCGTGGCCCAGGTGGTGCCCGCCAGATTGACGGCCGCGACGCCTGATGATGCGGAATTTTTCGCATTCTCGGCTGCGTTCGCGCCGGACGAGCTGCAGCTGCTGTACAGCCTGGTTGTCCATGGCAGGGGCGAGCTTGCGCTCGTGTCTGACGATCATTCGGGCCTGCTGATGGTGCTTCTGCGCTACTTGGCCTTCGCTTCAGGCGCGCCGACGCCCACTGCTGCGATACCCGCGATTCCCGAGCTCCGACCGTCCGCTGCTCCCACCGTAGCCACACAGGGTCAGCGTGGCGCTCCCTTGCGTGCCCCTTCGCCACCCTCTGCGCAAACTGCCCTTCCTCCAGTGCCGGCGCCCGCGGCCGTCATCGCAGTGACGTCTGCATCGGTGGCCGAAACCACTGCGGCTGCGACAGCGATCGCGCCCCCGACCGTGTCTGCGACAGTGCCCGCGGATGCAGCAGGCGTCCCCACGGCCCTCGAGCAAACCGAGCCCGTCTGCGATCCGGCGTTGGCCGAGCGGTGGGACAGCGCTGTACGGGCGATGGCCGCCGCAGGCGCCTTGTCCGGTCTGGTGCGTGAGCTGGCCTGGCAGGGTTCTCTCGCATCGGTCGTTCCCGGGCCGCCGGCGCGGTGGCGCCTTGCGGTGGCGCATGAGTCGCTGCGCGGCGTCGCCATCGTGGACAGGCTGACGGAAGCGCTTCGCCTGCACGTGGACGGCGCCTTGCATCTCCAGGTGATCAGCGGCGATCCGCAGGACACGCCCGCTCGACGTGACGCCGCAGAGCGCAATCGCCGGCAAGCCGAAGCCGAACAGGCGATCCGCAACGACCCGCTCGTGCAGGAACTGCTGCAGCAGTTCGGCACGGCGCGTCTGGTACCAGGTTCGGTCAAGCCCTTGTGATCCGACACCCCCAGTATTGAAAGGACACCGTGATGATGAAAGGACAACTGGCCGGCCTCATGAAGCAGGCGCAGGCCATGCAGGACAACCTGCGGCGCGCCCAGGAGGAACTCGGATCGATCGAAGTCGAAGGTCAGTCGGGCGCCGGGCTGGTCAAGGTCACGATGACCTGCAAGCACGACGTGCGACGTGTCGCCATTGACCACAGTCTGCTCGGTGAAGACCGTGACATGCTCGAGGACCTGGTGGCCGCTGCCTTCAACGATGCCATCCGCCGCGCGGAGCAGGTGAGCAGTGAAAAGATGTCCCGCCTGACCGCCGGGATGCCCTTGCCGCCAGGGATGAAGCTTCCCTTCTGAGCGCGTGGCTGTGGCGGAACTCGGACGGCTCGAAGCACTGGTGGCGGCCTTGCGTCGACTGCCCGGCGTGGGAGTGAAGTCGGCACAACGCATGGCATTTCACTTGCTGCAACATGACCGCGACGGTGCATTGTTGCTGTCTCGAGCCCTTGGCGAGGCGGTGGCTCAGGTGGGTCACTGCGCCCGCTGCCACACCTTCAGCGAGAGTCCGGTGTGCGAGACCTGCCTCGATCCGAGGCGTGACAGGCGCCAGCTTTGCGTCATCGAGACGCCCGCCGATCAGGCGGCGCTGGAGCGTACAGGCTCCTTTCCCGGGCTGTATTTCGTCTTGATGGGTCACCTGAGCCCGCTGGATGGTCGCGGTCCCGAGTCGATTGCAGCGCACGAACTCATGCAGCGCGCCAGTGACGGCGAGGTCCAGGAGGTGATCCTCGCCACCGGATTCAGCGCCGAGGGGGAGGTGACGGCGCAGGTCCTGGCCGACGCGCTTCGCGCGCGCGGTTTACGCGTCACGCGTCTGGCCCGCGGCGTGCCCGCCGGCAGTGAACTGGAGCATGTCGATACGGGGACGATCGCCCACGCTCTGGCCGACAGGCGCTGAGCGGACAAACCTGTCCCGGGGCGCTGCACCCTGGAAACCAACCTGGTGGAGACTGCGATGACCGTTGCGAACTACTGTCTGCTCGTCGCCTGCGTGCTGCCGATCGTCTGCGCGGGCATCGCCAAGGCGGGTGCTTTCTCGACGAAGCCTGCCAATGGCGGCTACGACAACCGTGATCCTCGTGCATGGCTTGCCCGACAGACGGGCTACCGGGCCCGGGCCAATGCGGCCCAAGCCAACAGCTTTGAGGCCTTGCCGATGTTCATCGCATCAGTGCTTGTGGCGCAGCAAGCCGGGGCTCCCCAGCCCTGGATCGATGTACTGGCCTTGGTGTTCGTAGCCCTGCGAGGGATCTACATCACGCTCTACGTGCAAGATCGTGCGGCCTGGCGTTCGCTCACGTGGGTCGCGGGACTGGGCGTATGTGTCGCCATGTTTCTGCTGGCGTCTTTCGGCGCCCAATGAAGAACGGGTGACCGTGCTTCGACAGCCCCGCGCCTCAGCGGCGCGACGGGGGCTGCGCCTGAGCAACCTTGATACGAGCGCCCTGTGCTTGGCGAATGTCACGCGACTTGGCACGTGAACCCTGCTTGGCACGTGTCGACGGCGCAGGCGCCGAAAGCACAACGAGTTGTTGTCCTGGCTTGAGCTGGGCATTGGCGGGCAAGCCGTTCCAGCGAGCCAGTTGCGCAGTTGCCACGCCATGCCGGCGAGCAAGTTGCGCGAGAGGCTCTCCCTTCGCCGAGGCCTGTATCGTGCGTCGGGGCTGCGGCTGACGCTCCGGAATGAGCGACAGCATGGCACCATCGGCCACGCGTTCACTGACGTCGGTCTGCGCCCGGCCCGTGCGGGGCACCAGCAGCGTCGAACCCGTACGCAGCATCATGCCTGCAGGGATGCGGTTGAGCGACCGCAATTGCTCTTCGGTGGAGCCGGTCAACTGTGCGGCCTCCGCCAGCCGCATCGTCCGGGGGGCGACCCAGGCGGTCCAACTCGCCCAGGGGCCCGGGTGGCGGGCCAAGCTGTCCCGGAACATTTCTGCGTTGTCGTAGGGCAACAACAGCTGCGGGGTCCCGGCCGCCAGGACCAGGGGTTTGTTGAGTTGCGGGTTCAGGGCCTGGAAATCCTCCAGGCTCATCCCGGCCAGCCGCGCTGCGAGGGCGACGTCGATGTCGCGATCGTTGTCGACGGCCAAGAAATAGGGATGGTTCTGAAGGGGAGGGAGTTCGAGTTGGTACTGCCTCGGGTTGAGCACGATATTCTTGACTGCCTGCAACTTGGGCACGTAGTTGCGTGTTTCATCGGGCATGCGCAAGAAAGAGTATCCCGTCTGAAGACCGGAGCGTCGGGCGCCATCGATCGTGCGCTGAACATTGCCCTGTCCCCAGTTGTACGCGGCAAGCGCAAGATGCCAGTCCCCGAACATGCGGTGCAGGGACTCGAGGTAGTCCAAGGCCGCGCGTGTGGACGCCATGACGTCGCGCCGGTCGTCCCGGAACAAATTCTGTCGCAGGTCGAAGTCGCGTCCCGTGGCCGGCATGAACTGCCAGATGCCTGAGGCGCGTGCCACCGACAGGGCCTGGGGGTTGAAGGCGCTCTCGATGAAGGGCAGCAACGCCAGTTCCGTAGGCAGGCCGCGCTTCTGGACCTCCTCGACGATGTGGAAGAGATAGCGGGCCCCGCGTTGCGTCATGCGTTCCACATAGTCCGGACGCGTCGAATACCACTGTTCCCAACGCTGCACCAGATCGCTGTCCAGGTCCGGTATCGAAAACCCTCGCCGAACCCGTTGCCAGAGATCGGCCCTTGCGCTGTCTGGGAGCGTCTGCACGAAGGCGCCCTCGGCCGCCGGGTTTGCGGCTCCGTCGGAGCCGGCGCGTTCGACAAGCGCCGGGCCGATGCCCGCAGGATCTGAACCTATGTCTCCGCTTGGGTCAGCCCCACTGGGAAGCGCTTGCCTGACGGGCGCCGACGCCGCTTCGGACCACGCCACAGGCATTGATGTGGAATCTGCCGCACCGGCTGGGATGCTGTGGCAGACGGCTGCGAGCACGACGCATGCAGCCCAGATCACGGTGTTCCGGGTGGGGCGGGCTGTCATCGGAATTCGTCTTTCCATGCGCGCAAGGCGGCGAAGACCGAAACGGCATTTGTCGCATCTGCGCCGCGGCCGCGGGCCGCTGTTGCCACCTGCTGCTCATGGCAACGCAGGAACGGATTGAGGCTCATCTCGATTTCCAGCGTCGAAGGAAGTGTCGGCAAGCCGGCGGCGCGTTGCTCCTCGCACCACCGGGCATACTCGGCCAACTCGCGGTTCGCGGGTTCCACGGCGGCCGCGAATCGCAGATTATTGAGTGTGTACTCGTGTGCACAGCAAACCCGGGTCTGCGCCGGCAGGTGTGCCAGTTTCTGAAGCGAGGCATGCATCTGCGCTGCCGAACCTTCGAAAAGCCTACCGCAGCCTGCGGAAAACAGGGTGTCTCCGCAAAACAACAGCGGATGGCCGCTTGGATAGGGGACGAAATAGGCCACATGTCCGCGGGTGTGACCAGGCACATCCAGGGTCAGCCAACGCAGCCCGAGCACCTCCAAAGCGTCGCCATCGCCTACGCTGACCCGGGGTTCCGGCGTACTTTCGCCCGCAGGCCCCCACACTGGGCCGTCGAGAACCGCGCGCAAGCGATCCACGCCGCCGACATGGTCACGGTGGTGATGGGTCACTAGAATGCCGACGAGCCGAAGGTTTCGCTCGTTCAATGCCTGCAAGACCGGTGCTGCTTCGCCTGGGTCCACGACCACGGCCTGACGCCCGTCGTCGACCATCCAGATGTAGTTGTCCGAGAAGGCTGGGATTGCTGTGAGCTTCATGGGACACCAGCGGCAGATTATAGGTAGCGCCCTCGAGGCGCCTTGCTGGTGGAACAGCCCCGCTGGTCGGCGCGTCGTCGAGTGGGAACAGCGCTGTGCTGATGAGGCCCTCGTGGATGCGTTCGGATTTCATGCGCTCCAGTTGGGTATGCCTGCCCTGGACGCGCTTCGGACCAACCGCATTTCTCACCAGTGGCTCGGCGTGCCGTCGTCCGAACTGCAGTCGTCTCCCGGATCGTGCGGCGTCGGCGTGGCCGCAGATGCGACGCCGCGGGCTGCGCGAGGTCCCATGGGCTTGCTCCGCTGTGATTTCGATGCGCTCCCATTTCCCGGACGAAGCCTGGACGTGGTCGTCCTGGCGCACGCCCTGGAGCAGTCCCGCGACCCGCACCTGGCGCTTGCAGAGGTCGAGCGGGTCCTGGTCCCTGAGGGACGCCTGCTGATCTTCGGTCTGAATCCTGCCAGCCTGTGGGGCTTGCAGCCGCCGTGGGGCCAGGAGGCCTGCCAGCCTATTGCCTATCGTCGCCTGCGCGACTGGTTGCGGCTGCTGAGCTTCGAGGTCGAGCGGGCGCGTTTCGGGTGGTTCCGCCCACCCTTGGCCCGCGCCGAATGGCTGGACCGGTTGGAGTGGATGGAGCGCATGGGTGCCCGGTGGTGGCCCGTGTTTGGCGCCGTGTACGCCATCGAGGCGGTGCGTCGGGTCCGTGGTATGCGGCTCGTGGGCTTGGCGCGTCGTCAGGCACGCTACGCGAATGCGCCCAGGACGGCGGTCACTGCCAGGCATGGCAGGCCGTGACCGCCCTGGGCCTGATGTGCAAGGCACGGATCCGAACGCAGGAGCCCACTCTCGAATCGGCAGGGCTGATCCTGTTTCAACCCCGATGGAATCGTGCATGAAGGAAGTCTTGATCTACACCGACGGAGCCTGCAAGGGCAACCCCGGCCCGGGCGGTTGGGGGGCTTGGCTTCGCAGCGGCCCTCACGAGCGCGAGATCTGGGGTGGCGAGGCGCTGACGACGAACAACCGCATGGAGTTGACCGCCGTCATCGAGGCGCTGGCAGCGCTGAAGTCGCGCAGCCGAGTGAGCCTGCACCTGGACAGTGATTACGTCCGTCAAGGCATCACGAGCTGGATCCACGGCTGGAAGCGAAAGGGCTGGCGCACGGCATCGGGCCAGCCGGTCAAGAACATCGACTTGTGGCAGCGCCTGGATGCCGTCGTGGCTACCCACGAGATCGAATGGCACTGGGTGCGCGGACATTCCGGCGACCCGGGCAACGAGCGGGCCGACGCGCTGGCCAATCGTGGCGTCGACGGCGTATTGAGCAGGGTGGTGTGATTGGTTTATCGAAGACCCTGGGGCGGAAAAGGGCAAGCCCGATTACATTGCAAAGTTTGGAGCACGGTTCATGGCGGGTAGAAAAATTCATCTGGTGGTAGCGTTGGTCGGCGTTGTTGTCGCTGGCGGCGGCGCTTGGTGGTACCAGAACCATGGACCGGGTGCCTTGGCTCAGGGTGCTGGAGTGGGTGGCAACAGCCCGGGTATCGCATCGCCCGCTGCAGGCGCTGGCCCGGGCGGGCCTGGCGCAGCTGCTCCCGGTGCGGGTGGTCCCGGCTCTGGCAGCGGAGCGGGTCCCAAGGGTGATGGCGCCAAAGGGGGCCCCGGTGGCGGCGGGCCGGTGCCCGTCGAGGTTGCGCGTGTCGAGCCAACCCGGCTGGAAGACGACACCCAGGCCGTTGGTACCTTGCGCGCCCGCCAGGGGGTCATCCTGCGTCCCGAGGTGAGTGGGCGCATCCGGACGCTGCAATTCGCTGACGGGCAGCGCGTGCGCAAAGGGCAGTTGCTGGTCCAACTCGACGACACACTACAGCAAGCGCAATTGAAACAGGCAGAGGCCTCAGCAGCGATTGCGCGTACGAACCTGCAGCGCAGCCGTGAATTGGCGTCGCAGAACTTCGTCAGCCAGAGCGCGGTTGACCAGAATGCAGCGGCACTGGAGGTTGCGCAGGCCCAGGTCGCCCTCGCCCAGGCGCAGATCGGACGCATGAAGGTGCTTGCGCCCTTCGATGGCGTGGCGGGGATCCGCAGCGTCAACGTCGGCGATTACGTCAAGGACGGCGCCGACATCGTGATGATCGAAGATCTTTCCGCCTTGTGGGTGGACTTCCGCCTGCCCGAACGCTTCCTGGCTCGACTGAGTCCCGGGCAATCGATCGAAATGGCCATCGACGCGCTGCCCGGACGCAAGTTCCAGGCGCGGGTGGATGCCATCGATGCGCAGCTTGACGCGAACGGCCGGTCCATCCTGGTACGTGGCCGCATGGCGAACACCGATGGCGCGCTGCGCGGCGGCATGTTTGCGCGCGTGCGTGCCGTGTTTGACGTCCGCGAGGCTGCGCTGGTGGTGCCCGAGGAGGCGCTCGTGCCCTTGGGCGATCGCCAGTTGGTGTTCAAAGTCGTCGACGCGCCTGGGGATACCGGGGGCAAGGTTACTCAGCGCAGCCCGGTTCGCATCGGCATGCGGGTACCGGGCAAGGTGGAAATCCTTGAGGGTGTCGACAAGGGTGACACGGTAGTCGTCGCTGGGCAGGCCCGCCTGATGCGCGGTGAGGCGGTACCGGTTCGCATCGTCGATCTGAATCGTCCTGGTGGCGGACGGCCTGCGGGCGGCGCTGGTGCAGCACCGGGTGCCGGTGCTCCCGGGGGCGCAGCTGGCAAGGGCGAGACCGGCAAAGGCGCCGCCCCTGGAGCAGGGAATCCGAGCGCTGCGGTCGGCGCGCCAGCCAGCGACGGCAAAGCTGAAAAGACGGCTCCCGGCACCGCGCCGGGTGCTGGCTGGTCCAAGGGAGAGCGGCCTGCACGGCCCGCTGCGGCGAGTCCGGCGCCTGGGGGCGGCGGCGCTGCCGGGCCCCGGCCTTGAACCTGTCTGACGTTGCCTGATCCTCGAAGGGACTGGTCATGAAGTTGTCGGAAACCTCGATCCGCCGGCCGGTGTTCGCCACGGTCATGTCCTTGATGATCGTCCTGCTCGGGGTGGTTTCGTTCTCGAACTTGTCAGTGCGCGAGTACCCCCGCATCGACGAGCCCGTGGTGACGGTCAACACCCGGTTGCTGGGCGCCTCCGCGGAGGTGATCGAGTCGCAGGTCACCAAGCCGCTCGAGGATTCGATCGCGGGTATCGACGGCATTGACATCCTGTCCTCGATCTCCCGCGCCGAGCAAAGCCAGATCACGGCCCGCTTCAAGCTCAGCAAAGACCCGGACTCCGCGGCAGCCGACGTTCGTGACCGGGTGTCGCGCATCCGAGGCCGCCTGCCGGCCTCCATCGAAGAGCCGATCATTGCCAAGGTCGAGGCCGATGCTTTCCCTGTGGTCTGGTTGGCCTTCAACAGCGCGAACCTGTCGCCGCTGCAAATCACCGACCTGATCAACCGCGTCGTCAAGCCCCGCCTTCAAACCATACCAGGCGTGGCCGACGTGCAGATCAACGGTGATCGCAAGTTTGCCATGCGCATCTGGCTCGATCCGGACCAATTGGCCGCCTTCCGCCTGACCGTACAGGATGTCGAAGACGCTTTGCGGCGCCAGAACCTGGAGGTCCCGGCTGGCCGTATCGAAAGCCAGCAGCGTGAGTTCAACGTCACCGCGCGCACCGACCTCAACACCGAGGTGCAGTTCGGGCAGATCGCGTTACGAGTCGTCAACGGCTACACCGTCAGGTTGCGCGATGTGGCGCGGATCGAACAGGCTCCAGCCAATGAGCGCTCCATCGTCCGTATGAACGGCAAGCCGTCGGTGTCCGCCGGCGTGATCCGGAACGCCACGTCCAACCCCTTGCAGATCTCTGCCGGGGTTCGAGAGTTGTTGCCCAAGATCCAGCAGGACCTTCCAGCGGGACTCGAGGTCGCCATTGCCAATGACAACTCGGTGTTCATCGACCGCTCGATCAAATCGGTCTACAAGACGACGGCAGAGGCCGTTGTGCTCGTCGCCCTGGTCGTTTTCTTGTTCCTGCGAACCCTGCGCGCCTCGATCATTCCGCTCGTGACGATTCCGGTCAGCCTGATCGGCGTGTTTTCGCTGATGGCCCTGGCAGGCTTCACGATCAACACCCTCACGTTGCTTTCGCTCGTGCTGGCCATTGGCCTGGTGGTCGACGACTCCATCGTTGTGCTTGAAAACATCTTCCGCCATATCGAGGAGGGCTTGACACCGGTGAAGGCGGCGCTCAAAGGGGTACGCGAGATCGCCTTTGCCGTGCTGGCCATGACGATGACGCTTGCGGCGGTGTTTGCGCCTCTGGCGTTCACGCCGGGGCGAACCGGGCGTCTGTTCATCGAGTTCGCCCTGACGCTGGCCGGCGCGGTGGTCGTCTCGGGCTTCGTGGCGCTGACGTTGACACCGATGATGTGCAGCAAGTTGCTGCGCCACAACCCCAAGCCCAGTGCCTTCGACCGTGGGATGGAGCGGGTCCTGGTGGCCATCACCGACGCATACGCTGTGGCTTTGCGGTGGGTGCTGGGCCACCGCTGGGTGATCCTTCTCGTGATGGCCGGATCGGCCGGCGGGAGCTGGTGGCTCTACTCCACGACACGCAGCGAACTCGCCCCCATGGAAGATCGGGGCGTGATCCTCACCAGCGTGACAGCGCCAGACGGCGCGACGCTGGAGTACACGACACGCTACCTGCGTGCCATCGAGCGCATCACCGCAGACTATGGCAAGGAGTTCGATCGCACCTTCATCGTAGCCGGCAGCCCGACGGTAGCCCAGGGGTCGGCCGTGCTGCGCGCGGTTGACTGGGAGGAGCGCGACAAGACGACGATGCAGATTGCCCGGGAACTGCAAGGCAAGCTTGCTGGTCTGCCCGGCGTGACGGCCTTTCCCATCACCCCGCCAAGCCTGGGGCAGGGCTTTCGCTCGCGGCCTGTCAACTTCGTCGTCGTCACCAACGACAGCTACGAGAACCTGTCCCGTGTGGCGCAGGCTTTCGTCGCCGAGATGGGGCGCAACCCCGGCATCGTCGCTCCGGACGTCGATCTGCGCCTGAACAAGCCTGAACTGCTGCTCGAGGTCGATCGCGACCGCGCTGCCGATGCCGGCGTCAGCGTAGACCAGGTGGCGAGGATGGTGGAGACGATGCTCGGTGGGCGCGCGGTCACGCGCTACAAGCGCGACGCGGAGCAGTACGATGTGCTGGTCCAGACGACCGCGCGTGGCCGTACGACGCCTGAGGATATCGATCGCCTGTTCGTTCGCGGCCGCAACGACACGATGGTGCCGCTGTCGGCGTTGGTCAAGGTGAAGGAATCGGTGAGCCCTCGTGAGCTGAACCACTTCAACCAGAGGCGGTCGGTCACGATCACCGCGAACCTCGCGCCGGGGTATTCGCTCGGCGAGGCGCTGCAGTTCATGGACGCCACCGCGTCCAAGATCCTCAAGCCCGGCTACGCGACAGAACTCAATGGCGAGAGTCGTGAGTTCAAGGCGGCCAGCGGCGCATTGGCGGTTGTCTTCCTCCTCGCGCTGCTGTTCATCTTCCTGGTGTTGTCGGCCCAGTTCGAGAGCTTCATTGACCCCTTCGTCATCCTTCTGGCGGTGCCCCTTTCCATGCTCGGCGCGCTGGCAGCCTTGCAGTGGAGCGGGGGCACACTCAATGTGTACTCGCAGATCGGCTTGGTCACACTCGTCGGTTTGATCACGAAGCACGGTATTCTCATCGTCGAGTTCTCGAATCAGTTGCGCCAGCAGGGACGCCAGGTGGTCGAAGCCGCCGTGGAGGCTTCGAGCTTGCGTCTGCGCCCCATCCTGATGACCACGGGCGCGATGGTGTTGGGCGCATTGCCGCTGGCCCTTGCCACCGGTGCCGGCGCGGAGAGCCGGCGACAGATAGGGTGGGTCATCGTCGGTGGGATGAGCCTGGGCACCCTGCTGACCATCTTTGTCGTGCCGACGGTTTACACCTTGTTCGCTCGCAAGGCCATCCCGGGTGAGGTGGTGGTTCCAGACGACGACGGCGGCCACGAGCCAGCGCGCGCTCCCGACGCCGCGCCTAAGCCGGTGACACCTGCGGTCGCCGCTGGGGCGGGTGACTGAGCAACATGGGCCGGACACCGCACCGCGCCTGGCTCTATCGACCACGTCAAACGGCTGACGCTCGCCCACAAGGTTCATGCCCGCCCACCGGTACCGGTGCAGGTGCCTGCGCGGGCGACGAACTTGCCGGAGTTGATCGACAATTCGCAGCGTAAGGGCGAGATCGATCACCTGGCACGGCTTTGCGAGCGCCACGGCGTTGCCGCGCCGTCGAGCGGCAACATTCAATTCAGCGTAACGCGGAGTCCTGCCTTGCGCCTGAAGCGGAAACAGGTCAGAGGCAGCCCCTCAGCGCCTGCACGACTTGTCCGAGTGCGTGGCCCAGGCCAGCGAGTTGATGCGCACGCGCGTGGAGATCGCCCGGGAGCGACAGAACCAGGTCTGCTGGCGTCGATGGAGCGCCACGCCCGACCGCAACTGCGGCTGCGGCTGCAGCGGACCGTCGAAGGTCTTTCGGTGGCAGCCGTTACCTACCAAGTGGCGGGCCTGATCGGGTACGTTGCCAAGGCCTTGGCAGATGCCGGCCTTTCGATCGATCCTGAGGTGATGGTAGGCTCGTTTGTGCCGTTGGCGGTCGTGCTGCTCTAACTCGGGCTGCGCCGGATACGCAGGCGACTGAATCGGGTGGATCGAAGCCACCGAGCCGACCCGACCGATCGGCGATGGTTCCGTCGAAGCATCTCGGTGCCGAGGAGAAGTTCTCTCAGCCGCCTATGTAGTGCATTTCGACGCGGCGGGTGCCGACGTCGCTGGCAGGCGCCTCGGCGCTGCGAAGCTCCGAATACCGGTCCGAGCGTTCGCTCCAGATCAGACCGATCGCCGCGGCGATCTGCGCGTCGGTCCAGGGCTGTCCCGTGGCTTGCACCCCACGCAGCAGAGCGCGCAGATCATGCCCTCGCGTGGCGAACAGGCAAAGAAACAACTTGCCCTCGGTGGACAGCCGCGCCCGGTTGCAGTCCCGGCAGAAAGCCTGCGTTACCGAGGATATCAGTCCGACCTCGCCCGCTCCGTCGCGATAGCGCCAGCGCTGGGCCGTCTCTCCGGGCTGCGTCGCTTCCACGGGCTCGAGGGGGAAGACTTGCGACAGGCGTTCCACGACCTGCGCCGAGGGCAACACCTCGTCCATGCGCCAGCCGTTGGTGCTGCCCACGTCCATGTATTCGATGAACCTCAGGGCAACGCGGGCGCCGTGTCGCTCGCGGAAGTAACGGGCCATCGGCACGATCTCGTGGTCGTTCGTGCCGCGCTTGACCACCATGTTGACCTTGACCGGTCCGAGCCCGGCGGCCAGCGCCGCGTCGATGCCCCTCAGGACGTCAGCCACCGGGAAGTCGACGTCGTTCATGCGGCGGAAGACCACATCGTCCAGGGCGTCGAGACTGACGGTGATGCGCTTGAGTCCGGCATCGGCCAGCGCATGCGCCTTGCGCTCGAGCAAGGAGGCGTTGGTCGTCAGCGTGAGGTCAAGCTCGTCGCCCTCGGGCGTACGCAGCGATGCCAGCATGCCCACCAGGGATTCGAGATGTTTGCGCAGCAGCGGCTCGCCGCCGGTCAGGCGAAGCTTGCGCACGCCGTGAGCGACGAAGGCTCGTGCCACGCGCGTGATCTCCTCGAAGCTCAGGAGCGACGATTGAGGCAGGAATCGGTAGTCCCGATCGAACACCTCCTTGGGCATGCAATAGCTGCAACGGAAGTTGCAGCGATCCGTCACCGAGATGCGCAGATCGCGCAGCGGCCGCCCCAGGCGGTCGGGCAGCAGCCCCGAGGGCAGGGAGAGCTCGGCAGGGATGCGGGGCCGTTCAGCCGCATAACGCAGATCAGCCAACGGAATCACGTTGTCGCCCATAGACGAGGATTGTGCCGCCGCCGCGGGCGCCTGCCGCGTATGTGGGTTCAACGAGTGAGGGGTGAGGGTTCTGCGGCGGGCGGTCCGTTCGGCTGCCCCAGGACGGGCGGCGACGCTCGGCGCGCACCAGTGAAGCGGCGCTCCCAGTAGGCCTGTCGCATGTCCTCGATGCGCACGTCGGAGCCGGCGCGCGGCGCGTGGATGAACTTGCCGTTGCCGATGTAGATGCCGACATGCGAAAACGTGCGTCTGAGGGTGTTGAAGAAGACGAGATCCCCAGGACGCAGTTCCTCGCGCCCGATGCGCATCAGGCCCGAGGCGTTAGCCTGGTCGTCGACCCGGCGCGGAAGGACGAGACCGAGGCTGACCTCGAAGACGTGGCGTGTGAAGCCGCTGCAGTCAAAGCCGTCGGCGCCGCCGCTGCCGCCAGCCCGGTAGGGTACGCCCAGGAAGTTCATCGCAGCCAGCACGAGCTCGGAGGCGGTGTCTCGAACCTGCCGTACCAACTCCGGGCTGCCAGCCGTCCCCTGGCTGGGAAGCAGGCCGCGCTCGCGCAGCAGTTGCAGGATCGGATCGCCATCGGAGGTCGCTTGTGGCGCGGCGTGGGTGCTTGCGGCCAACAGCGCTGCCAACACCACTGCGGCCGACCGACGGCGACGCGGCCACAAGGGCCGCGCGCCCGGTGCCTTCGGGCTCCATGGGAGTTCGGGCGGGTGCCTCATCTCGGACGGCAGAATAGGGGGCGCACCTGCCCGTGTCAACGATCAGGATTGGAACGGTTCGGTCTGTCGCGGGGCGGGCCTCCACAAGAGAGGATCCAAGGATGTTCAAGGCTGTATTGCTGGAGAAGGACGCTGCCGGGTTTCGTGCCGGGATGGCAGAGCTCGATGAATCGAGCCTGCCTGAGGTGGGTCAGGGCGGCGTTCTCGTACGGCCCGAGTACTCGACACTGAACTACAAGGACGGCCTGGCACTCACCAACCGCTCCCCGGTGGTGCGGGCATGGCCCATGGTGGCCGGTGTAGACGGTGCCGGGACCGTGCTGGAGAGTGCGCATCCTGGTTGGACTGCCGGGGACCGTTTCATCCTCAACGGGTGGGGCGTGGGCGAGACGCATTGGGGTTGCCTGGCGCAGCGCGCTCGCCTGCGAGGAGACTGGCTGGTGCCGCTGCCGCCTGCGCTGAGCACGCGCCAGGCCATGGCCATCGGCACGGCGGGATACACCGCGATGCTGTGCGTGATGGCACTCGAGCGCCACGGCATGCACCCAGGCGGCGGCGACGTCCTGGTCACGGGTGCTACCGGCGGGGTGGGCTCGGTGGCTGTGGCGCTGTTGGCGCGGCTCGGGCACCGGGTGGTCGCGGCCACCGGCAAGACCGCAGAGGATTCCTACCTTCGCAGCCTAGGCGCGGCCGATGTGATCGACCGCGCCGAACTGGCCGCACCGGGCAAACCCCTGCAGAAAGAGCGCTGGGTGGCCGTTGTCGACGCTGTGGGCAGCCATACGCTGGCCAACGCTTGCGCCCAGGTGCGCTACGGCGGCGCGGTCGCGGCCTGCGGCCTGGCACAGGGGGCTGACCTGCCGGCGACGGTCATGCCTTTCATCCTGCGAAATGTGGCCTTGCTCGGCGTCGATAGCGTGATGGCGCCGCCAGTCTTGCGGCGCGCGGCGTGGGACCGCCTGGCGCGGGATCTCGATCCGGCGCTGCTCGAGATGATGTGCACGGAGGTGGGCCTCGATGAGGTCGTGCCGGCAGCGCAGCGTCTGATGGAAGGGCGCGTCCGCGGGCGGGTGGTCGTCAGGATCGATTGACGTCGCCACGCGTCAGCCGTCCGAAAGATCGCTGCGGCATAGTCACCGCCTCAGATTGAATTGGCCTCAGCGAGGGGACACCATGGGATTCGACGATTTCCACAGCCGTTCCTTGGCCGATCGCGACGGCTTCTGGGCTGAACAGGCACAACTGATCGACTGGCAGACGCCTCCCACCCAGATTTGTGATTACAGCCGGCCGCCGTTCGCGCGCTGGTTCGTCGGCGGCAAGACCAACCTGTGCCACAACGCGGTGGACCGGCACGCGGCCGCCCATCCCGACCGGCGCGCCCTGATCTGGGTGTCGACAGAGGTCGACAAGGAGGTCGTCTATACCTTCGCCGAGTTGCAGGCCGAAGTCGAACGAATGTCCGCCATCCTGCGCTCGCTCGGCGTCGGGAAGGGCGACCGTGTGCTGGTGTACATGCCGATGATCCCTGAGGCTGCGTTTGCGATGCTGGCTTGCGCGCGCATCGGCGCGCTGCACTCGGTCGTCTTCGGTGGCTTCGCCAGCGTCAGCCTGGCCAGCCGTATCGACGACGCCCAGCCCACGGTCATCGTCAGCGCCGACGCTGGCAGCCGCAGCGGCAAGGTCGTGCCCTACAAGGGGCTGCTCGACGAGGCGATCCGCCTGTCGGCGCACAAGCCGGCCAAGGTGCTGATGGTCAACCGTGGCCTCAGCGAAATGGCGATGGAGCCCGGACGAGATATCGACTACGCCGGCCTGCGCCTGCAGCACATGGACGCCCGTGTGCCCTGCGCCTGGGTCGACTCGACGCATCCCAGCTACACGCTTTACACCAGCGGCACCACAGGCCGGCCCAAGGGGGTGCAGCGAGACACCGGTGGCTATGCGGTGGCGCTGGCCGCCAGCATGAAGCACATCTTCCTCGGCCAGCCGGGCGAGACCTATTTCTCCACCAGTGACATCGGCTGGGTCGTGGGCCACAGCTACATCGTCTACGGGCCGCTGATCGCCGGGATGGCCACCCTGATGTACGAGGGTCTGCCGACGCGGCCCGACGCGGCCGTCTGGTGGAGCTTGGTCGAAAAGTATCGGGTCACCTCGATGTTCAGCGCGCCGACCGCAGTCCGGGTGCTGAAGAAGCAGGATCCAGCCGCATTGAGCCGACACGACCTGAGTTCGCTGCGCGCTCTGTTCCTCGCTGGCGAGCCCCTGGACGAGCCGACCGCCAAGTGGATCGCCCACGCCCTGGGCAAGCCCGTCATCGACAACTACTGGCAGACCGAGACCGGCTGGCCCATCCTGACGATCTGCAACGGCGTGGAGCCTGCGGCCAGCAAGTTCGGCTCGCCAGGCAAGGCGGTCTACGGCTACGACGTCAAGCTTGTCGACGAGAACACCGGCCAGGAGCTGCGCGGCGCCAATCAGAAGGGTGTCGTTGTCATCGAGGGACCGCTGCCGCCAGGCTGCATGCAGACCGTCTGGCGCGACGACGAGCGCTATGTCAAGACCTACTGGAGCAGCATCCCCGGCCGCCAGCTCTACAGCACATTCGACTGGGGCATCCGTGACGAGGATGGCTACTACTTCATCCTCGGTCGCACCGACGACGTCATCAACGTCGCCGGGCACCGCCTGGGTACGCGCGAGATCGAGGAGAGCATCTCCAGCCACCCGAACGTGGCGGAGGTGGCGGTGGTCGGCGTAGCCGACAACCTCAAGGGCCAGGTTGCGATGGCGTTCGCGGTGCTGAAGGACCCATCGCAGGCCGCCACCGAAGCTGCTGCGCTGAAGCTCGAGGGCGACATCATGAAGGTAGTCGACAGCCAGCTCGGCGCCGTGGCCAGGCCGGCGCGTGTGCGATTCGTCACCGTGCTGCCAAAGACGCGTTCCGGCAAGCTGCTGCGGCGCGCGATCCAGGCCGTCTGCGAGCAACGCGATCCGGGGGACCTGACCACCATCGAGGATCCCACCGCCCTGCACCAGATCAAGGACCTTGTGAGCTGAGGCCTGTGGCCCGGGAGACCCGGCAGGGATCCCCCGAATGGGGGATCTTCGACTCCCCAGAGAGAGGATGGCGCGCCGACCGCTCTGGAGCCAAACTGGCGGACATCCCCACCTGGAGCAGGCGCGATGTTCAACCAGACCGACAACCCCGTCCGATACCCGAAGGCCATCCCCCGCGCTTGCGAGACCCGCGCAGCCGCCGTGCCCGTGCGTTTCAGCGCCAGCCGGCGGCTATGTGCTGCGGCATTGATGCTGGGTCCGCCAGGGCTCGTCACGAGCGCCCTTGCAGCCGCGCGCCGCGACGAGGCGCCGCTGCAGTTGGCGCTGGAAGCCCCGGCCGACATCGACCCCCGCGGCTGGCTCGTCAGCGAAAAACTCGACGGCGTGCGGGCATGGTGGGACGGCCGCTTGCTGCGCTTTCGCAGCGGCATCGAGATCCAGGCGCCGGCGTGGTTCCGCGCGCAGCTGCCGAATCTGCCCCTGGACGGCGAACTGTGGTTGGGCCGGGGCCGGTTCGAAGAGGTGGTCGGCATCGTGCGCAGGAAGGATCCCATCGATGCGGCCTGGCGTTCGGTTCGGTACCAGATCTTCGACCTCCCCGGCGCACCGGACGGCTTTGCACAGCGCTCGCAGCGCCTGTCGCAAGTCGTTCAACACTCGGGCGCGGCCTTCCTGGAGGCGGCTGAACAGCTCGCACTGCCAAATCGCGCGGCCTTGTTCAGCCTGCTGGACGATATCGTGGGAGGCGGCGGCGAAGGCCTGATGCTGCACCGTGCAGACGCCGCTTGGCGCAGCGGCCGAAGTGGGGCCCTGCTCAAGCTCAAGCCCTTGCAGGACGACGAAGCCGTGGTCATCGGCCACGAGCCCGGGCAGGGCCGCAATGCCGGCCGCCTTGGCGCGCTGCGCGTGCGCGATGCGCGTGGCCTGGAGTTTCGGCTGGGCAATGGTCTGGACGACGCCGCACGCGTACAGCCACCCGCAGTGGGCAGCGTCGTCACCTACACGCATCAGGGGCGTACTGCGCAAGGACTGCCGAGGTTCGCGAGCTTTCTGCGTGTGCGTGGCGAGGACCTGTAACCGCGGCCGCGCAGACGCAGCGAGTACGCTGAAGGTTTCAGAGCACGTCGGAGGCGTGGTCTGCGAGTCGCGAGCGCTCGCCGCGTGCCAGAGTCACATGGCCAGCGTGTGGCCAACCCTTGAAGCGGTCGACGACGTAGGTCAGGCCCGAGGAGCCCTCGGTCAGGTAGGGGGTGTCGATCTGGGCCAGATTGCCCAGACAGACGATCTTCGTGCCCGGACCGGCGCGGGTGACGAGGGTCTTCATCTGCTTGGGCGTCAGGTTCTGCGCCTCGTCGACGATGAGGAACTTGTTCAGGAAGGTGCGGCCGCGCATGAAATTCATGCTCTTGATGCGGATCTTGCTGCGCACCAGATCATTCGTGGCGGCCCGTCCCCACTCTCCGGCGCCGCTGTCACTACGCGCCAACACTTCGAGGTTGTCGTCGAGTGCGCCCATCCAGGGGCTCATCTTCTCTTCTTCGGTGCCGGGCAGGAAGCCGATGTCCTCGCCCACGGGTACGGTCACACGCGTGACGATGATTTCGTTGTAGCGCCGCTCGTCGAGCACCTGGCTGAGAGCAGCGGCCAGCGTCATCAGCGTCTTGCCGGTCCCGGCCGTACCTGCGAGCGTGACGAAGTCGCAATCCGGATCCATCAGAAGATTGAGCGCGAAATTCTGCTCGCGATTGCGCGCCGTCACGCCCCAGACCGCCTGGCGGGCATGGGTATGGTCGCGCAGGGTACGCAGCACGGCCGTCTTGCCGGTGATCTCGGTGACCCGCGCGTAAAGGGCCGGCCCGCCGTTCCCGTCGTGGTACACAAACTGGTTGATCAGCAGGTTGGGCACCACCGGGCCGCTGATGCGGTAACAAGTGTGGCCGCCCTGCTGCCAGCTTTCCATCGTCTTGCCGTGCTGTTCCCAGAAGTCCGCGGGCAGCGCCAGCACGCCCGTGTAGAGCAGGTCTCCGTCTTCAAGTGTCTTGTCGTTGAAGTAGTCTTCCGCCGGCAGGCCCAGCGCGCGCGCCTTGACGCGCATGTTGATGTCCTTGGACACCAACACGACTTCGCGCCCGGGTTGCTGCCCACGCAGGGCCTGGACCACGCCCAGGATCTGGTTGTCAGCCTTGCCTTGGGGCAGGCCGGCGGGCAGGCGCACGTCCAGCACGGTGGTCTGGAAGAACAGGCTGCCGTTGGCCTCGCGGTGGCCGGTCTTCGACAGCGGGATGCCCATTCCCGGGTCGAGCGGGCCTTGCGCGGCCAGCGCGTCCAGATCGCGGCTGACCTGCCGCGCATTGCGTGCGACCTCGCTCATTCCTTTCTTGTGGCCGTCGAGTTCCTCCAACGTGATCATCGGCAGGAAGATGTCGTGCTCCTCGAAGCGGAACAGACTCGTCGGGTCGTGCATCAGCACATTGGTGTCGAGCACGAAGAGTTTGGCGGGTTGCCCAGCCGCCACGGGCGCACGGCGTCGCGACCGAACTGGCGCGGGCTGCGCCTGTTGGACCGGGGCCTTGCCTACCTTGGGTGCAGCGACGACGGTGGCACCACGGTCTTCGGTAGTTGCGTGCTTCTCGGGAGAGTGTGGAGTCGCAGGTGCCGACAGGGGCTTGGCAGGAGGCGCTGCAGGCGCCGCCGGCTTTGCCTGGATCCCTTTCGGGCGCGCGGCCGCGGCGGCAGTAGCAGGCACGCCATAGGCCGACGGTTCGAGCAGGTCTGCTTTCCGGGACGGCGGACGAGGTAGAGG
>CAIRBF010000129.1 GCA_903876715.1 uncultured beta proteobacterium
CCGACACAGGGATCGTCGGCCAGGACTTCTGCCCTGGATGGGGTTCCCGGCCCGGCCGTCTGCCGGCTCGGCGACCGATCAGGTGCGTCGAAACAGGCGGTACAGCACCAGCCTGCCCCTGGCGCTCAGGCCGTGACCGTCCGCCTGCATGCGCCTGCCGAAGCGCGCAAGCATCTCGTCGCCCATCGCCGTGCTGCCGAGGCGGAAGTCGTCGGCGGAACCGTGCGCGAACACGTGGATCGTGTCCATGTCGTGGCGCGTGCTCAAGGCCTCCATCATCTGCGACAGACCGTCGCCCGTCTCAGACACGACGACCACCTCGCACGTCTGCCCGAGCACGTCCACGAGCGCATCGACGTCCGGGGCCGCCGTGTCGACGAAGACGATCTCGCGGCTCGATGCCGCGGCCGCCGGCATTGCAGCGGACCCACGCAGGCCTTCTGGCTGGGCGTGCGAGCGGTCTGCTGCGGATGGCGTCTGGTGCATGGAAGTCGAAAGGTTGTCGCTGCGCCCGGACACGTCCCAGACGCCCTTCATGGCCCCCTCCGGACTACTGCACGCACGCCCTGCCCCCCCCCCCCCTCCCCTCACCGCCGCATGCCGTGCGAGGCGGCCGCGCCGGCAACCGCACCCCACCGCGGGCAGAACCGCGTGCGTCAGCGTTGACCTGAGAAGGATTCATGTCCTGAGATGTTGCCGCGGCAGCCGAGCGTGGACAAATTCTGACCAATTCCGCACTCCCACAGAAATCGTAGAAAGGGACTGTCTCAGCGGCCGTCGCGACGAACGCAGGGCGGATCACGTAGGGCGACCCAGGGGCTCAGCCAGGCTCAGACGTCCATAAATATGCGTTTACGCATTATTTACCAATTACCCATCGATTAACAAGGCGTCGCATAGTGATGTCGTGAAAGCATATGAATTCATCAAATGGCTGGTCCATCGTGCAGGCGGCCCCCTGCCGGTGGCCAAGGCCATGCGGGCGCCGGGCTTCCAGCCCACGCTTCACAAGATTTGCGCAGGGCACGTTGCCAGCCCCAAGCGCTCCAGCGCGGAGCGCATTGCAGCTCATTTCGCCATCCCCGTGGACGCGGTCTATGACGACGCCCTGGCCAGACGCCTGTACGAGAGCATGCGCAGCCATGCGACAGCGCAGTCCGCCAATGCGTCGGCGGAAACCGCAGCCCCGGTGGCGCGGCCCGCAGGCACGCACATGCCCCAGCGCGCCACACGCGAGGTGCTCGAGGCGTTGGCCCGCCTGCTGGCAGAGGTGCCGACCTCCCCCCGGCGCTCTGCGATCGCCGCCCTGCTGGCAAGCTTTGCGCACGAGGCAGGCGCGCCCGAGTACGTGGACATACTCGCGGTCGCCCTGCAGCCCGCCGCGCCTGCCGGCAACGAACCGTACGGGCCGCGGGCGCCCGCGGGCGGCGCTGACGACCGCGGGCGTTTCTGAGCACGGGAACACGAATCCCTCGGTCATGCCAGCCGCCGCGTCGGATTCCTGCTGCGCATAGCGGTGGGCGCTCGCATTCGAACCAATGATGCGCATTTTTATGCCAATGCGAATACGCGAGGCATCCTCGTGCTTGACCGCGCCAGCACTCTCGCTTCACCGCGCAGCTCAGGGCACGCCCCGGGCCCGGGCCCACACAGCACGGCCCCGCGGCGCTACGCCCCCGGCGGCGCGGACGGCCCCAGCACCTGCGCGTGCGCCGTGAATCGGTAGCCCCGGCCGTAGCTCGTGGCCAGGGGCAGGCGGTGCCCGCCTGCAGCCACCACCTTGGTCCGCAGCCGGCTGACCAGGGCCTCGAGCCGGGCGGCGGTCATGGGCAGACCGTCGGCGGCGAGCCGGTCGAACAAGAAAGCGCGCTCGACCAGCACCCCGGGCTGGGCGAACAGCGCCGCCAGGAGCAGCCCCTCGGCAACGGACAGGTCCACGGCGCGGCCCGACGGGTCGAACAGGCACTGCCGGATGCTGTCCAGGCGCCAGATCGAAGGCGGCACCGACACCCGCATCGGGGACGCCGGCACCGGAGTGACGCGACGCAGCACGCTCGCCAGCACGGCCGAAAGCTCCTCGGGGTCCACCGGCTTGACGAGAAAGGCGTCCGCGCCGCCGCGCAGCAGGGCGTGGCGCAGTTCGCGCTCGCTGCGGCCGGTGCAGACCACGATGCCCGAGCGCACATAGGGACGCAGCCGCATGCAGAGCTCGACGCCGCTGCCGTCCGGCAGGTTGAGGTCGAGCACCAACAGGTCGAAAGGGCGCTGCAAGGCCTGCTCGGCCTGCTGCACCCCGGTGGCCAGCTCGACGTCGAAGCCTTCGTCACAAAGAAAGGCCGTGAGCTCCAGCCCCAAGGTGGGGTCGTCCTCGACGACCAGCAGCGTCGGCGCGTTCACAGGCGCGCGGGGAGCCACAAGGTGAACTCCGTCAGCTTGCCGTCACGCCGGTACTCCAGCCGCCCGCCGTGCAACTGCGCGATGCGGTGCACCAGCGGCAGGCCAATGCCGAAGCCCGACGGCGTCGCGGCACTCTGCGTTGCAGCCTGTGCGGGCGGCGGCCGTCGCCAGTGCATCTCGCACAAGGTCTCGGGAGCGACCTCGCCGAGGCCCGGCCCGCGGTCGCGCACCACGAAGCCCACGCCACCCCTGCCGTCGTCCACGACGTCGAGTTCAACCGCCGTGCCCGCCGGCGCCGCCCTGGCCGCATTCCCGAGCAGGTTCACGAGCGCGCGCGCGACGAGGTCGAGGTCCATCACCACGAGCTCGGGCGCACCGGCGCGCAGCGCAAAGCGGAACTCGCTGCCCGGCCAGGCCTCGACGACTTCCGCCTGGACCAGCGCCAGACACTGCGCCACCGTGACCCGCTCGCGCGAGATCTCGGCATCGGGCTGATCGAGGCGCTGCAGGTGCAAGTGACGTTCGATCATGCCGCCTGCGCGCTGCAGCGAGGCCTGCAGACGCTCCAGACGCTCGCGCACTTCAGCCGAGGCAGGCTCCAGCTGCCGCCCCAGGTTGGCCAGGCCCAGCCGCACTGCGCTCAGGGGTGTGCGCAGGTCATGCGCGACACCGACGAAGTACTGCGCCTGCTGGCGGCGCCATGCAAGCTCCTGCTCCGCATCGCGCCGGGCCAGGAGCGCAACGCGCTCGGCGTCGAGCTGGCGCGCGCGCACGTTGCGCACCTCGACCAGCACCGTGACCTGCGCGATGAGGACAAAGCCCATACAAGCCACCACCCAGAACAGTTCGAGGTGGCGCGTGGGCGGCAGGACGTCCAGCGCGACCAGCGGGGCCACCGCGAACGAGACCGTGCACAGCGTGAGCGCAAGCGCCAGCGGCGTCCCGCATGGACGAGCGGACCGGGCCATCCAGGCCGCCAGCGTGATCCAGACCAGCCCGAGCAGCATGCCCAGCATCATCAGGCGGCCACCGACCAGCACGAACAGGCCCAGCGGCTTGGTGCAGGCTGCCACGATGCACGAAACCGAAGCCAGCACTTGCACGCGATCCAGGCGCGGGGACAGCGCGGTGGTGTTCAGCGCCTGCCCGAACAGCCTGAACAGAAAAGGGAAGAACAGCGCCAGCGTGAAGGGATGGAGGGCGTCGGCCCATTGAGGCCGGCCGGCAAACAGGTGCTGCGACAGCACCCCAAGGTTGGACGCCGCCGTCGCGGCGAAGGCGAGCGTGGCCACGGCGGCAGTCAACAGGAGCCGGTAGCGGTGCACCACCCAGGCCTCGAGGAAGAACAGGGCCGACAACAGCGCCATCCCGAGCAGCCCCCCGATCCACAAGGTGTCGCCATGGAGATGACGCTCGAAGGCGTCAAGGCGCCACACGACGAACTGCGCCGAGATCGTCGAGGTCGTGCGGACGCGCAGGTGGTACACGCGCGGATGCTCGTCAGGCAGACGCAGGTCGAAGACGGGGCGTCGAAAGGCGACGGCGCGTTGCGCAAATGCGAACCGGTCGCCAGCCTGGAGCTCCTCATGGCCACCGCCCGGCAGGGGCACGAACAGGCGCACGTCGTCCAGGTAGGTGCTGGTCAACTCCAGGCGCCAGCGCTCGGGTGCCTGCGCGGCGCGCTGCAACTCCACCCGCAGCCAGATCACGTCGTCGGTGTAGGCCAGACCCAGGCCGTCAGCCAGTGGCCGGAACCGCGCCTGCATGCCGGGCTCGGAGACGGCCTCGACCCCGAGAGCGCCGCCTGGATCGCGCAGCATCGACACCTGCGCCGGCCCCAGCACGCGCATGGTGTCACCGGGCTGCAGCGCTTGCGCCTCAGCGGGCGGCTGAAGCGGCTGGACGGCGAACGCCCAAGATGCCCATACGAAGACGACCCACAACAGCAAGAGGAAACAGTGCCCCCCTCGCAGCAAGGAAACGGCGGGACCCGAAGCCGGCAAGAACCTCATGGGGGTCAGGCCGAAGCCCAGGCGGTGCCTGGCGAGCGGCGCAGCCCGCAGGCCCGCTGCTCAGGAAACGCCGTCGCCGACATCATGGTCGGCGCCGTCGACGCTGAAAGCCATGATGTCAAGCATCGTCACGATGCCGGCGACGCGGTCACCGTCCAACACGGGCAGGTGCCTGAACCGGCCCCGGCTCATCATCGACACGCACTGCGCGCTCGTGGCCGTGATGCCGACGGTGCTGACATCGCGTGTCATCACGTCGCCGACTGTCAGCGACGCGGCATCCAGCCCCGCGCTGACGATCTTGCGCAGGAAATCGTTGCTGGTGAAGATGCCCACGAGCGTCGGCCCGTCCATGACCACCACGCCATCGATCTCCAAGCGGGCCATCTCGGCCAAGGCCTCGGTCACGGTCGTGCCCGCCGTCGTGCTGTGCAGCGTGCGGCCCTGGCGCTCGATGATCTGTCCAACCGTGGTCATGGCGGGCTCTCCTCAGAGATCGACAGTATCCATCGCTTTACACAATCAACAAGAGCCGCGTTGTTCGCGGCCGCGGCTCAGCGCACACGCGTGGCCGAGTTGATGACGGGCGGCTGCAGCGGCAGGCTGACCTCGCCTGATCCGTTGTTCTGCACCTGCACGGCACGCAACGCCTGCACCGTCGCGTCACCTTCGACGACGCGGCCGAACACCGCGTAGCCGGCCGAAGTGGACGAGGTGTTCAAGAAGAGGTTGTCGACGGTGTTGATGAAGAACTGGCTCGTGGCCGAGTTCTCGACGTTCGTGCGTGCCATCGCCACCGTGCCTGTCACGTTGCTCAGGCCGGTGGTGGTGGTGCGCTCGAGCGCGATCGCCGGGAAGGTGCCACCCTTGGGCTGGATGGCGTTGTTGCTGAAGGTGTAGCCCCCGCCCTGCACCATGAAGTTGCTGATGACGCGGTGGAACACCGTGTTGCTGTAGTAGCCCGCGTCCACGTAGCGCAGGAAGTTCCGCGTCGTGATGGGCGCACGGGTGAAATCCAGTTCCAGCGTCAGGTTGCCCCGCGACGTGGCCAGCAGCACGCGAGGCTCTTCGACCGCACCGCTGTAGCTGCCGACGGTTTGCGTCTGCCGCTTGAGCGTGACGGCCAACGACCCGACGCTCGCGGGCGTGCACGTGAACTCGATCATCGCGCTCGTCGCCTGACCCACCGGCGTGAGCGCGGCGCACACGCCGGTGACCTCCGGCACGAGCCCGGAAGTGTCGAGGTTGCGGCCTTCGAAACGGATGCGGGCGAGCCGTTCCACGCCGGGCACTGTCGCGGAACCGTCGTCCTTCACCACACGCGCCTGCGACACGACGACCTCGGTCGTCGTGAAATCCCGCCCGGGCGCCTCGAGGAGCAGCGTCTTTGCAAAATGGACCACGGCCGCCTGCTCGGCCACCAGAGGCTTGCCGGTCAGGAGCGCGCTGTTGGCGAGCGTCGTTCGGAACGTGGCCGCGGACTCAGCCTGCATCGCCTGAGCCAAGGCCCGCCCAGCCGTGGGCGTCACCGCCTGTGCGGCCGCAGCAGGAATCTGGATGCCGTCAGAGGCATCGCCATCATCATCCAGCGACTGCAACAGCACCAGCAGATTCACCACCTTCGGGTCGCTGAGGCTGGACGAGCGCGCCAGATCCAGCGGTGTCAGCACCGAAGCAGCCGCGACCGAAGGCAGGTCCATCCCGCCGATCGAGAAGGTCACCGTCTCGCCTGCGCGGTAGTTGAACTGGCCGCTCGCGTTGGTGGTGCCGGAAAGCGTTGCCGTGCGATAGCTCAGGCCCTGCACCGGACCGTCAAGGAACTGACCGACCAGCGGAGCGGGCAGGGGGTCGGACGTCTTGCCGCCGCAGGCGACGAGCATCGCGCACAGCGACAAGGGAGCGAACATCCGGAACGGATGCAGGGAAGGACGGAGCGAGGTCATCGGTCGTGAGGGTCGTGAGTCGTGGCGCCGGCTGAACCCGGCACCGGATTATCGTGTGACCCAGGAAAAACGCCCCGAACGCGCGAAGCGCGTCGGGGCGGCGTGGGTCTCACGCAGCGAGGCGGGTGCTCGGGGCACCGGGCCCTGCGGGCCCAGCCACCCCGGCGCACGGCTCACTGCAGGAGCGACAGCACCATCTGCGGCTGTTGGTTGGCCTGCGCCAGCATCGCCGTGGCCGCCTGCTGGATGATCTGCGTGCGGGCCAACTCCGTCGTCGCCTTGGCGTAGTCGGTGTCCATGATCCGGCCCTTGGCCTCGGCCACGTTCGTGCTTTGGGTGGACAGGTTGTCGACGGCGGCGGTCAG
>CAIRBF010000130.1 GCA_903876715.1 uncultured beta proteobacterium
TGACCACTCCCTTCCTTGTGCAGGACCTGGAAGTAGTACTTCCGGCCCGCCTCGAGCGGGATCTTGGCCGAGGTCTGGCTGAGGTTGCTGGTGTAGCTGCTGCTGACGCCCTGGAGGAAGGCGATCTCACGCAGATTGGCCGCCGTGTCGTCGGTGCTCAGGCGCAGCGAGGAGTGGTCGTCCGAGGCGATCGCGAACTGGTAGTCACCGCTGATCGGTGGCACGAAGTAACCGCTGGCGCGCAGGCCGTAGCCGGCGACCCCGCTATCGGTCGTCGCCAGCCCGGTGGTAGCACCCACCCAGAAGACATCGTTCGGTGTCGTGGTGAGCTTGGACAGCATGCTGTCCACCGAGGTGCCCGACACATTGGTCCAGCGCTCGGCGTAGGCGCCGGCGCCCACCAGCACCCGGTTGAAGCGGACCGAGCCCTGCTGCGGATCGACGAGCAGGGAAGCGGGCAGGTTGGCCGGCAGCGGCGCGGCAGCGGCCGGCGCGGTCTCGGTGGACGCGATCAGGTCGATCCGGGTGTCGGCCAGGAGCATCGACCCCGACGTCGCCGACGACGGATCGCCGGCGAACAGGCGCACGCGCACGTCGACCGGCGCCCCGCCCTTGAACTGCAGCTTGCCCGCGGTCGCGAGCCAGGTCGACACGGCCGACGCGGTGCCGGAGACGCGCAGCGTCAGGACCGAGGCGGTGTTGACGCTGCTCGCCACCCAGCTCGACGAGCTCGGCGACAGGACCTGGACCGTCGGGTCACCGCTCGTGCGGCTGAAATTCAGCCGCTGGGTTGCGGTCAGCGGGTCGAAGCCGGCCTGCTCGAGCGCGAGTTCAACGGTGAAGGTGCCGCTGCCCGCATTGACGATCGAAACCGCCGGGAAGGTGAGCGCGGTCAGCGCCGCATCCGTGTTGCCCGCCAGCCGGAGCTGCGCCGGCGCATTGAAGACCACCGCGGCCGTGGTCGCCGCGGACAGGCTGTCGATGCGGATGGCCGGCGAGGTCACCGACTGCACCGGGCCGTCGGCGGCGAGCGTGGCGGCGCGGATCGTCAGGGTGCCGTCGTTCGAAGTCCCCCCGTCGAGCGCCGGCTCGAGCACGATCCGGCCCGCGGACAGCGCCGCGCTCAGCGCATCGGCGGCCGCACCGGCTGCGCCGACGACGGTCAAGGTCCGGCTTTCCAGGGCGGTGCCGCCCAGGACCAGGGCCGGGCTGCGGATCGCCATGCTGGCGCTGGTGCTGACGGCAGGGCGCGCGCTGGCCGCCGCCGCCGACGCGGTGAGTTCCACCGACGTCGCGGGGCCGGTCAGCGTGACGGACTCGGAAGTGAAGAACCGGTTCAACGCGAACGCGGTACCGACGAAGCGCAGCGTCTGCGGGCTCTGGAGGTCGGCGCTCAGATCGGTCACCGTGACGCCCTGCGCAGAGGCCGCGGCCAGACGGCTGCCCGCCGCCACCGACATCGTCACCGTGACGGTGTCGTTGATCACCGGCCGCACCCATTCGGCTGGCAGGGGCTCCCAGGTGGCGCCGCCGTCCTGGCTCACCTTGACGCGGGCGTAATTGGTGGTGTCCCAGCCATTGAAGATCGAGGCGCGGTCTTTTCTTTCGTAATGCTCCAGCTCGAAGTAGTAGGCCTGGCCCGCCGAGAGCGACAAGGGGGCCGACTGGCTCGGTCCGCTCGTCTTTGCAACATCGGACAACCCGCTTGCCGGCACGACCTCGCCACCGGCGGTTTGGAGGCGGAACGTCCCGCTGTCGTCGGCTTCGATCTGGAACCGGTAGGAGCCGTCCGCAGGGGGCACGATCCACCCGCGCAGGTAATGCGTGGCGCTCCCCCCCACCGTATCGAAGCCGCCGCCCTCGTTGAGCGACAGGTAGGGCATCGCCAGCCCTTCGGCCCCGCGGAAGTTGTAGTTCGCACCCCGCTGGTAGGTGGCCTCGCCGATCAGGATCGGGGCCTCGTCGAAGCGGATCTGCCCCCCCTCGGGGACGAAGGTCGCCGGCAGCTTGAACTGCTGATCGATCTGGTAGGCGGTGGTGTCGAAGACGCCGATCTCGACCGGATCCCCGGTGACGACCAGGCCATCGGCGCCGATCGACACCGCAAGCGTCGTGTCGGCCGCGGCACTGAGCCCGAGCTTGCCCGCCGCCAGATAGGCGTTGACCTGCGCGACCGTGCCCGAAAGTTGCGTGACGAGGCCGTTGCCCCCCTGGGCCAGCCCGACCGACGCGTCGGCCTGCCACTCCAGCCGGTTGCCGTCACCCGCCAGGGCGAAGCCCAGCGTGATCGGCTTGGCCGGGTCGGCATAGCCCACCGCCAGTATCAGGGCGTCGAGTGCGTTCTTGCCGATCTCCAGCGTCGACGGCAGGTTCACCGTGGGGTGGCCGCTCAGGCTGAGCGTGCCGGCGCTGGCCGTGAGCGTGACCTCGACCGCACCGGAGCCCTGCCCGGGCGCGGCCAGCACCTGGACCGGCACCGCCACCGGCGAGCCATCGACCGACTGCACCAGGCTCGGCGGCAGCAGCGTCGGCGCGAGCTGAGTGGCGGGCGACTGAGGACTCACGGGCATGAGCGTGGTCGAGACCGTGACCACGCGCTCGAGGCCGTCGGTGAGCCTCCAGGGCAGGACCGTCGTGGCGGCGGCTGTCTGGCCGTAGGGCACGCGGTAGCGGACCTGGTCCGGGGTGCTGAAGTAGGCCGACAGCGCGCTGGCGGTGCCGCTGAAGGTGATCTCTCCGGGCCCGGTGTCGGAACCGATCCAGCCGCGGAACACCGTGACCCCGCCGGTGCTGCTGGCCAGCAGGTGGTTCCTTTCGGCCACCTCGACCGTCAAGGTCAGGATCCCGGTGCCCTGGAAGGCACCGGCCGGGAAGACGATGGGCAGGACCGCCTCCGGTAACGCCTCCCCCGGGATCGAGGCGCTGGGCAGGTTGTCGAAGAGGTAAGGAACCCGCGTGGGCAGCGTCAGCGTCGGCGACGCATAGCCCGTGGTGAAGAGGGGATCGGTGGTCAGCGTGACGGTGGTCACCGAGGTGCCGACGGCCTGCCCCGGCGTGGCCACAGCCGAGGCGCGCAGGTCGGTGCCCAGTTCGAGCATGGACACCGCCAGCGGGGCGGTGGCGCCCGTCGGTGCGGCGACCGTCACCGTCGGGGCGCTGCTGTAGCCCGAGCCAGGCTGGACGATGTTGATCGCGCTGATGCCATAGCTCAGGTCGACCACCGCCGCATCCGACAGCGCCTCGGCGGCACCCACCCGCCATGCGAGCGGGACGGAGCCCTTGACGGCGCCGTAATAGCCGCCGCGCTCGACCTCCAGGTCACCCAGACCGGTGCCGAGTGTGAGCGCGAGCCCGGTGCCCGAGCCGCCGCTGACGGCCACGTTTTGCAGGGGGCCGGGCGTGGCGGCAAAGCGGCCGCCGTCGACGATCTCGACCGCCGTGACGACGCCGCCGGCCGTGACCGCGCTCACGCGCAGGGTCGCGGCCTTCTGCAGCACGAGCGTGCCCGTCTGGTCGATGGAGGCCGCGCCCGCGGCACTGCCGGCGAGCTTGACCGAGATCGGCGCCACCGGCCCCTCGTAACGGACCTGGCTGCCCTGGGTGAAGTAGCGGTTGAGGTCGAACACCGAACCGGTGAAGGACAGCGCACTCTGCGGGCTCAGCGCCGGCCCGGCGGGGGCCACGATGACGCCGTTGGCGCTGGCGGCGGTGAAGCGGCCGGACAGCGAGCTCAGCGTGACCGTGAGCTGCGCGGGGATCTCGGCCGGCACGACCCAGGTGCCCGGCACCGGGATGGCCGCGGCGTTGTCGACCGAGACCTTGAGGCGGGCGTACTGGGTCTGGTCGTATTTGGCGGTCCACAAGTTCCAGAGCGAAGCCGCCTCGGTCTCGTTCCGGTGCTCCTTGTGCTCGAACTCGAAGTAATAGGCCTGGCCGGCGGTCAGCGTGTAGGCCGCCGACGTGCTCGACCCGCCGCTGGCCTGGACGACCTGCGTCAAGGACGCCGCCGCCGGCACCGTGTCGCCGCCGGCCGTGAGCAGACGCAGCGTCGCCTGGTCGTCGCCGTCGACCGTGAACTTGTAGCTGCCGGAGGTGGGCGGCACGATCCAGCCCGCGAGCATCTGCGTCTGGCGGGCGTTGTTGGCGAGCGACATCGGGTCCA
>CAIRBF010000131.1 GCA_903876715.1 uncultured beta proteobacterium
GCAACGACGAGCCGGGGTGTCTTGGCGTGCAAGGCGGGCATGGGGGAATGACTCTCAGGTTCTCAGCCCGGGCACGTTCAGAGGCTGCGGCGCGCGGCCTGGATGTCGCGGTACAGCGCCTGGGCTGCTGGCCCCATCTTCTCGACGTAGGCCGCCTGTCCCGGGGCCACGACATCGAACCAGGCCTTGCGCTGGGCATCACTGATCCGGTGCACCTTGCCCCCCTCGGACTCGAACTTCTGCATCAGCGGGCCCTCGGAGGCACGCACCTCGGCGCGCAACGTCGCGTAGGTGGGGATGGCCGCGCGGATGGCCTGCTGCTGCGCCGCGCCGAGCTTGCCCCAGGCCGCCTTGTTGACGAAGACGGCGTTGAACAGATGGGTGTGGCGCGTCAGTGTGACGTGCGGCGCGCTCTTGGCCGCCGGCGTGGTGACGTAGTAGACGAAGGGCAGGTCGGCCCCCTCGACGAGACCCTGCTCCAGCCCCGGGAACATCTCGCCCAGCGGCAGCTGCACGCCGTTGGCGCCCAGCGCGCCCCAGAAGAACTGCGACGACGGCGCCGGCGAGACACGGATCTTGCGCCCCTTGACGTCGGCCGGGCTCAGCAGCGGGGTCTTGCCAACCACGTCGTTGAAGCCCGTCTCGGTCATTCCCAGCATCACCAGGCCCTTGGCATCGAGGATGGGGGCGACCAGGCGCATGCCGTGGCGGTCGAGCACGGCATCGCCCTCGGCCGGGCTGGCCCAGAGGTAGGGGGTGGCGAAGACCGCCATCTCCGGCGCAATGGAGGCCAGGCCCAGCACCGAGATGACGCCCGCCTGCAGCCGCCCGCGCACCACCTGCTGCAGGGCCTCCTGCTCGTTGGCCACGAACTGGAACTCGGCCTTCACCGTGCCGGCGCCGGCGCGGGTGATGGCGTCGGTGATGCGCACATGGTGGTCGCGCAGCAGTCCCGGCTGGGCCGCCGAGGTCACGCGCCAGGCTTCCTCGGCGCGGGCCGGGCCGGCACCCATCAGGCCGGCGACGGCCGCCGAGGCGGCCCCGGTCAGCACGGTACGGCGACGCAGGCTGCGGATGCCGGTCGAGCGGAGGGTGTCGTTGCGGTTCATGGTGTCTCCTTGTCCAGGTTCAGGGTCGGGGAAAGGGTGCTGGCAGGCCGGTGCGGTCAGTTCACAGCGCGGGCACGGTCGTGCCAGTAAGGCTCGCGCAGGAGTCGCTTGAGCAGCTTGCCGCTGGGGTTGCGCGGCAGCGCCTCGTGGAAGTCGACGCTGCGCGGACACTTGTAGTGGGCCAGCCGGGCGCGCAGGTAGGCGATCAGCTCGGCAGCACCCGCCGATGCCCCCGGGCGCAGCACGACGCAGGCCTTGACGGCCTCGCCCCAGGTGTCGTCGGGCACACCGATGACGGCGCCGTCGGCCACGTCGGGGTGAGCCATCAGCACGTTCTCGACCTCGGCGGGGTAGATGTTCTCGCCCCCCGAGATGATCATGTCCTTGATGCGGTCGTGGATGTACAGCAGCCCGTCCTGCAGGTAGCCGGCGTCGCCGGTGCGCAGCCAGCCGCCGCGCTCGTTGCGGCCTTCCGGGAAAGCGCGCTCGGTGGCCGGCCCGTCGCGCCAATAGCCCTTCAGGTTGCGCACCGACTCGACCCAGATCTCGCCCACGCTGCCGTCGGGCAGGTCGTGCAGCAGCAGCGGGTCGACGATGCGCAGCCGGGCGCCGCCCGCAGGCCGCCCGGCCGAGCGCAGCGCCGCCACGCGCGCCGGATCGGCCAGGGCCGCGCGGTGATCGTCCGGCATCAGGAAGGTGATGGGGCCCGACACCTCGGTCATGCCGTAGACCTGCAGGAAATCGCAGCCGAAGACGTCCATCGCCTCCTTCAGGAGCGCATCGCTGATCGGCGAACCCCCATAGGCGATCAGGCGCAGCCCGCGGTAGCCGGCCGCGTGCACCTCCGGCTGCTGCAGCATGAACAGCAGCATGGCGGGCACGAGGAAGGCGTGCGTGATGCCGTCGCGCCCGACCGCGGCGATGAACTCGCCGGGCTCGAAGGTGGAGAAGGCAACGGTTTCCCCGCCCGCCCAGAGCGTCAGCAGCAGCATGGTCATGCCGGCGACGTGGAAGGTCGGCAGCGGATTGCCGTTCACGTCCCCCACGCCGAAGCGCCAGTCGCGCGCCACCGTCTCGCAGGTGGACAGCAGCCCCCGGTGCGTGAGCACCACGCCCTTGGGCAGCCCGGTGGTGCCCGAGGAGTACAGCTGCAGCGCGTCGTCGTCGGGCTCCGCGGGGACGGTCTCGCGCAGCGGCGCGTGCGGCGCCATCCAGCGGGCCAGGCCCTCCAGGCCCGCGGACGCGCCCTCGGTGCACACGGTCACGCGCAAGGCCGGCAGGCGCTCGCGCGGCACGGCCGGCGCGAAGACCGCGTCGACCATCAGGAACACGGCCTGGCCGTGCCCGAGGATGTATTCGAGTTCCTGGCTCGACAGCCGCCAGTTCACCGGCAGGCAGACGGCACCCAGGCGGCAGGCGGCCAGGGTCAGCAGCAGGCACTCGATGTGGTGCTGGCTGAGGCAGGCCACCCGGTCGCCGCGCCCCACCCCCATGGCCTTCAGAGCCTGCGCCAGGCGCGCAGACTCGTTGTCGAGCTCCGCAAAGCCCAGCACACGACCGCCCCGGCGGATGGCTGGCCGCAGCGGGCGTTCGCGCACCTGGCGCGCCAGGGTGTCGACAAGGGTGCGGTCCGCCATCACCCGATCTCCAGCGCGGCCTGCGCGCCCTCGCGCATGGCGCGCACGGCGTCCAGCCCCTGCGCCTCGCGGGCGCCGCCGACGGCTCGCACCGGCAGACCGCGCGCCTCCAGGGCCGACGCGAGCTCGCGCACGGGCTCCTGGCCGACACAGAGCACCACGGTGTCCACCGGCAGGCAGCGCGGCTCGCCGCCGACGAGGATGTGCAGGCCCGCGTCGTCCGCCCGCAGGTACTCGACTCCCGACAGCTCGCGCACGCCGCGGCGGGCCAGCACGGCGCGGCGGATCCAGCCCGTGGTCTTGCCCAGGCCCCGGCCCAGCGCCTGGGGCTTGCGCTGCAGCAGCCAGATCTCGCGCGGGGACGCCACGGGAGCGGGCTCGACCAGGCCGCCGCGGCCGCGGCTGCCCGGGTCGATGCCCCACTCGGACAGGAACTCGTCGACGGGCTGGGCCTGCAGCGCCGCGCCGGGCGCCGCTGGCGGGGCCCACGGGGCCGAGCGCGGATGGCTCAGCAGCTCGGCGACATCGAAGCCCACGCCGCCGGCGCCCAGGATGGCCACGCGGCGGCCGACGAGTGACGGCTGCTCGATGGCCCGCGCGTAATCGACCACGCGCGGCGAGTCCGGGGCGGCCCAGTCGACGCCGCGGGGCCGCACGCCCGTGGCCATGACGATCTCGTCGAAGCTGTCGGCCAGGGCCGCCGCGTCGGCCCGCGAGCCCAGCCGAAGCTCCACGCCGAGCGCCTGCAGGCGGCGCTCGAAGTAGCGCAGCGTGTGGGCGAACTCCTCCTTGCCCGGGATGCGCAGGGCCAGGTTGAACTGGCCCCCGATGCGATCCGCCGCCTCGTGCAGGACGACCCGGTGCCCGCGTTCGGCCGCCGTGACAGCGCAGGACAGGCCGGCCGGGCCGGCGCCGATCACCGCCACGCGCCGCACCCTGCGGGCCGGGCCCGTCGCCCACTCGGTCTCGCGGCAGGCGCGCGGGTTGACCATGCACGAGGTCAGCCGCCCCTGGAAGCTCTCGTCCAGGCAAGCCTGGTTGCAGGCGATGCAGGTGTTGATGTCGCCGGTGCGGCCGGCGGCCGCCTTGCGCACGAAGTCGGGGTCGGCCAGCAGGGGCCGGGCCATGGAGACGAGGTCGGCGTCGCCCCGGGCCAGGACGGCCTCGGCCACCGCGGGGTCGTTGATGCGGTTGCTGACGGCCAGGGGCAGGCGCACCACGTCACGCAGCGGTCGCGCGACGCTGGCGAAAGCCGCGCGCGGCACCAGCGTGGCGATCGTGGGCACGCGCGCCTCGTGCCAGCCGATGCCGGCGTTGATCAGGCTCGCCCCGGCCGCCTCGACGCCGCGCGCCAGCTCGGCGATCTCGTCCCAGGTGCTCCCGCCCTCGACGAGGTCGAGCACGGACAGGCGGAAGATCAGCAGCGCGCGGGCGCCCATGGCGGCGCGCACCCGGCGCACGCACTCGAGCGCGAAGCGCATCCGCCCGGCCAGGTCGCCGCCCCAGGCGTCCTGGCGCTGGTTGGCGCGCAGCGTCAGGAACTGGTGAATCAAGTAGCCCTCGGAGGCCATGACCTCCACGCCGTCGTAGCCGGCCCAGCAGGCCAGCCGCGCTGCGCGCGCGTAGTCGTCCAGCGTGCGCTCGATGTCGTCCTCGCTCATCGCGCGCGGCGTGACCGGGGACACCGGGCTGCGCAGGGCCGACGGCGCCACGCCATCGGCATGGTGCGCGTAACGCCCGCAGTGCAGCAACTGCAGCGCGATGGCCGCGCCCTCGGCGTGCACGGCGGCCGTGATCGGCCGGTGCTCGCGCGCCTGCTCCTCGCTGTCGAAGCTGCTCATGCCGTCCCAGTGCCGGCCCTCGGCGTTGGGTGACCAGCCGCCGGTCACGATCAGGCCGACACCGCCGCGGGCGCGCTCGGCGTAGAAGGCGGCCAGCCGCCGGGCGCCGTCCGAGGCCTCCTCCAGCCCGGTGTGCATCGAGCCCATCAGGACCCGGTTGCGCAGGCGCAGCCCGCCGATCTCGATCGGCGCCAGCAGATGGGGGTACGGTGATGCGTAGGCCATGATCCTTCGCCAGCTTACGCGGCGCGACCGGCAGATGTCTTGTGCCAACTGGTCACCGCGGCGGGGCGCGCCGGAGGGCGGCCTTCCCCGCGCAGGGACTCGACGCAAGACCGGCGCGGCGTCCCGGGCTAGTCTCGCTCCATGAACACCCCCACCGTCTCGCTAAGCAGCCAGGAGGGCGTCGGCATCCTGGCGATCGACAACCCGCCCGTCAACGCGCTGTCGCCGCACACGGTGCGTGGCCTGGTCGAGGCCCTGGCCGCGTTCGAGGCCCGGCCCGACCTGCGCGCGCTGGTGGTGCACTGCGCGGGCCGCACCTTCGTGGCCGGTGGAGACATCAACGCCTTCGACGATCCCGGCTTCAGCCCGGAGCCCTACAACGACTTCCTCGAGCGGCTCGAGGCCCAGCAACGCCCCGTGGTCGCCGCCCTGCACGGCACGGCGCTCGGCGGCGGACTGGAGCTGGCGCTGGCCTGCCACGGGCGGGTGGCGGCCCCGCGCACCCGGTTCGGGCTGCCCGAGATCAAGCTCGGCCTGATCCCGGGCTCCCTGGGCACCCAGAGGCTGCCGCGCCTGGTCGGCGCGCGGCGGGCGCTCCAGATGATGTCCGGCGGCGACATGGTAGACACCGACGAAGCGCTTGCCATGGGGCTGGTGGACGAGGTCGCCACGGAGGACCTGCTCGCCAGCGCCATCGCGCGGGCGCTGCGCCTGGTCGACGCGGCCGGCCCACCCCGGCGCACGTGCGAGCTGCGGGTCGGTCCCGGCTCGCTGCCCGCGGACCTGCTGGCCGAGGTGCGGACCCGGGCGCTGCGCCCGCCGGAGCTGCCTGCCCTGGGCGCCCTCGCGGACTGCGTGGAGGCCGCGGCGACCCTCGGCTTCAACGCCGGACGGGCCGTCGAGGCGCGGCATTTCCTCGCCTGCCTGCGCTCACCCTCCTCACGCGCGCTGCGCCACCTGTTCCTGGCCGAGCGCAAGGCGGCCCGCGTCCCCGGCCTGCCGGCAGCGGACACGCTGCCCGCCGTGCACGAGGTGGGCGTGGTCGGGGCCGGCACGA
>CAIRBF010000132.1 GCA_903876715.1 uncultured beta proteobacterium
CAGCGTCGCGAGACCGGTCCCGTCTTCCTGCACCTCGAAGGAACTGGACCGCGCGCTCGGGCGCGCCTTGATTTGAAGGACGGGCACACGTCAGCCCGGCGCGCTCATGCCCGCTTCAACTGCGCCGCATCGAAGGGCAGCACGCGCAGGGTCAATGCCGGGCCCTGGGCCCGGCCGCACAATCGCTCCATGCACATCGGCATCCTCACCGGCGGCGGCGACTGCCCGGGGCTGAACGCGGTCATCCGGGCGGCGACGCTGGAGCTGCTGAGCGCGGGTGCGCGCGTCACTGGCATCGAGCGCGGCTTCCTCGGGCTGATGCGCGGGCGGCTTCGGCCGCTGGCGGCAGCCGACGTCGATGACATCCTCGAGCAAGGCGGCACCATCCTCGGCACACACAACCGCGCCGACCCCTTCCACGATTTCGCCCGTGGCGGCGCCGATGTATCGGCCGAGGTGATCGCCTGCGCGCGCGCGGCCGGCCTCGACGCCGTGCTGGCCATCGGCGGCGACGGCACGATGGACATCGCGGCACGCCTGCACGCGCTCGGTCTGCCGATGATCGGCGTGCCCAAGACGATCGACAACGATATCGCACTGACCGAGCGCACCTTCGGCTTCGACAGTGCGGTAGCCATCGTCGCCGAGGCGATCGGGCGCTTGCGCACGACGGCGCGCAGCCATGGCCGGGTGATGATCGTCGAGACGATGGGCCGCTACGCGGGCTGGATCGCGCTGGAGGGCGGGATCGCCGGCGGTGCCGACGCGATCCTGATCCCGGAGTTGCCCTTCGAGCCGCAGCGCTTGCTCGACTTCTGCCGCCAGCGCGAGGCCGAGGCCGCGCCCGGCTGCGACGGCAGCACGCTGATCTGCATCGCCGAGGGTTGTGCGCCGCTCGGTGGGTCGCTCACGGTGGAGCGCACGGTGGCTGGCAGCCCGGACCCGCTGCGCCTGGGCGGCGTGGGCGAGCGCCTTCGCGAGCTGCTCGAGCCGCACCTGCAGTCCGAGGTGCGCACCACGCTGCTCGGCCACGTGCAGCGCGGCGGCACGCCCACCGCCTACGACCGCGTACTCGCCACGCGCTTCGGTCACGCCGCCGCCAGACTGGCGGTGCAGGGTCGGCATGGCGTGATGGTGGCGCTGCAGGCCGACCGTTGCGTCAGCGTGCCGCTGGCCGAGGTGGCCGGGCGTTCGCGCCCGGTACCGCGCGACCACCCGTTGTTGGACGCTGCGCGTGGCCTGGGCGTGTGCCTGGGCGTTGCTTGAACCGCGGCCGCCGCCCCCATCTGTTGTTCAATCTGAGGGCGGCAACCCAGCCGCCCCCGCGCTGAAAGGCCCGCTCCATGACCTCCACCCTGCCCACGCGCCTGCCCACCCACCTGCTCACGAGCTGGTTGACCCCGCTGCTGCTGGCCGCCGTCGCGCTGCTGACGGGCTGTGGCTACAACCAGTTCCAGACCCTGGACGAGCAGACCAAGGCCGCCTGGTCCGAGGTGCTGAACCAGTACCAGCGCCGCGCCGACCTGATCCCCAACGTCGTCGCCACGGTCAAGGGCGAGGCCAACTTCGAGCAGGAGACGCTGACGCGCGTGGTCGAGGCCCGCGCGCGCGCCACCGCGATCCAGGTCACGCCGGAGACGCTGAACGACCCGCAGGCCTTCGCGCGCTTCCAGCAGGCGCAGGGCGAGCTCGGCGGCGCGCTGTCGCGCCTGCTGATGGTGACGGAGAACTACCCGAATCTGAAGGCCAATCAGGCCTTCCAGGACCTGCGGGTGCAGCTCGAGGGCACCGAGAACCGCATCACGGTGGCGCGCAACCGCTACATCAAGGCGGTGCAGGAGTACAACGTGCTCGCGCGCCAGTTCCCGTCCAACCTCACGGCCATGGTCTTTGGCTATGGGGTCAAGCCCAACTTCTCGGTCACCAACGAGGCCGCGATCTCGGCGCCGCCCGCGGTGAGCTTTGACAAGGGCGCGACGCCGGCCACGCCAGCGGCCTCGCGCTGAGCCGCCACGGAGCAGGAACCATGCGACCAGACCGCGTCTTCGCACTCCCTGCCGGGCCGGCGTGGGTGCGGGCCGGGCTGATCGGGCTCGCCCTGGTGCTGGCCGGGTTGGCCGGTTTCGGGGCTTGGGGGACCGCGCACGCGCAGGACGTGCGCCCCGTGCCGGCGCTGACCGCGCGCGTGATCGACCAGACCTCCACGCTCAACGAGGCGCAGCGCGCCGCGCTGGAGTCCCGTCTCGCCGCCTTCGAAGCCCAGGCCGGGCCGCAGATCGCGGTGCTGATCGTGCCGACGACCCAGCCCGAGGACATCGCCGCCTACACGCAGCGCGTGGGCGAGACCTGGAAGATCGGGCGGCGCGAGGTCGGCGACGGGCTGCTGATCGTCGTCGCCAAGGACGACCGGCGGCTGTGGATCGCCCCGGCCAAGGCGCTGGAGGGCGCGGTGCCCGACCTCGCCGCGCGGCAGATCGCGCGTGACGTCATCAGCCCGGCCTTCAAGACCGGGGACTACGCGGGCGGGCTCGAGCGTGGGGTGGACGCCTTGATCGCCCGCATCCGGGGTGAGGGTCTGCCGCAGCCCGCGCGCGCCGCCGAAGACCACGGCGAGCCGCCACTGGAGCAGCTGCTGATCTTCTTCTTCGTGGCCGTGCCGGTGATCTCCGCGGTGCTCAGCGCGGTGTTCGGGCGCAAGCTCGGCGCGCTGTTCACCGGCGGCCTGGCCGGCGGCGTGGCGGCCTGGGTCACGCACAGCGTGTTGCTCGGCCTCGTTGCCGGGGTGGTCGCGCTGGTGCTGGTGGGGGTGTTCGGCCTGGGTGCTGCGGCCCGGCGCGTCGGGCGCACGCGCGGCGGGCCGTGGTCGCGTGGCGGCGGCTGGAGCGCGGGCTCGGGCGGCTGGTCGGCGGGCGGCGGCTCGGGTGGATCCGGTGGCTTGGGCGGATTTTCCTCCGGCGGCGGCGGCGACTTCGGCGGCGGCGGTGCCGGCAGCAACTGGTGAGCGGTCATGAACGAGCAGGCGCAACAGGACACGGGCGGGGCCTGGCGATGAACCGAGCCAACGCCCACAACGGCAGCCGCCTGTGGCGCTTGCTGCGCCACCGCACCTGGGACGAGACCGACGTCGAACGCGTGCTCGGCCCGCAGGCGCTCGCGCGCGTCGAGCAGCGCATCGGCGCAAGCGAGCGCCGCCACAGTGGCGAGATCCGCGTCTGCGTCGAGGCGGGCCTGCCGCTGGGCTACCTCTGGCGCCGCGCCAAGGCGCGCGAGCGCGCGGTGGCCATGTTCGGCAAGCTGCGGGTCTGGGACACCGAGGCCAACAACGGCGTGCTGATCTACCTGCTGCTGGCCGAGCGCACGATCGAGATCGTGGCCGACCGCGGCATCGCTCGCCATGTCGGGTCGGATGCCTGGGGCGACATCGCCGCGGCCATGCGCGAGGACTTCCGCGCCGGTCGCTTCGAGGCCGGGCTGGTGCGCGCGGTCGAGGCGGTGGAGGCGCTGCTGGTGCGGCATTTCCCGCTGGCGCCGGGGCAGGCGAACCCGAACGAGCTGCCGGACCGGCCCCACCTCGGTGGCTGATCGGGCGTCAAGCCCGAAGGGCGTACGAGTTGCCCGGGATTTCCGGGAATTCCGGGCATTCCGGCCATTCCGCCCGTCTCCTGCGGGCAGGAGGCGATGCCAGGACACTGCGGCGGTCCACCCCTCCAAGGAGTCCTGCCGACATGACGAAGATCCTGCTTGCCCTTCTCCCGCTGGCCATGGTGACTGGCTTTCTCACCTGGGTGATGATGATGGGCGCGCGCGACCAGGCGCGATCGGATGCCTGGGCGGAGGACTGGCAGCGTTCGCGCCCGGGCTCCGGTCACTGAGCGGTCATCACGGCGCGCCGAAGAACCACCGCAGGGGTTCACGCGCTTTGTTGAATTCGCGCATCCGCGCCAGCACGTCCACGCCGATCTGCCGGTACACGTGCAGCAGGTCCACCAGGACCCAGTTCTCGCGGATCAGGTCGTCCTCGCAGCGCCAGAAGTCCAGGCTGCGCATCGTGATCTCCTGGCCGCCGGGGGCGATGCCCATCCAGCCATCGCCGCTGATCGTGGCGCGCATGTTCGGCCAGCCGGTCACTGCCACGTAGGCGCCCTCGGCGAAGAATTCGCCCTTGCCGCCCGTCCCGCGCCGGTTGGGCATGCCGGCGAGGAAGGGGATCTGGTGCCAGTGGCGGAAGCCGGCGATGCCGCGTCCGGTGCCGATGCCGGACGGGCCGTACCAGTTGAACCGTGGGTGCCAGTGGCGCTCGAGTTCCATCGCCTCCACCCCGCCCTGCGCATAGCGCGCCAGACCGGCGAGCATCTGCTGCACGCGATCCAGGCTGCGCCGCGTGAGGTCGGCGTCGGCCGGGCCGCTGGCCAGGCCGTCCTGGGTGGCCGGCCCGGGCACCTGCCATTCCCGCCCCAGCGCCGGCGCCATCGGCCATGCCCCGGCCTGCAGCATCAGTTCGGGGATGTCCCACAGCGCCTGCATCTCGGCCACGCGGCCATCGACAAAGCGATAGAACTCGTGAAAGCGCAGGCTGGCGACCCGACCCGTGGGCGGGATGTCGAGCCAGGGGCGCACGAAGGTGCCCATGTGGAACCCGCAGCAGCCCACCCAGTGGTGGCCCTGCGCGGTCTGTCCGGCGATCACGATCAGGTCGCGGCGCTCTAGGTCCGGGAAGGCTTCGCGCAGCGGTGCGTAGGCCTGGCCGTACAGGCCGTCGGCGCCCTCCAGGTCCTCGAAGGGATGGGCCAGACGCACGACCGCATCGGCATGGAAGGCCCGGCGCAGGGTCTCGCGCACGGCGTCGCCATCGCCGTGGTACTGGGCCCGGCGCACCGGCGCCAGCGCGGCCTTGTTCGACGTGTCGAACTGCATCGCCATCAGCCCTTGACCGCTCCCTGCGTGAGGCCCGAGACGATCTGCTTCTGGAAGATCAGCACCAGGATCACGAGCGGAATCGTGATGCTGACCGCCCCGGCCACGCCCTGCATCAGGAAGGCCTCGCTCTCCGCGGCGATCGAATTCGCGATCGCCGCCGGCATCGTCAGCTTGTCGGCATTGACGAGCGAGGAGCTGAGCAGGAAGTCGTTGTAGGCGAGCAGGAAGCTGAACAGCCCGGTGGTCACGACGCCGGGCCACATCACCGGGATGATCACGCGCCGGAAGGCCTGGAAGCGCGTGCACCCGTCCACCATCGCGGCTTCGTCCAGTTCCTGCGGGATGTTGACGAAGAAGGCGCGCAGCATCCAGATCGTGAAGGGCTGGTTGATTGCCACCAGGACGACGATCAGCGTCAGGTACTCGTTGCGGATGCCCAGGGCGTCGAACATCACGTAGAACGAAGGCAGCAAGGTGGAGTGCGGCAGCGAGCGGAAGACGAGCGCGATGATGAGCAGCCAGAACCCCAGCGAGCCGCGGTAGCGCGACAGCGCGTAGCCCGCCAGGCAGCCCACCGTCAGCGAGATCGTCACCGTGCCTGCGGTGACGATGGCGGTGTTCAGGAAGTTGCGGTGGAAGCCCTGCTCGAACCACAGCCGCGTGTAGTTCTCCAGCGTCAGTGGCGCCAGCCAGCGCAGTGGCACCGAGAAGGCGTCGACGTACTGGCGCAGCGAGATCACCGCCGTCCAGACGATGGGCAGGCAGGCCAGCACGGTCCAGGCCAGCAGCGCCACGTGCAGCAGCGCGAGACCCATTCGATGGGGGCGTTTCACGGCATCAGTCTCCCCGGCGGTGCTCTTTCCAGGTCTTGAAGAGCAGCGGCAGCAGCAGCACGGCGATCCCGGCCGTGGTGAGCACCGCGGCCGCGCTGGCCTTGTAGGGGTTCTGCTCGTCGAGCAGCGTGTAGTAGGTGAGCACCTGTACGCTGGTGGTGAAGGCGCCCTGGGTCAGCACGACCACGGGCTCGAACACCCGGTAGGCGTCCATCAGGTGCATCAGCGTGATGAAGACGAACAGCGGGGCCAGGTGGGGCACGGTGACATAGACCAGACGCTGCCAGGCACTGGCGCCGTCGATGCGCGCGGCCTCCAGGCTGTCCTGCGGCACCGACTGCAGCCCGGCGTAGAGCACGATGAAGGCAAAAGGCACGACGTGCCAGATGCCGTAGAGGATGATCAGCAGTTGCGCCGACCAGGCCTGCGCCATCCAGAACACCGATATGCCGAACTGCGACAGGACATGGGGCACGAGCCCGTTGTCGCGGAACAGCCACTTGATCGCCAACGCACCGACCACCGGCGTGATGATGAAGGGCAGCAGCGTGGCCGAGATGTAGGGCCCCTGCCAGCGTCGGCCGACATGGTTCACGGCCAGCGCCAGCACGAAGCCGATGAGCAGGATGAAGGGCGTGGTTGCCAGCGTGTAAAGCAGCGTGAAGCGCAAGGCACCGATGAACTCGGTGGAGCGCTGAGGACGTGCCCCCGCCGTGCCGCTCCCCGTGCCGGTGTTGCCGCTGGCCTCGGGCGGCGGACTGCCCGCACCGGCGTCGATGCCGCCCAGGCCGAGCACGGTGCGGAAGTAGCCCAGGCCGACGAAGCGGCACTCGGTGACGGGGCGGCCGTCCGGGCCAAGCACGGCGCGCTGCGTCGTCACCTCGCGCTGGCCGAAGGGCGAGGACTGCACGACCGTGACCGTCTCCATCTTCAGCGCGCAGTTGCGCACCGAGAGGAAGAAGGTCACGGCCAGCGGCAACGCCATCAGCAGCAGCATCAAGGCTGCCGAAGGCGCGACGAAACGCAGGAAGCTGCCGAGCTTCACCGGTGTCAGCCGTTCAGCGGATGAAACCCTTCTCGGCAGCGGCCTTGACATAGGCCGCCGCCGCCGCGTCCAGCGCCGCCTTGGGTGACATGGCGCCGGTCAGCACGTCGGGGATCACCTTGCCGATCTCGCCGTGGGCGAGGCTGAAGAAGGGCTGCATCGGCCAGACCGGCGCGCCGGCCTTGGCCGAGGCGGAGACCCCCGAGCCGAAGCGCGTGGGCTTGTAGGCCGAGCGCACCCAGATCGTCAGGTCGTTGCCCTTGGACATGGTCTCCTCGTCCAGCGCCTCCATCAGCACCTGGAAGACGGTCTCGCGGTCGCCGGCCAGGTTCTTCGGCATCACGACGCCGTCCCACCACAGGTGGGTGGCGCTGGGTCCGCCGGCCACGGCGGCCGGTGCGGCGGCAAAGGCCATCTTGCCCACGATCTTGGAGGCCGCCGGGTCGTCCATGCGCGAGGCGCGGGTGGCCCACAGCACCCCCATGGCCGCCTTGCCCTGCTGGAACTGGTTCATCACGTCGTCGGAGTTGGACGCCAGGTAGTTCGGCGTCATGAAGGCGGTCATCGCCTTCATCATCTCCAGCGCCTTGACGCCGGCGTCGCTGTTGAAGTCCGGCTGCGCCGAGCCGGTCTTGAAGAAGCGGCCGCCGAAGCCGGCGAAGATGTTCGCGAACTCGGTGGCGCTGTCCCAGCCCTTGGCGAAGGTCTGCGCGATCGGGAACTCGATGCCCGGCTCCTTCTCCTTGAGCACGCGCGCCGCGGCGAGCATCTCCGGGTAGGTGGCCGGGACCTTCAGGCCGTGCTTGTCGAACAGGTCCTTGCGGTAGAACAGGTTCTGCGCGTTCTGCATGAAGGCCAGGCCCATGACCTCGCCGTTGACGCGCACCAGCATGCTCTCCTCGAGCTTGTAGCGGGTGCGGTACTTGTTGACCAGGTCGGTCATGGGCTGCAACTGGCCGCGGCTCTCGAGGTTGGCGTACACGCCCATCGAGACGACGGCGGCGTCGAAGGGCGAGCGACCCTGCGAGGCGAAGGCCTGTTCGGTCTCCTCGCGCGCGCGGGGGGTCATCTTGAACTGCACCTTCAGGCCGCCCTGGGTGCAGCTCTCCATCTCCTTGGCGATGTGCTGCAGCGCCGGGAAGGAGTTGCCGACGATGTTGATCTCGCCAGCCTTGACCTGGTTCAGCCGATCGCACTTGGCCTGCGACAGCATGGGGACGAGTGCCAGCGCGGTGGCGGTGGCCAGCAGCGCGCGGCGCAGCGGGGGTCGGTTCATGGGGGGACTCCTGTTGAACACCGGTTTCAGGTGCAGGCCAGAGGCAGCCGGTTCTGCGTCTGGCCGTCGAAGAGATGGCAGTGAGATGCCTCGAAGGCGAAGCCTGTGGCCTCGCCGATGCGGGCGCGGTGGTCCTTGGCGGCCCGCGCGGTGATGACCTGGCTGCCCAGGCGCACCATCGCCAGCGTGGAGTCGCCGGTGAGCTCGAAGCTGAAGATCTCGCCGCCGACTTGTCCCTGCCCCGGTGCGACGACGCGCATGTCCTCGGGGCGCACGCCGAGCACGATGCGCTCGGCGTCGGGAGCGGTGAAACCTGCCACCCGCACCCCGGGCGCCTCGAACACGCCTGCGCGCAGACGGCCCTCGATCAGGTTCATCGGCGGCGAGCCGATGAAGCCGGCGACGAAGAGGTTGGCCGGCTGGTTGTAGATCGCCTCGGGCGTGCCGATCTGCTGCACCTCGGCCTTGCTCATCACGACGACGCGGTCGGCCAGGGTCATGGCCTCGATCTGGTCGTGCGTGACGTAGATCGTCGTCACGCCCAGCGTGTGGTGCAGGTGCTTCAGGTACGAGCGCATGCTCACGCGCAGCTTGGCGTCCAGGTTGGACAGCGGCTCGTCCATCAGGAAGACCGCGGGCTGGCGCACGATGGCCCGTGCCAGCGCCACGCGCTGGCGCTGGCCGCCCGACAGCTCCTTGGGCCGGCGGTCCAGGTAGTCGGTCAGCTCCACCTGCTGCGCCGCGCGCTGCACCGCCGGATCGACCTGCGCACTGGGCAGGCCGCGGATGCGCAGCGGGAAGGCGATGTTCTCGCGCACCGTCATGTTGGGGTAGAGCCCGTAGCTCTGGAACACCATGGCGACGTCGCGGTCCTTCGGCTCGAGCTCGTTGACGCAGCGCTCGCCGATCCAGACCTCGCCACCGCTGGGCTCCTCCAGGCCGGCGACCATGCGCATCGTCGTCGTCTTGCCGCAGCCGCTGGGGCCCAGCAGCACGAGGAACTCGCCGTCGGCGATGTCCAGCGACATCTCGCGCACGGCCGCGACGCCGCGCCAGGCCTTGGAGATGTTCTTCAGCTGCACCCGTGCCATCGCGTCGCTTCCTTCACCGCTGGCCGCCGAGGACCTGCATCCACAGCGCCACCTCGTCGACGAGCGCCCACTCGCGCAGCACGCGGCCGCGGAAGAGCTCGGCGTGGTTGATGCCCAGGATCTCGATGCGGTGCCCGGTGGCGGCGCCGAAGGCGCCGTCGCCGGCGTGGCGGGCCAGGGCGCGCCAGCGCATCGCGATCCGGTCGGCGCGTCCATCACCTTGCTGCAGGACCAGGTGTTCGACGGCGAAGTGCTCGACGGCGAAGACCGTGAACAGCGCCCGCCACCAGGCGCCGACCTCGTCATGCCCGTAGCGCGTGGTCTCGCCGGGGCCGAGGTGGTGCACGGCGTCGTCATAGGCCGTGGCGGCGTCGGTGGTACCGGTCGAGAAGCCCCGGATGGTCTCGGCGTAGGCGACGGCGTGCTGCTCGGTGCCGAGGTGGGAGCGGTAGCCCGCCGGCGCCGGCCCGGCGGCCGGCTTGTGCCAGCCGTCGCGCTCGTCCAGCCAGCGCCGCGCGAGGTCGGCGGGCTGCATCCCGATCTGGCGCGCGATCGCGCCCTGGTCGCGTACCAGCCACTCGTGCACGACGCGGTTGTCGCGGCAGACGCAATCGGCCACGGTGCGCACGTGGATGCGCCGCCCGCTGGCCGGGCCGAAGGCGCCGTCGCCGCGGTGCGTCATGGTCGAGACGATGCGGTGCGAGCTGAGGAAGCCGCCGTCCTCGTCGCCCGAGACGATGATGTCCTCGGCCAGCAGCCGCCGGTCGGGGAACATCGCCAGCGTGGCCGCGGTGCCGTCGATGACCTGCTGCGCCGTCGTCGTCACGCCGGTGGGGGTCTCGACGATGCAGGGGTCGCTGTAGTAGCGGCCGATGTCCTCGAGCCGCCGTCCTTCCCAGATGCGGGCCGTGATGACCCGGATGTAGGTGTCGAGGTCGGGGAACTCGGCGTCGAAGCCCTTCATGGTGTCCGTCCTTCTGTCAGCGGGGCGCGTGCCGAGGCGCGCTGGATCAGGCGCCCCGGCACGATGACGTCATCGACCGCCGTGGGCGCGTCGCCGGCCAGGCTGCCCTGAAGCAGCCGCACGGCCGCGTCGACCATCGGCTCCACGGGCTGCTCGAAAGTGGTCAGCTGGTAGGAGGGCCAGGCCGCCTGCGGGACGCCGTCGAAGCCGACGACCGAGACGTCCTCGGGCACGCGCAGACCGAGTTCGTGGCGCAGCGTGTCCATCACCGACAGGGCCATCAGGTCGCCGGCGACGAAGACGGCGTCGGGCCTGCCGCGCGCGCGCCCGAACAATGCCAGCGCCGCCTCACGCGCCGTGGCCGCGTCATAGTTGCCCACCGCGCGCGCCTGCATCTGCTGCCCGAAGGCGGCCAGGCCCTCGGCGAAGCCGCGTTCGCGCTCGAGGTTGGTGGAGGAGTCCTCACGGCCGGCGATGTAAGCGATGCGCCGGTGGCCGCCCGCCACCAGGAAGCGGGCGATCTCGGCCGCGCCGCCGACGTTGTCCGAGCGCACCGAGCTGACCACGCCCGAGCTCGCCATCACGCGGTTGAAGAGCACGACCGGGATGCGCGCCTGCGCGCAGCTTCGCGCCAGCCCCGAGGACAGCGTCGTCGCGCCGAGCACGATGCCGTCGACGCGGTACTGCAGGATCTGCCGCACCAGGTCGTCGCTGTCGCGTTGTTCGCTCACGAACATCAGCAGGTGGTAGCCGTCCTGCTGCAGGCGCAGCGCCAGGCGCTCGGTGACGGCCGGGTACAGCAGGTTGTCCAGCGAGGACAGCACCAGGCCGACGATGCGCGAGCGCCCGGTGGTCAGGCTGCGCGCGTGCGCGTTGGGCTGGTAGCCCAGGCGCACCGCGGCGTCGTGCACGCGCTGGCGCATGCGCGCCGAGACGCTGGCCCCGGGCGTGAAGGCGCGGCTGACCGCCGACTGCGACACGCCCGCCAGGCGCGCGACGTCCTCGGCGGTGACGGCGCTCCTCACTGGGCTGTCCATCCGCCGTCCACCATCAGCGCGCTGCCCGTCACCAGCGCCGAGGCATCGCTGGCGAGGAAGACGACGGCGCCCATCACGTCCTCGACGCGACCGATGCGGCCGAGCGCGATGCGCGACTCGACGAAGTGCCGGAAGCGCTCGTCGGCCAGCATCGGGCGCGTCAGCGCGGTCTCGATGAAGGTCGGGCACAAGGTATTGACACGGATGCCGTGCGGGCCGAGTTCCCAGGCCAGGGCCTTGGTGAAGCCCTCCACGGCGTGCTTGGTGGCGCAGTACAGCGTGCGTTTCGGGCCGCCAACGTGGCCCATCTGGGACGACACGGTGATCAGCGAGCCGGGCAGCCTGGCGGCCAGCAGCCCGGCCGCGACTTCGCGCGCGAGATAGAACGCGGCCTTGATGTTGACGTCCAGCACCGCGTCCAGATCCTCGTCGCGCATGACGGCGAGCTCGGACGGGCGGTTGGTGCCGGCGCTGTTGACGAGAACCTGGAAAGGCCCACGCGCGGCGATCTCGCGCTGCACGGCCGCCGGGTCGGTGACGTCCAGCGGCAGCACGTGGGCGATGGCACCCTCGGCGCGCAGCGCCTCGGCCAGCGCCTGGATCTCGCCTTGCGAACGCGCGGCCAATGTGACCTCGGCGCCGGCCTGCGCGAGCGCCGCGGCGGCGGCCGCCCCGATCCCGCGGCCGGCTCCGGCCACGAGCGCGCGCCGCCCGTCCAGGCGCATCGAGGGCGTGCGGGGCAGGGCCGTGCCGTCGCCTGCGGGTGTGCCGGCTGCGGTCGTCATGCGCCGTCCCGCCGATCGGGGCGCGGCGCCACGCGTTCGCCCCGGTCGAAGGCCTCCCAGCCGTGGCCGCCGAAAGGGTCGACGCCGAGCTGTCGCATCACGTGGGGGAAGTCCACCATGACCCAGTTGTCGACGATCTTGCCGTCCACGACCTTCCAGAAGTCCATGTAGCGGATCGCGACCCGCCGGCCGGTGGGCGCGATGCCCATGAACTCGCCGCTGTGGGTGGCCTCCTGGCGGCCGAAGGCGGCCATCCACTGGCCCTGGACGATGCGCGCCTCGTCGATGCAGACCTTGTCGGAGAAGGCGGCCTGGAAGGGCCGCTGCCAGTGGTCCTGGAACTCGCGCACGCCGTGCTTGGTGCCGCAGCCGGCATTGCCCATCCAGCGGAAGTCGGGCGCGAAGAAGGCCCCGATGCCGTCGATGACGTGGTCGTTCAGACCGTCGACCATGGCCTCGACCACGCGCTGGGTCTCGGCCGTGCGCGTCAGGTCGTTGTCGCGCGTCAGCGCGGCCTGCTCGGGGCGGGATCCCTTCATCGAGGCGGGCCTCAGGCCAGCGCCGGCACCGGCTCGTACCAGGGCACCGTCTCGCGCGTGCCATAGCGACGCACCCGCAGGTTGGCCTGCTCGCCGTGGCCGGCGAAGTTCTCCATGTGGCACAGGCGCGAGCAGACTTCGCCGATGTGCGCGCTCGCCGCGTCGCTGAGCACGCGCTGGTAGGTGCAGGTCTTCAGGAACTTGCCCACCCACAGCCCGCCGGTGTAGCGCGCGTTGCGGTTGGTCGGCAGCGTGTGGTTGGTGCCGATGACCTTGTCGCCGAAGCTGACGTTGGTGCGCGGGCCGAGGAAGAGCGCGCCGTAGTTCGTCATGCGGCGCAGGAAGACGTCGGGGTCGCGCGTCATCACCTGCACATGCTCGAAGGCGAGTTCGTCGGCGGTCGCCACCATCTCGTCCACCGTGTCGCAGACGATGACCTCCCCATAGGTCGCCCAGGCCTGCGCGGCGATGGCCGCGGTGGGCAGGATGGCGAGCTGGCGCTCGACCTCGGCCATCGTGGCGCGCGCCAGCGCCTCGGAGTCCGTCAGCAGCACGGCTGGCGAGGTGGGCCCGTGCTCGGCCTGGCCCAGCAGGTCCACGGCGCACATCTCGGCATCGACCGAGTCGTCGGCGATCACCAGCGTCTCGGTCGGGCCGGCGAACAGGTCGATGCCCACGCGGCCGTAGAGCTGACGCTTGGCTTCAGCGACGAACATGTTGCCCGGGCCGACCAGCATGTCCACCGGCGCCACCGAGGGCGTCCCGAGCGCCATGGCGGCCACGGCCTGGACACCGCCGAGCACGAGGATCTCGTCCGCGCCGGCGAAGTGCATGGCCGCGACGATCGCCGGGTGCGGCTCACCCTGGTAGGGCGGCGCCGTGGCCACCACGCGCGGCACGCCCGCGACCTTGGCTGTCAGCACGCTCATGTGCGCCGAGGCGATCAGCGGGTACTTGCCGCCGGGCACGTAGCAGCCCACGGCGTTGACCGGGATGTGGCGGTGGCCGAGCACGACCCCGGGCAGGGTCTCGACCTCGACGTCCTTCATGCTGTCGCGCTGGATCTGCGCGAAGCCGCGGATCTGCGCCTGGGCGAAGCGGATGTCCTCGATCTCGCGCGGCGACAGGCGCGCGATCGCGGTCTCGATCTGGCCGCGGTCGAGCGTGAAGCGCTCCGGATCCCAGCGGTCGAAGCGCTGGCTGTACTCGCGCACGGCCTCGTCGCCGCGCTGCTCGATGTCCTTCAGGATGCCCTCGACGGTCGCGCGCACCTGCGCGTCGTCGTCGGCGCGGCCCTGCTGGTCCTTGCCCCGCTTGAGATGACGGATCACGTCGAAGACCCCTTCCCGGCCTTGCTGCCGAACCCGCGCCCGATGTGGCCGCGGCTGGTTTTGCATACGCATGCAGTTTAGGAACCGGACATGGCGCCGCGCCTCGGTGATTACCCTGGACCGCGCGCGAGGTCGAGGCCGCGGGCGGCGAAGTGGCGCTGCGCCCGCGCCATCACGTCCACGCCCAACTGCAGCAGCACCTCGATCAGGTCGATCGGGACCCAGTTCTCGCGGATCAGGCCGTCTTCGGCGCGGTAGAAGTCCATCACCCGCATCGTCACGGCGCGGCCCGTGCCCGGCAGGCCGAGCCAGCCCGCGCCCTCGTGGTGCAGGAAACGGCTCGGCCAGCCGCCGGTGGCGGAGTAGGCGCCGTCGCCGATGCGCACATAGTGGTTCTTGCCGTCGCGCTGGCGCGTTTCGGTGCGCGGGCGGGCGAGCAGGTTCGGGAAGGCAGTGCGAAAGGGCAGCTGGTGGCAGTCGACAAAGCCGTCCAGGCCGTGCGCGGTGCCGATGCCCGAGGGGCCGTACCAGTTCATGCGCGGATGCCAATAGGCCTTCTGCGGCATGTGCAGCAGGCCGTCGCGGCCCGTGCCGGCGCCATCGTCGTGGGCTCCGAGCGAGGCCTGCATCTGCAGCGTGAGTGCCAGGCTCGCGGCCGAGGCGGCCGGGTCGGACGGCTCCAGCCGTACGCCGTCGGCGGTCATCGGCGCGGGCCAGCGCCCCTCGCGCCCGAGACTCGGGGGCAGGGCGTCGAAGCCGGCCTGGCGCAGGAAGTCGAGGAGGTCGAACAGCACCGTGCTGCAGGTGATGCGGCCGTCAACGATCTGGTGGACCTCGCCGTAGCGCAGGTAGACCATGCCGCCGGTAGGCGCGATGCCCAGCCAGGGTCGCCGGAAGTTGCCCGCGATGTGGCCCACGGCCGCGACGTGGTCCTGGCCGTCGTAGTGGCCCGCCAGCAGGAGGTCGTCACGCCGCTCGGCGCCGTCGAGCGCGCCCAGCAGCGGCCCCCAGACCCGGCTCGCGATGGCTGCGGGGCCGTCCATCTCGTTGAGCGGATGCGAGCCGCGCCAGTGCGCCTGGGGATGGTAGATCGAGTCCAGGCAGCGGCCGAGGCCGGCGGGGGTGGACTCGGCGATCGCGCGCATCGCGTCGAGGACGCGCCGCTTGTTTTCGGGGTGGGGGTTCTGGCTCATCTTCGGCAATGTCGGCGGTCGAGCCGCGGTGCGCGGCGCAGGTGGTGAGGTCCGGTCGATTCTAGGAACCGGTTCGTTCGGCCGTCGGCACCGATGCCTGAGCTGGCAACCGGCGGGCGCGCCCGCAGGGGGACAATCACGGATCTTTCAACGAGATCCCGGACCGGACGGACAAGATGGACTCCACGATCCGCTACGGCTTCATCGGCTGCGGCATGATGGGCCAGGAGCACCTGCGCAACCTCGCGCTCATTCCAGGCAGCGCGGTCACGCGCATCTTCGAGCCCGACGACGCGATGGCCGCGCGCAGCCTGGCGCTCGCGCCGGGGGCGCTTCGCAGCACCAGCCTGGAGGAGGTGGCAGGCGCTGCCGATGTCGACGCGGTCGTCGTCACGAGCCCGAACTTCCGCCACGCCGAGCAACTGCAGCGCATCCTGGCGCTGCGGCGCCTGCCGGTGCTGATGGAAAAGCCCGCCTGCACCTCGCTTGAGCAGGTCCGCGCGCTGCAGGCGCTGGCGCGCGACGCTGGCGTCCCGGTGTGGGTGGCGATGGAGTACCGCTACATGCCGCCGATTGCGCGCCTGGTGCAGGAGACGCACGCCCAGGCCACCACCGGGCCGGTGGCGATGATCAGCATCCGCGAGCACCGCTACCCCTTCCTCGAAAAGGTCGGGCAGTGGAACCGTTTCAATCGCTACACCGGCGGCACGCTGGTCGAGAAGTGCTGCCACTTCTTCGACCTGATGCGTCTGCTGGCACGCAGCCGCCCGGTGCGCGTGTACGCCACGGCCGGGGCGCCGCACAACCACCAGGAAGAGCGTCACCCGGATGGTGTGCCCGACATCCTGGACCATGCCTACGCCGTGGTCGACTTCGAGTCCGGCCCGCGCGCATTGCTGGAACTGTGCATGTTCGCCGAGGGCTCGCGTTACCAGGAGGAGATCTCCATCGTCGGCCCCAAGGGCAAGGTCGAGTGCTTCGTGCCCGGCCCGGGGCGCTTCTGGCCGGCGCACCTGGGCGCCCCGCCGGTGCCCAAGCTGGTGTTGAGCCCCCGCCAGCCGGCCGGCCCGGTGGAGCTCGAGGTGCCGGTGGACGCCGCTGCGCTGGCCGCGGGCGACCACAACGGCTCCACGCTCGAGCAGCACCGCCGCTTCCGTCTGGCCGTGCTGGGCGCGGGGCCGGTGGACGTGACGCTGGAGGATGGGCTGGCCGCCGTGGTCATGGGCCTGGCGGCGCAGGAGTCCGCGCGCACCGGGCAGGTGATCGACCTGCGCGGCGGCGCCTACGCGCTGGCTTGAGCCGGCGCACCGGTGCGCTGGCGGGGGGGGCGGTGCCGGGGCGGTACTCAGCCCGATGACCCCTGGCGCGGCGGCGCGCCCGCGGCCTCGATCGCCGCTGCCCAGTCGTCCAGCCCCATCGGGTGGCCGCCGTCCCGCCAGATCAGCGCGAACGCATCCGTTGCCCCCGCCCGCCGCCACGCCGCCCGGGCGCGCTGCGCGACCGCGCGCACGCCCTCGGGGTTGGCCCAGGCGTCGCCGCGGGCCTGGATCAGCAGCAGCCGGCGCGGCGCGATGCGTGCGAGCAGCAGGTGCTGGTCCAGCGCGTCGAGCGCGCCAGCCTGCAGGGTTTGCGCGATGTCGGTCGCCAGCCAGTGTGGGAAGCCCGCCGCCAACGCCGCGAGCGATTCCGCCCCCGGGCTCCGCATCCGTGACGATGCGGCCCCGCCTGCGCCGCTGTTGTGCGCGACCGTGAGCGCGATCCGCGCGTCGGTGGCGCCGGCCAGCAGCGCCGCCTTGCCGCCGCGCGAGTGGCCGACGACGGCCACGCGCGCGGGGTCGATGCCCGGGGTCTGCAGCAGCGCGTCCACCGAGCGGCTGCACCCCCAGGCCCAGGCCGAGAGTGCGCCGAAGCGCGCGCCGGGATGGCGCTCCAACACCACGCCGGCACGCGCGCCGTCGGGTGCGTCGTGGGCCAGCTCGACACGGTTGAACCAGGCCAGCGCGACGCCGGCGGCCACCGCTCGGGCCTTCACCGCGTCATCGGGGTGGCCCCAGCAGGCGTCGCCGCTCAGCAGTACCGGCGCCGGCGGGCCTGCCTCGGGGCGCAGCACCTGCAGCGTCCAAGCCGCCCATGGCGGCGAGCCGGTCTCCACGCGCCAGGTCTCCAGCACCCAGCCGCTGCGGGTGGGCGGGCGTTGGCGGTGCAGCAGCAGCGGGCGTGCGTGCTCTTGTGCGGGCACGAGGCCGCCGTACAGGCGCTCGATCAGCAGGTCGGCGCCACGGCGCAGGGTGGAACTGTTCATGCGTACAAATGCTAGTGCCTCGCCGCGGTGGCTCGCATAAAGTTCCGGCATTGCGATTTCGTTCGGAGAACCACGATGAACCCCACCCTGTCGACACGCGCAGCCCTGGCGGCTGCCGTCTTTGCGGTCGCCCTGGGCAGCGCCAGCGCCCAGACGCGCGAGATCCGCGTGATGTGCTACCAGGACGGCAACGAGTGCGAGGTCACCAACGACCTGGCGCGCAGGTTCGAGGCGCAGAACGCCGGCGTCAAGGTCGTGGTCGACACCGTGCCCTATCGCACCATCGTCGAGCAGTTGCCGGTGCAGCTGGCGGCCGGCCAGGGCCCGGACATCGCCCGCGTGACCGACCTGGGCGGCCTGTCCAAGCATTACCTCGACGTATCGGCGCACGTGAAGGACCGCCGCTATTGGGACTCGAACTTCGGCGCCACCGCGCCCTGGCTCGCGCCCGCCCCCGGCGACAAGGGCATCCACGGCTTCATGTCGCAGCTGACCATGACCGGCCCCTTCGTCAACAAGACCCTGTTCGAGCAGGCCAAGGTGGCGCTGCCCGGCCCGAAGGCGACCTGGGACGAGTGGGTGGCAGCCGCGCGGCAGGTCGCACGCGCCACGCAGACCAAGGCCGCGATGGCCTGGGACCGCTCCGGCCACCGCTTCGCCGGCCCGGCCATCAGCTACGGCGCGGCCATCTTCGACGCCAAGGGCGATCTGGTGCTGGATGCGGGCTACAAGTCCGCCGTCAACAAGTTCGTCGCCTGGCACAGGGACGGCACGATGCTGCGTGAGGTCTGGGCCGGCTCGGGCGGCTCGACCTACGCCGACTCGATCGGCGAGTTCATCAACGGCAACGTCGTGATGGTGCTGTCGGGGGTCGTGGCAGATCAACCGCCTGCAGCGCGACGTCGGCAACAAGTTCGATTGGGTTGCCGTGCCCAACCCCTGCGGCCCGTCAGCCTGCTCGGGCATCCCCGGTGGCGCGGCCTGGGTGGCGCTGAAGACCAGCAAGTCCCCCCGTGACGTCGGCGCCTTCCTCGACTTCATGGCCTCTGAGGCGAGCTACGCCGACTTCACCGCGCGCACGAACAACATCCCGGCGCACGCAGGTCTGGCACGCAAGGGCGTGAACTACGCCAACGCGCAGCCGGGCGCGCGCGCTGCGCTGGGCGTGTTCAGCGGCGGCGTGGCCAACCTCTCGCCGGTGGCTTACCAGTTCCAGGGCTACAAGTTCAACCGCGCCATCATGCTGCCCACCGTGGCGCGCGTGACCCAGGCGATCGTTGGCGAGATGTCGGTCGACGACGCGATGACGCGCATCAACGCCGACATGCAGGACGCAGTCAAGCAGGCGCAGAAGTAAGCGTCGCCGCCTCGGTCAAGCCGGCCCGGCCGGGCAGCACCCTTGGGCGCTGCCCGGTTTCCTTTGGCGGGTCAGGACGGCCGTCGGCCTTGTCGCCCACACGCTCCCGTCTCACGCTTCTCGCCACCCGGATCCCCGTGCGCGCCCTCGCCCCGCTGTTCGAGCTCTTCGAGCCGCTGTTCCGCGCCGCCCAGCGACGGCTCGGCGCCTCGCGCCTGGCCTGGCTCTTCGTCGGGCCGAACCTGGTGGTTTTCGGCGTCTTCACCTTCCTGCCCATTCTCATCAACATCGTCTACGCGCTCACCGGCGGTGTGAAGCTGATGCCGCTGGAGCGGCCCTACGCGGGGCTGGAGAACTTCCAGATCCTGTTCGAGTGCGGCAACTACCTGGACCTCTCCACCTGCCGCAAGGACATCTTCTGGCGTGCGCTGCTCAACACCGCGAAGTTCAGCCTGATCCAGGTCGGCCTGATGGTGTTGCTGTCGCTGGTGACCGCCCTCGTGCTGAACGGCAAGATCCTCGGCCGGGGCTTCTGGCGCGGCGTGTTCTTCTACCCCGTGCTGCTGTCGCCGGTGGTGGTGGCGCTGATCTGGAAGTGGCTGCTGCAGAGCCAGGGTGCTTTCAACGCCGGGCTCGCCGCGCTGGGCGCGCCGCCGGTGGAATGGCTCACCGACGCCGGCTGGGCCTTCTTCTGGGCCGTCTTCGTGTCGATCTGGGCCCACATGGGGTTTTACACGCTGATCCTGCTGGCCGGGCTGCAGGCGATCCCCAAAGACCTCTACGAGGCCGCGCTGATGGACCGCGCCACGCCCTGGCGCACGCTCACACGCATCACGCTGCCGCTTCTGGCGCCTACGTTGATCGTGGTGCTGGTGCTGTCGATGATCCGCGCGGTGCAGGTCTTCGATGAGATCTTCGTCCTCACCGGCGGCGGCCCGGGTTCGGCCACGACCTTCATCGTGCAGTTCATCTACCAGACCGGTTTTGCCGAGCAAATCCACCTCTACGGGCTGGCGGCCGCAGCGTCGCTGACGCTGGCCGTCGCGCTGATCGTGCTCACCTTGCTGCAACTCAAGGCCACGCGCGCAAGCCAGGCCGGGGAGCGCGCACGATGAACGTCCTGGGCTTCCTGACCCGGATCCGCGGCCGGCGCCTGCACTGGACCGATGGGCTGACCTACGTCTACCTCGTCGTGGGCCTGTTCACGATGTTTGCCCCCGTGGTCTGGCTCGTGATGTCCTCGTTCAAGACCGAGGCCGCGCTCGGGCAGTTCCCGCCCACCTTCCTGCCCTACGCGCAGAAGACGGTCATGGTGCCCGGGCATGACAAGCCGCTGCCCCTGTTCCGCGTGGCCGACCCTGCCGGCAGCCCCGGCGCCACGCGCGAGCTCGCCCAGGTCAGCCGCATCGGCATCATGGCCACGATGGTCGACCCCGCGCAGCCGCAGCAGACGGTGCAGGTCAACATCCGCGAGCGCCAGCCGGTGCAGGAGATCCGTTTCGAGGCCTCGAACTACACCGACCTGTTCGGCAAGTTCACCTTCGGCCGCTACCTCTGGAACAGCACCTTCATCACGGTCGTGGCCACCATACTGACGCTGCTGGTGAACTCGATGGCCGCCTTCGCCCTGTCGAAGTACCGCTTCCCGGGGCGCAACGCGGTCTTCCTGCTCATCATCGCCACTCTGATGGTCCCGCCCACGATCAGCCTCGTGCCGGTGTTCCTGGTCATCAACTCGGTGGGACTGCTGAACAGCCTGTGGGGCGTGATCCTGCCGGCGATCGCCACGCCCACGGGCGTGTTCCTGCTGCGGCAGTACATGCTGACCATCCCTGACGAGCTGCTCGAGGCCGCGCGCATGGACCACGCCAGCGAGTGGCGCATCTACTGGCGCATCATCCTGCCGCTGTCGGCCCCGGCTCTGGCGGTCCTCGCGATCTTCTCGGTGATGTGGCGCTGGAACGACTTCCTGCTGCCCTTGATCGTGCTTTCCAAGAGCGAGGTCTTCACGCTGCAGTTGGCGCTGAACTCCTTCCAGGGCGAGCTCAACACGCAGTGGCACTACCTGCTGGCAATGACCGTCATCACGCTGCTGCCGGTGACGCTGGTCTTCGCCTTCCTGCAGCGCCACATCACCACCGGCATCGCCAGCGCGGGGGTGAAGTAGCGCGCCGCGCCCGCTGCCACGCTGCCGATCCTGCTGCCCTCGACCTCCCCGTCTGACCGCCACCGCCCTGGAGCCCCGCCCTTGGCCACGCTCGAACTGCGCTCCATCGTCAAGACCTTCGACCGCACCACGGTCATCCGCGGCGTCGACCTGCAGGCCGCGCACGGCGACTTCGTCGTCCTCGTCGGGCCCTCGGGCTGCGGCAAGTCCACGCTGCTGCGCATCATTGCGGGGCTGGAGTCGGCCAGTACGGGCGAGGTGCTGATCGACGGTGCGCGTGTGAACGACATCGGCGCTGCCGACCGCGGCTGTGCGATGGTGTTCCAGTCCTACGCGCTGTACCCGCACATGACGGTGTACGCCAACATGGCCTTCGGGCTCGAGAACGCGGGCGTGGACAAGCGCGAGATCCGTCGCCTGGTGGACGCGGCGGCGCAGATGCTGCGTCTGGACGGCCTGCTCGAGCGCAAGCCCACGCAGTTGTCGGGCGGGCAGCGTCAGCGCGTGGCCATCGGCCGCGCCATCGTGCGCGACCCCAAGATCTTCCTGTTCGACGAGCCGCTGTCCAATCTGGACGCCGAACTGCGCGTGTCGATGCGCGCCGAGTTGCGCGACCTGCACCGCCGCCTGGGCGCAACCATGGTCTATGTCACGCACGACCAGGTCGAGGCCATGACGCTGGCCGACCGCATCGTCGTGCTGCGCGACGGCCGCATCGAGCAGACCGGCACGCCGCGCGAGCTCTACGAACGCCCGGCCAACACCTTCGTCGCCGGCTTCATCGGCAGCCCGCGCATGAACTTCGTGCCCGCCACAGCCTTGGCTGGACTGCCCGCCTTGCTGGCGGGCCTGCCCGCGGGCACGCAGGAGGTCGGCATCCGCCCCGAGGACCTGCAGCCTGCGCCGCAGGGGCAGGGCTTGGCGCTGACGGTCGAGGCCACCGAGTACCTGGGCGCTCAGGGTCTGGTGCGTGGCACGCTGGCTGCCGGGGTCAAGCTCGAGGCCCTGATCGACGCCCAGGCCCTGCCTAGCGAGGGTGGCACGTTGTGGCTGCTGCCGCAGCCGCAGCGGCTGCACGCCTTCCGAGCCGATGGCGCCAGGGCGTGACGGACCCTCGGGCCGTCGTCACGCCGCGTCGCGTCAGCGACGGTCCTTCAACTCCACTCGGCGATTGCGAGCCGAAGCCTCTTCGCTAGAGCCTTGCACCGCCAGCCTCTCCTCTCCGAAGCTGACGGCCTCGACCTGGGCTTCGCTTGCGCCCAGCACCATCAGGGCACGCTGAACGACTTCGGCACGCTTTTGGCCCAGCGCCAGGTTGTATTCCCGGCCGCCACGCTCGTCGGTGTGCCCCTCGACGGTCATGCGGCGCGTCCGGTCAGAGGCCAGCACCCGCGCGTGGGCTTCGATCACCGAGCGCGCGTCATCGCGGATCAGTGAGCTGTCGAAATCGAAGTAGACGACACGGGCCGTTCCCAGGGGGAGGGTCACCGCCAGATCCCGCGGCGCCGGTGGGGCGACCGAGGGGGTGATGCTGGCGACACGCGAGTCGCCAGCCGGTACACCCACCGCGGTGCCCAGGCTGCCGCCGCCCACGCCCCCTACCGCTGCGGCCGGTCCCGCACGCTCCCCAGTCGCGGCCGCCGCCGCGGGGGCTGGGCGAGGCGCCGGCGCTGGCGTCGGCGGAACGACCGTGCTTGTGCTCGCTGGCTCGGGGTTGGTCTTGAACCCGTCGACGAACTTGGAGATCGAACTGCAGCCGCCTAGCAGGCTGAGGGCGATGGCCGCGGCCGTGATGCTGAGAAGATTGCGCATGGATGTGGTTCAGATGGCGGAAGGGGTGGTCGGTCTGATCGGGGTGGCACACAGGGGTTCTGCTAGGAACCTGGCGCCGTGACGCGGACGCAGCCGCGGCATACCCGCTCCGGGTCGATATCTTGCCATTCAAACGAGGGGGGTGCGGAAGAAAACTCGCTTCAAGTTGACGCGTGGCCCGGCGTGTGAGTGCTCGCAACCGGGCATGACGGCCCCCTTGCGGCGCGATGCCGGCTGGCCGGGGCGCGCCGCGCGCGCAGACGCCGGGCCAGCACGCACAATTCCAGGCATGAAACCCTGGACCGCCACCCCCTGGCGCCTTGATCCCGAAGGCGCTGCCACCACGCTCGACGACGGCGCGACGATGCGCCTGCGCTTTCTGTCGCCGTCGATGGCGCGGCTGTCGCTTCGCCCGGCTGCGGGCTGGCGCGAGCCGCGCACCTGGGCGATCGCGCCCGAGCCTGGGCGCGATGTGCCCTGGGAGGGTCGCGCGCGCGACGATGACAGCGGCTTCGCGCCGCCGCCGCTGGAGGTCTTCGACGATCAGGGCGTGCCTGGCCTGGACGCGGGCGCGCTCGCGGTGACCCTGCAGCACGCCCCGCTGCGCTTGCGCTGGACCGCCGGCCGAGGTGGGCCGCTGCTGGCAGAGGACCGCCGTACCACGGCTTATGCGCGCAGTGCGCGCACCGGAGCCTTGCGCCATTACCTGCAGCGAGATGAGCGCGAGCGTTACCACGGCCTGGGCGACAAGACCGGGCCGTTGAACCTGCACGGCCGACGCCTGCGCACGCTGGCGATGGACTCGCTGGGCTACGACCCCGAGCATGGCGACCCGCTGTACAAGCACTGGCCCTTCGTGCTGAGCCGCACGCCTCAGGGCCGCTGGCTGGGCCTGTACTACGACACGCTGGCAGCCTGCACCTTCGACCTCGGCTGCGAGCACGACAACTACCACGGCTTTTACCGCCACGTCGAAATCGACGACGGCGACCTCGACCTCTACCTGATGGCCGGCGCCACGCCCGGCGAGGTGATCGCGCAGTTCGTGCGCCTGATCGGCGGCACGGCGCTGCCGCCGCGCTGGGCGCTGGGCTATGCGCAGACCGCCATGGGCCTGGCCGACGCGACCGACGCGCAGGCGCGGCTGCACGCCTTCATCGACGAGATCCGCGCCCACCGCGTGCCGGTGTCGGCCTTCCACTACGGATCGGGCTACTCGATGCGCGGGCCGCGCCGCTACGTCTACACCTGGAACCGCGACAAGTTTCCCGAGCCGCAGGCCCTGAACGCGCGCTTCCACGCCCAGGGGCTGCACGTCGTGGCCAACATCAAGCCCTGCCTGCTCGACGATCACCCGTCCTTCGGCGCGCTGGCGCGCGACGGCGGCTTCGTCGTCGACGGTGAAGGCCGGCCCGTGGTCGAGCCCTACTGGGACGGCCAGGCGGCCTTC
>CAIRBF010000133.1 GCA_903876715.1 uncultured beta proteobacterium
GACGAACTCCGCACCTGCGGCCAGGCGCACCTCGCGCACATCGATCTCATGCCCCTCGAGCGCGCCGCGCTCGGCGGGGTCGGTGCCCCAGGAGTACGGGGTCTTGGCGATGCACACCGGCAGGTGGCCGAAGCCCTGGTCCTGCAGTTTCTGCAGTTGCGCGCGCACCTTGGTGCCGGCGGCCAGGCCCTTGGCGCGGTAGACCTTGCGGGCCACGGCCTCGGCCTTTTCCCACAGCGTGGCGGCGTCGTCGTACAGGAAGGCCGGGGCCGGGTTCGGCGCGGCCGCACAGGCGACGACGGCGCGCGCCAGTTCCTCGGCGCCGGCGCCGCCCTCGGCCCAGTGGCGGGCCACGACCATCGGCGCGCCGGTGGCGGCCACGCGGGCGCGCACGCGCTCGACCTCGGCCGCGGTGTCGTGTACGAAGTGGTTGAGCGCCACCACGCAGGGCAGGCCGTAGACGCGGCGCACGTTGTCGATGTGGCGCTCGAGCGAGGCCAGCCCCGCCTCCAGGCGCGGCAGGTCCTCGCGCGCAAGCTGCTTCACGTCGGCGCCACCCTGGTACTTCAGCGCCCGCACGCTCGCGACGATGACGGCCGCCGAGGGCCAGATGCCGGCCTTACGGCACTTGATGTCGAGGAACTTCTCAGCGCCCAGGTCGGCGCCGAAGCCGGCCTCGGTGACGACCCAGTCGGCCAGCTTCATCGCCGTGCGCGTGGCCATCACCGAGTTGCAGCCGTGGGCGATGTTGGCGAAGGGCCCGCCGTGGATGAAGGCCGGGTTGTTCTCGAGCGTCTGCACCAGGTTGGGCTGGATGGCGTCGCGCAGCAGCGCCGCCATGGCGCCGGTGGCCTGCAGGTCGGCCGCGGTGACCGGCTTGCCCTCGAGCGAAGTCGCCACGACGATGCGCGACAGGCGCGCCTTCAGGTCGGCCAGGCTGGTGGCCAGGCACAGGATGGCCATCACCTCCGAGGCGACGACGATGTCGAAGCCGTCCTGGCGCGGGTAGCCGTTGCCCGGGCCGCCCAGGCCGACGACGATCTCGCGCAAGGCGCGGTCGTTCATGTCGACGACACGCTTCCAGGTGATGCGGCGGGCGTCGATGCGCAGCGCGTTGCCGTGGTGGACATGGTTTTCCAGCAGCGCCGCGAGCAGGTTGTGCGCGAGCGCGATGGCCTGGAAATCGCCGGTGAAGTGCAGATTGATGTCCTCCATCGGCACGACCTGGGCGTGCCCGCCGCCGGCCGCCCCGCCCTTCATGCCGAAGACCGGGCCGAGCGAGGGCTCGCGCAGGCAGACGATGGCGCGCTCGCCGATGCGGTTGAGCGCGTCGCCCAGGCCCACGGTGGTCGTCGTCTTGCCCTCGCCGGCCGGCGTGGGGTTGATGCCGGTGACCAGCACCAGGCGGCCGTCGGGCCTGTCCTGCAGCGTGCGCAGCTGCGGCAGCGTGATCTTGGCCTTGTGGCGGCCGTAGGCCACCAGCGCATCCTCCGGCAGGCCCAGGCGCTCGCGCGCGATGTCGGCGATGGGGCGAAGGGTCGCGGCCTGGGCGATCTCGATGTCGCTGCGCATGGAATCTCCTGAGGGGACGTCGGGGACGGGCGGGGACGGGCGGGGGCGTCAGCCCTCGATCATCCCGCACTCCAGCGTGCAGCGCCGCAGCAGTTCCTGCACGTAGCCGGCGAAGCTGGTGCGCACCAGCAGCTCGAAGGCGTCGTCGTCCGTGCGCCAGAGCCACACGGAGGCCTTGAAGAAGTGCGTGCCGGCGCCGCGGCCCACCGCGAACTGGCGCGGGTGCAGGTCGAGGGGGCAGCCCTGGGCCAGCACCTCGCGCGCCGGCGCGCCCGCCAGCCGCAGCACACAGTAGCCGCTGCTGACGTCGGTCACCGCATGGTGGCAGCCGGCCGCGGCTGCACGCAGCGCCGCGCCCAGCGCGTCCTGGGTGCCGGACTCGCCGATCACGAACCAGTCGTCGGGCCCGGCCCAGACGATGCGCCGCGATCCGTTCGCCGGGCAGCCGCCGGACTGCGTGGGCAGCGGCAGGCCGAGGGTGGCCGAGACAGCGGCGAGGAAATCGGCGTCGGCCGGGTCACCGCGCAGGTTGACGATGGTGTGCGTGCGGTCCCAGCGCACGTGCAGCGCGGACGCCGCGCCGGCGGGGCGGATGGTGTCGACGCGGGGGCCGACCGGTGTGTCAATGGGCATTCTGGCGCTCCCCCTTGGGGTCGTAGAAAACCGGGCTCGAGATCACCGCGGTACGGCTGCGCCCGTCACTCATGGCCACGTGGACCCGCTCGCCCGTGCGCGACAGGCCGCCGCGCACGAGCGCGAGCGCGATCGAGCGCTGCAGCGTCGGGCTCCAGTAGCTCGAGGTCACGTGGCCGGCCATGGGCACCGGGCCCGTGCCCTGCGGCCACTCGCCGTGCACCACCTGCGCGCCCTCGGGCAACACGAAGGCCGGATCGTCGGTGAGCAGGCCGACGAGTTGCTTGCGGTCGGCGCGCGCGGTGTCGCTGCGCGCCAGCGAGCGCTTGCCCAGGCAGTCCTTGGTCTTGGTCACCATCGCGCCCAGCCCCAGGTCGACCGGCGTGACCGAGCCGTCAGTGTCCTGGCCGACGATGATGAAGCCCTTCTCGGCCCGCAGCACGTGCATGGTCTCGGTACCGTAGGGCGTGATGCCGAACTCGGCGCCCGCGGCGTGGATGGCCTCCCACACCTGCAGGCCCTTGGCCGAGGGCACGTTGACCTCGTAGCTGCGCTCGCCCGAGAAGCTGATGCGGAAGATGCGCGCCTTCACGCCCGCCACCGTGCCCTCCCGGTAGGACATGAAGGGGAAGGCAGCGTCGTCGAAGTCGACGTCGCTGCACAGCTTCTTCAGCACGGCGCGGCTCTTGGGGCCAACCACCGCCGTGGTGGACCAATGGTCGGTGACGGTGGTGAGGTAGACCTTCAGGTGCGGCCACTCGGTCTGCAGCCAGCGCTCCAGCCAGGACAGCACGCGCGCCGCGCCGCCGGTGGTGGTGTGCATCAGAAAGTGGTTCTCGGCCAGGCGCACGGTGACGCCGTCGTCGAAGACCATGCCGTTCTCGTCCAGCATCAGGCCGTAGCGCGCCTTGCCGACCTCGAGCTTGCTCCAGGCGTTGCTGTAGACCCAGTTCAGCAGCGTCGCCGCGTCGGGGCCCTGGATGTCGATCTTGCCCAGCGTGGAGGCGTCCAGCGTGGCCACGGCCTCGCGCGCGGCGCGCACCTCGCGCGCCACGGCCGCGTGCAGGTCCTCGCCCGCCTTGGGGAAGTACCAGGGCCGCTTCCACTGGCCCACGTCCTCGAAGGCGGCGCCGTGCGCCACGTGCCACGGCTGGATGCAGGTGGTGCGCACCGGGTCGAAGGCCGCGCCGAGTTCCACACCCGCCAGCGCGCCGAAGGTCACCGGCGTGTAGTTCGGGCGGAAGGTCGTCGTGCCCACCTGGGGGATGGGCTTGCCAAGCGCCTGGGCGACGATCCCCATGCCGTTGATGTTGCCCGTCTTGCCCTGGTCGGTGCCGAAGCCCATGGCGGTGTAGCGCTTGACGTGCTCGATGCTCTCGAAGCCCTCGCGCACGGCCAGCAGCAGGTCGGCCGCGCTGACGTCGTTCTGGAAGTCGACGAACTGCTTGGGCGCACGGCTCGCCGGCAGCGGGTGCGGCACCAGCCACAACGGGCGCAAGGTGCCGGCCTGGACTGGGGCCACCGCGGGCGCCGCGCCGGCATCGCCCTGCAGGCCGCAGGCACCGGCCGCCTCGGC
>CAIRBF010000134.1 GCA_903876715.1 uncultured beta proteobacterium
CCGCCACGGCCTGGGCATGTGCGACCAGATCGAGAACCGCATCATCGAGGCCAAGAGCCGCGGCATCTACGAGGCCCCGGGCATGGCGCTGCTGCACATCGCCTACGAGCGCCTGGTCACCGGCATCCACAACGAGGACACGATCGAGCAGTACCGCGCCAACGGCCGCCGCCTGGGCAAGCTGCTCTACCACGGCCGCTGGTTCGACCCGCAGAGCCTGATGCTGCGCGAGACGGCGCAGCGCTGGGTGGCGCGCGCCGTCACCGGTGAGGTGACGCTCGAGCTGCGTCGCGGCAACGACTACTCGATCCTCAACACCGAGAGCCCGAACCTGACCTACGCGCCCGAGCGCCTGTCGATGGAGAAGGTCGAGGACGCCGCTTTCACCCCGGCCGACCGCATCGGCCAGCTGACGATGCGCAACCTGGACATCGCCGACACCCGCGACAAGCTCGGGATCTACACCCGCACCGGGCTGCTGGGGATGCGCGGCGAGGGCGCGATCCCGCTGCTGGGAACGGACAAGGGCTGAGGGGACTGCCTGCGCCGGGTGTCCCGAGCGCAGGCTTCAACGCCTTGCCGGCTCAGCGCAGGAACCCGCTCCTGCCGCTGCCCGCGCTGGACAGCTCGTCGTTGCGCGGGTCGTCCAGGGCCAGGACGCGGCGCAGCACGGGCGACAGGCGGGCCTGGGTCTGCGGGCGCAGCAGGCGCTTCTGGTACTGCTGCTGCGGCAGGTCGCCGCGCACGTAGAAGCCGTGCAGCGAACGCCGCGGCCGGCTGCTGCGGTTGACGGTGCCGCCGTGCCAGAGGCTGGCGTTGGTGAGGATCACATCGCCGGCGCGGCCCAGGGTCACGATCTCGTCGGGGTGGGGCGCCAGCGGGTCGGCCAGCACCTCGTGCGGCAACCGGCCCGAGCGGTGCGTGCCCGGCACCAGCCGCGTCGGGCCGTTGTCGGACGTGAAGTCGTCCAGCAGCCAGACCGAGTTGAAGACGGCGTAGCCGCGCGCGTCGGCCACCTGGCCCATGTCGCAGTGCAGCGGCTGCAGGCCCTGGCCGGGCAGGGCGGCGCGGTAGTTCAGGCTGGAGAGCTTCCAGTCGGGCCCGAGCACCTGCTCGACCGCCTCGAGCAGCCGCGGGTGCGACACCAGGCGCTCGAAGCACTCTCCCTTGTCGACCAGGTTGGCCAGGCGGTCCGAGCCGGGTTCGGTGCGGAACTCTGCGCCGGCGTTGGCGCCTTCAGTCTCGAGCAGCCCTTGCGTGGTGTCGCGCAACTCGGCCAGCCAGGCGGCGTCCATCACGGCCGGCAGCACGAGCCAGCCTTGTTCGTCGAGCTGGCGAGCGTCCTGTTCTGTCATCGTTGCGGTCTCCTGGTCGCTGGAACGGCCCGCCGATATTGTCGGGCGCACGCGCCGATGCGCCGCATGGGGCCACCCCGGCCCAGGGTCTGGCGGTCTGGCCGGCCCTCGGCCGGGGACGGTCTTCGCCGCCTCGAGGTGCCTGACGTGCTAGCCTCGATGCTTGGCCTGCAGCTCTTTCGTGCGCCGCAACGTTCGCCTCGCAGCAGTCCCTTTCGTGCCTCCATGACCACCCAGATGTCCAGCCCTATCCTCGGCCAGCAGCCCGCCCCGACACCGGCCAGGGCGGCGATCCCGGCGCCTTCGCTCACGCCACCGGTATGGCAGCGCCTGCTGCGTGCGTTTCGCATGGCATGGCGTGCACTGGCCCTGCTGGCCGTGCTGGCCACCGGCCTGCCGGCACGCGCCGAGTCCTACCCTGCGCGTCCCATCCGTCTTGTCGTGCCCGAGTCCGCGGGCAGCATTGCCGACGCCTGGGCGCGGCGCCTGGCGCGGCCGATGGAGCAGGCGCTGGGCCAGCCCTTCGTCATCGAGCACCGCCCCGGTGCGTCGGGCACGCTGGGCGCGGAGGCGGTGGCGCGCGCCGCGCCCGACGGCTACACGCTGCTCTACACCGGGCAGAGCCCGGTCGTCACCTACCCGGCCATCGGCGGGGCGGTGCGCTACGACCCGCAGCGCGACTTCGCCCCTGTGGCCCTGGGCCCCAACGCTTACCCGGTGCTCGTGGCCGGCGCGGGCTCGGGCATTCGCAGCTTCTCAGACCTCAAGGCGCGCGCCGTCGCGCGCGAGCCGCTGTCCTGCGGCACCGGCGGGCATGGCAGCTACGGCCACTTCGCCTGCGCGATGCTGGCGCGTGCGCTCGGCGTGGAGTTGCTGATGGTGCCCTACAAGGGCTCGTCGGCCGCGCTGCAGGAGGCCGCGGGCGGGCAGTTGACGCTGACCACCGGCTTCCCGAGCGAACTCATGGGCCTGATCGCCGCCGGGCGCATCGTGCCGCTGGCCGCCTTCGCCGAGCGCCGCGCCGTGCCGCTGCCGGCGGTGCCCACCTTGCGCGAACTGGGCGTGCCAGGCATGGAGCTCTTCGCCTTCGCCGGCTTCTACGCGCCGGCCGGCACGCCGGCCGCGGTGGTCGAGGCGCTGAATGCCGCAGCCGCGCGCGCGATGCAGACGCCGGAGTACGTGAAGCTGGTCGAGGACGCGGGCGGCCGCGTGCAGGCGCTGAGCCCGGCCGCCTTCGCGCAGATGAACACCGACGACCGCGAGCGCTGGCGTCTGCGCGGGCAGGCGCTGGGGATCCGGCCGCAGGAGTGACCGGCCCAGTCTCTGTCCCGTGCCAAATCGTCTCCGCTTCAGGTCGACACTGCAATGAATCCTCCAACGCCTGCTCCCGAAGCCCTGCCGCAAGGCATCTCCAGTTCGGCCCGCCGCCTGCCCGACGTCGACGGCCGGCCGTTCGTCGTCGACAGCGCTGCCGGCGCCTGGATCACTGACAGCGACGGCCGGCGTCACCTCGATTTCGCGATGGCTATGGGCGCTACCGTGCTCGGCCACGCCCACCCTGCGGTGGTGGAAGCCTGCGCGAGCGCGCTGCAGCGCGGCCCGATGCCCGGTTTCACGCACGCCGGCGAGGCTGCGGCGGCGCAGGCCCTGGTGCGTCATGCTGGGCCGCTGGTGCACGCCACTTTCGTGTCCACCGGCAGCGAGGCCGTGCACTTGGCCTGCCGCATCGCCCGCCGCGCCACCGGGCGGCCGCTGGTGGTCAAGATCGCCGCCGGCTATGACGGCTGGTATGACGATGTCGCGCTCGGCTGGACCGGCAGCGCCGAGGCGGACCTCACCGGCGCCCGCCCGCTCGCCCACGGCGTCACGCTGGTGCGTTGGAACGATCTGGCCGACCTGGAGGCCCTGTTCGCCGAGTGCGATGACATCGCCGCGGTGCTGGTCGAGCCGGTGCTCGCCAATGCCGGCTGCCTGATGCCGGAGGCGGGCTACCTGGAAGGCCTGCAGCGGCTGTGTCGTCGCCATGGCGCCCTCGTCATCGCCGACGAGGTGCTGACCGGCATGCGGCTGCACCCGGGACCGAGCAGCCTGCGCATGGGGCTGGAGCCGGACCTCGTGACCCTGGGCAAGGCCATCGGCAGCGGCGTGCCGGTGGCGGCCGTGCTGGGCACGGCGCAGGCCTTCGAGTCGGTGATTGATGGCCGCGTGGCGCGTGCCGGCACCTACCATGGCAACCCGCTCGTCACCGCGGCCGTGCTCGCCACCTGCGAGGTGCTCGAGTCCTCGGACCACACCGCACTGCTGCAGCGCGGCGAGCGCCTGGCCGCGGGCGTGCGCGCCACGTTCGCGGGCGCGGGCGTTCCGGTCAGCACCTCCGGCCTGGGCAGCGTCTTCAGCCTTTGGTTCGCGCCGCAGGCCCCCACGCGTTACGAGGTGGCCAAGACGTTGCTGCAGCCCGAGCGCTCGCTCGCGCTGCACGCCGCGCTGCGCCGCGAGGGCGTGCTGACTATGCCCGGCGGCTGGGGGCGGTTGTTCCTGTCCTTTGCGCACACCGAGGCGGATATGGACTTTGCGGTGGCGGCCTTCGGGCGGGCGGCGGGGGCGCTGGCGGCGCCGTGATGCCGCTTCCTCGCGATGGGTCGGAGAGGGTCTGAGGGCAGCGCCCGGACATCGACCCGGCGTACGACCAGCCGATCAGCCGATCAGCCGATCAGCCGCAGCGGCCAGGTCCCGACCGCCTCGCTACCGCGCAACACCTGCAGCCGCTCGTGCAGGAAGACCGTGCCGTCGGCATTGCCGATATCGAAGACCAGCCGCTCGCCGATGGTGGGGGCGTCGCTGTCGTGTGCGAGTTCGACGATGGTGTGGGCGGCATTCAGCCGCACGCCGTGCACACCCTGCACGCCCCGGGGCGCAGGCGCGGGTTGCGCGGCCACGGCCTTGAAGCCGCCGTCGCAGACGATACGCCGCGGCGTCGGCCGGCTGATCACCGTGGTGTGCAGCGTCAAGGCGCATTCCACCGGGGCGCCGAACTCGCCGCGGTAGCGCAGGTCGCCATAGGCGCCGCCGCCGGCCTGGATCTCCGTCACGCCGGCGGCCGCGGCGGCCTGCTGCACATCGCCGGTGCCGCCGGCGCTGACGATCGCGGGCGCGTGCCCCGCGGCGGCGCAGGCAAGGGCCGCCTCCTGCAGCTTGCCGAGCGCCGCGGCCACGGCTGCCGCCTTGGACGCCGGGTCGGCGATGCGCACGGTGTGTCCCTCCCAAGCCGTCAAGCCCTCGAAGCGCAAGCCCGGCACGGCGGCGATCTGCCGCGCCAGGTGCAGCACCTCGTCGATGCCCGCACAGCCGCACCGTGCGAGGCCGACGTCCAGTTCCACGAGCAGCGGCAGCACCACGCCCGCTGTCTGCGCGGCAGCGGCCAGCCCGGGCAGCTGGGCCGGGTTGTCGACCGCGCTCAGCACGCGTGCACCGCGGTTCAGGCCGGCCAGCCGCGCGCAGGCCCCGGCACCTACCACCTGGTTGGCGACCAGTACCTCGGCCACCCCGGCGGCGACCATGGCCTCGGCCTCCCCCACGGTGGAGCAGGTGACGCCGCAGGCGCCGGCCGCCAGCAGGGCACGCGCCGCCTCTGCGGCCCGCAGCCCCTTGATGTGCGGGCGCCAGCGCTTCCGGTGCCGACCGATGACGACATCGGCCAGGCGGGCCACGTTGCGCTCGAAGGCGTCTGCTTCGAGGGCGAGGAAGGGGGTGTCGTGCGGGATCACGTGGGCTTTCCTTGTCTGGAGCGGGGTGCAGGGGACGCAGGCAGGATCAGGGCGAGGGCGGCGCCGAGCGGTTGAACGCAGGCGGTGAAGTCAGGACGTGGGCCGGTAATGCGCGAGCTCGCTGTCGTGCGCGATCTCCGAGATCAGCTGTGCCAGTTGCGCGAGGCTGCTGCCCGGCATGTCGCGGCGGTAGGCCACCGAGGCCTGGTGCGGCGCGATGGGCGGGCTGCTGGGCAGGATCACGAGACGCCCGGAGCCGATCTCCTCGCGCAGGATACCCACTGGCAGCAGGCTCAGGCCGGTGCCATCGCAGGCCAGGCGGGCCATGATGCCCAGGCTGTTGCAGGTGATCAGGCGCCCGGGCTGCCGCCCCGCGGTGCTGAACCAGTCGGCGATGCTGACGTACAGGTTCGACGGACTGGGGTTGGTCAGGATGGGCAGGTGGGCGATGTCCGCCGGGCCGATGGCGCGGCGCCGGCCTTTGGGCGCGAGGTCACCCAGGCGCTGCGGGCTGGCCACCCACTGCAGCGGCATGTCGATCAGGGGTTCGATGTGGACCAGCGGGTCGGGCGTGGGCCAGGTCAGCACGGCGATGTCGAGCTCACCCGCGCGCAGCGATGCGTCCAGGCGGACGCTGAAGTCGGCCCGCAACTCCGCCCGGGCCTGGGGGTAGCGCGTCTCGATCTCGCGCATCAGGCGCGAGCCGCAGGTCATGGCGAAGGTGTCGGCCACGCCGATGCGGATGGGGCCGGCCAGGCCCTCCTGGTCGGCGATCTGGCGCTCCAGCGCTTCGGCCTGCTCGAGCACCCGCTCGGCCTGCCACGCGATCTGGCGGCCGCGGGCCGTGGGGCGTGCGCGGTAGCTCTGGCGCTCGAACAGCGGCGCGCCCGCAGCCTGCTCGAGCTCGCGCAGGCGTACCGAGATCGCGGGCTGCGTGATGTTGAGCCGCTGTGCGGCGGCGCGGAAGCTGCCCAGGCGCACCACCCACACCAGCGCCTCGAGCTGGGACAGCGTGAACTTCAAGAAAAACTCTCCTTATCAAGAAACGTAAAAAAGTTTCAATTTCTTTTTCATCCCGGGATCGCAACAATGCCACCGAACTTACCGAGGAGCAAGCGATCTTGAGCGATACCCCAGGCCTTGCGCGCTACGTGCTGGGCTGCGACGTCGGCGGCACCTTCACCGACATCGTCGTCACCGGCGCAGGCCGCGTGCACACGCTGAAGGTCTCCTCGACGCCCGACGACTACAGCCGTGCCATCCTGCAGGGCGTGCGCCAGGTGCAGGAGGAATTCGGCATCGACCCCGGCGCCATCGCCGCCGTGGTGCATGCCACCACGGTGGCCACGAACACCATCCTCGAGCACAAGGGCGCGAAGACGGCGCTCGTGACGACCGAGGGCTTCCGCGATGTGCTCGAGATGCGCCGCCTGCGCATCCCGGTCATGTACGACCTGCAGTACGACAAGCCGCCGCCGCTGGTGGCCCGGCGCGACCGGCACGAGGTCGCCGAGCGCCTGGACGCCCGCGGTCAGGTGCGCCGGCCCCTGGACGAGGCGCAGGCGCGGGAGATCGCGCGCAGGCTGGCCGAGCAGGGCGTGGAGTCGGTGGCGGTGAGCTTCCTGCACGCCTACGTGGACGGCCGCCACGAGCGCCGCATGGTGCAGATCCTGCGCGAGCACCTGCCGGCCTCGGTGTACATCAGCGCCTCGAGCCAGATCCTGCCCGAGATCCGCGAGTACGAGCGCACCAGCACGGCGGTGGTCAACGCCTACATCGGCCCCATCGTGCGGCATTACGTCGAATCGCTCGCGGCGCGGCTGCGCGACAGCGGCGTGCGCGCGCCGCTGCAGATCATGCAGTCCAACGGCGGCACGATGTCGGCTTCGGCCACGGCCTCGCGCCCGGCGTGCATCGTCGAGTCCGGCCCCGCGGCCGGCGTGATCGCCTGCGCCGCCGTGGCGCGCGCCGCCGGGCTGGACAACGTGATCTCCTTCGACATGGGCGGCACCACGGCCAAGGCCGCGATCGTCGAAGGCGGCGAGCCGGCGACGACGACCGAGTACGAGGTCGGGGCCGGCATCAACATCAGCTCCAAGCTGGTCAAGGGGGGCGGCTACGCGATCAAGCTGCCCTTCATCGACGTCTCCGAGATCGGGGCAGGCGGCGGCAGCATCGTCTCGCTCGACGCCGCCGGCGCCATCCGCGTGGGCCCGCGCAGCGCCGGCTCGGTGCCGGGGCCAGCGTGCTACGGGCTCGGCGGCGCGGACCCGACCTTCACCGACGCAGCCGTCGTGCTCGGCTACCTGAACCCGAGCCACCTGGCTGGCGGGCGCATGGCCATCGACGCGCAGCGCTCGTTCGCGGCCTTGCAGGCGCGGGTGGCAGCGCCCCTGGGCCTGTCCGTGCACGATGCCGCCTGGGGCGTGTATGCGATCGCGATCGCGACGATGACACGGGCCGTCAAGGCCGTGTCGACCTACCGCGGCCGCGACCCGCGCGAGTTCGCGCTGGTCGCCTTCGGCGGCAACGGGCCGGTGGCGGCGGTGGCCATCGCGCGCGAACTGCGCATGCGCACCGTGCTGGTGCCGCCGGCACCCGGCGTCTTCAGTGCGGCGGGGCTGCTGATCTCGCGTCTGGAGAATTCCGCACAGCGCTCGGTGCTGAAGCGCACGGGCGAGATCGACTCGGCCATGCTCGGACGGCACTGCGCGGAGCTCGAAGCCGAGGTGCGGCGCGAGTTCGATGCCGACGCGGCTGCGGGCTTGCAGGTCAGGCGCATGGCCGACCTGCGCTACGCCGGCCAGGCTTTCGAGCTGTCCATCGCTCTGCGGGAGGGAAGCGTCGACCTGGCGGCGCTGGAGGCCGACTTCCACGCCGAGCATGCGCGCACCTATGGGCACAGCTCCGAAGGTTACCCGGTGGACCTGGTCAACATCCGCGTCGTGGCCTCGGCGCCTGCCGTGGCCGACGCCGGGCTTCCGGGCCTGCTGGGACGGTCTGCACTTGACGCCTGTGCTCCCTCAGGAACGCGGCGCCGGGTCTGGTTCGGGCAGGCCCAGCAAGGGCTGGATACGCCGGTCATCGGACGCGGCGCGCTGAGCGCGGCGCCGTTGTCCGGTCCCTTCATCATCGAGGAGCCCGACGCCACCTGCGTCGTGCCGCCCGGTGCCACGGCACGACTGGACGTGTTGGGCAACATCCTCATCGACACCGGAGAGCCGGCATGAACCTCGCCGCCCCCGCCGACGCACCGGCCGTGCCTACTGCGGCGCCGACCGTCGCCGCCGTTGACCCGATCACGCTGGAGGTGATCAAGAACGCGCTCTCTTCAGTGGCCGACGAGATGGCGCTGGTGCTGATGCGCAGCGCCTATTCGCCCGTGGTGCGTGACTCGATGGACTACTCCACGGCGCTGTGCGACGCGCAGGGCCGGGTCGTGGCCCAGGGGTTGACGCTGGCGGTGCAACTCGGCGCCTTCCCGGACGCGATGGCGCACCTGTTCGAGCGCTGGCGCGGCCGCATGCGCGAGGGCGACGTGTTCATCATGAACGACCCCTACGGCGGCGGCGGCCAGCACCTGCCCGACATGTACGTGGTCAAGCCCCTCTTCCACGGCGGGGTCATCGAGGGCTATGCGTGCACGATGGCGCACCACAGCGACGTCGGCGGCCTGGCGCCGGGCAGCACCGCCATCCACGCCACCGACATTCACCAGGAAGGCCTGCGCCTGCCCTGGCTGCGCCTGTACAACGCCGGGGAGCCGGACGAGGCGCTGTTCAGCGTGATCGCCAAGAACACACGCCAGCCGGTGCAGGTGCTCGGCGACCTGCGCGCGCAGGTGGCCGCCTGCGCCGTGGCCGAGCGCGGCCTCCACGGGCTGATCGAGCGTTACGGGGCGCAGCGCCTGCGGCCGTGCTTCGACACCATCCTCGACCAGGCCGAGCGCCTGATGCGCGCCTTCATCCGCGACATCCCCGATGGCTGCTACAGCGCCACCGACTGGATCGACGGGCTGGGCGAGCAGCCCGAGCCGCTGCGCATCCAGGTCAGCGTGACGGTGGCAGGTGAGGAGATCGACATCGACTTCGCCGGCACCGCGGCCCAGGTGCCGGCGGCGATCAACTGCCCGATCGCGATGGTGCGCTCCTCGGCGTATTGCGCGATCCGCTGCGTCACCAGCCCCGACATCCCCAACTGCGACGGCTACATGCGGCCGGTGCGCATCCGCGCGCCGCGCGGCACCATCCTCAATCCCGACGAGCCGGCAGCCTGCGCCGCGCGCGGGGTCATGGGCTACCGCGTGTTCGACGTCATCATGGCCGCGCTCGCGCAGGTGGTGCCCGAGCGCGTGGTGGCGGCTGGGGAGGGCGGCCCAACGCTGTTCTCGTGCGGCGGCTGGCACGAAGGCCGCCCCTTCGTGCTGACCGAGGTCATGGTGGGGACCTGGGGCGCGCGCGCCGGGCGCGACGGCGTGGAGGGCATTTCCAACCCGGCGGCCAACCTCTCCAACCAGCCGGCTGAATTGATCGAGGCCGAGCTGCCGCTGGAGGTGGTGCGCTACGGCATGGTGCGTGATACCGCCGGCGCGGGCCGCCGTCGCGGCGGCCTGGCGTATGTGCGCGAGTTTCGCCTGCTTGCCGAACAGGCGGTCTTCACGACCCGCGCCGACCGGCGCGACCACCCGCCCTATGGCCTGGCCGGCGGGCGGCCCGGCGCCGGTTCGGTCAACCTGCTGCGTGCCGCGGGGTCGGACCGGCCCCTGCCGACGATGCCGATGGAGGCGCTGGCCTGGCGACGCGGGGACGTGTTCCTGCACATCAGTGCTGGCGGCGGCGGCTACGGCGACCCGCTGCAGCGCGAGCCCGGACTCGTGCTGCAGGACGTGCTCGACGACAAGGTCAGCGTCGAGGCCGCGCGGGCGCAGTACGGCGTGGTGGTGGACGGGGCGCGCGCCTGCGTCGACGTCGAGGCGACGGTCGAGCTGAGGGCCCGGCTGCGGGCACAGGCGGTGACGGCATGACGCCTCCCGCAGCGGGCGCGCGCACCGCCTCGAGCAGGCCTTGCCACCCCGGCACGGGAGCGAGCCGGTGAACCCTGTCGACCTGCTCGTGCACGGCGGCACGGTGATCGACGGCAGCGGCGGTGCGGGCCGGCGCGCCGACGTGGCGGTCGCGGACGGCCGCATCGTCGCCGTCGAGCCCGGGCTGCAGGTGCAGGCCGCCGATCGCATCGATGCCACCGGCCTCGTGGTGGCGCCCGGCTTCATCGACATCCACAGCCACTCCGACTACACGTTGCTGGTCGATCCGCGGGCCGTCAGCGCCGTCGCCCAGGGCGTGACGCTCGAGGTGCTGGGCAACTGCGGCTTCGGCTGCGCGCCGATCAAGCCGGCCCTGGCGGCGGCCAACATCTATGGCTTCAACGGTCGCATCGCGCTCGACTGGACGCGCGTGGACGAATACCTCGACCGGCTCGGCGCCGCACGGCCGGCGGTGAACACCCTGACGCTGGTGCCCAACGGCCAGTTGCGCCGCGCCACGGTCGGCGTGGCCGACCGCCCGGCCAACGCGGAAGAGATCGCCGCGATGCAGGCACTGCTGGAGCAGGGGCTGGACGAGGGCGCATGGGGCTGGTCCACCGGCCTGGAGTACCCCGCCGAGCGCGCGGCCGGCACGCAGGAACTGACCGCGCTGGCGCGGACCGTGGCGCGCCGCGGCGGCCTGTACGCGACGCACACGCGCCACCGCGACGAGGGTGCGATCGAGGCCATCGAGGAGGCCGTGGCCACGGCCCAGGCCAGCGAGGTGCGCCTGCAGCTGTCGCACCTGCTGCCCCGGCGCACGGCCGATGGCGAGGACGTTCGCGCCGTCGAGGTGCTCGAGCGTGCCCGCGCGCGCGGTGTGGACGTGCGTTTCGACATGCACACGCGGCTGTACGGCACGACCTTCCTCAACACGCTGATCCCCCCCTGGGCCGACGCCGAGGGGGGTGCGGCGGCGTTGCTGCGCTCGCGCGCCGGCCGCGAGCGCATGCGCGGCAGCCCGAGCATCGTCGCCAGCGGGGGCTGGGAGCGGGTCGTGCTGCTCGACCACCCGGGCTTCCCGGCCTGGTCGCGGCGCAGCTTCGGCGAACTCGGGCGTGAACTCGGGCGCGACCCTTTCGACCTCGCCTGCGACATCCTCGAGCACGACCTCGACGACCTGGCGCGCGCGATGGTGATCATCCGTGCCTACACGCCCGAGCAACAGGCGCGTGTGTTCGCGCATCCCCTGTGCATGCCGGGTTCGGATGCGACCACGCTCGCGCCCGACGGGCCACTGGCGGGCTCGGTGTTCCACGGCGCCTACTCCTGGGCGGCGTGGTTCTTCGATTTCATGGTGCGGCAGCGGAAACTGCTTTCGGCCGAGGAGGCGGTGCACCGCCTCACAGGCTTTCCGGCGCAGACGCTCGGCCTGAAGGACCGTGGTGGCGTCGCGCCGGGGTACGCGGCCGATCTCGCCGTCTTCGATGCCGACGGCTTTCTCTCGCCCGCCAGCACCTTCGACCCGAACCGGCTCGCCACGGGCATGCGCCACGTGGTGGTCAACGGAGCCCCCACCCTGCGCGACGGCGCGCTGACCGGTCGGCGGGCCGGGCAGGTGCTGCGGCGGGGTGGAGCATGAGGCGACTTTCCGCGCCGGTGGCCGCGGGTGTCGCAGCGCAGTCCTTTCGTGTGCCTTGTCCACAACTCTGGAGGATGGTATGAACCGCAATCGATCGAGTTTCCTGAAGGGGCTGCGCGCATTGGCGCTGGCCCTGCCGGGCCTGGCGCTGGGCCTGCCCGGCACCGCGCTGGCCCAGGCGGTGGTGCTGAAGATCGGCACCGTCGATGCGCCGGCCTCGCACTCGGGCCAGGGCGCCGAGGCCTTCGCGGCCGAGGTGGCCCGCCTGTCCAACGGGCAGATGAAGGTGGAGGTGTTCCACGCCGGCAAGCTCGGCAGCATCCCGGAGCAGGTGAAGAACGTATTGCAGGGCGCGCAGGACCTGCACCTGCTCTACCCCGAGTTCCTGACCAACCTGATCGACGAGACCAAGGTCATCTCGGTGCCCTACCTGTTCCGCGACATGAACCACGCCCAGGCTTACCTGAAGAGCGACCTCTTCAAGCCCGGGCTGGACAAACTGCGTGGCATGGGCGGCGTGATCCTCGACCCCGACTGGAACTGGAAGATCAACGACCCGCGCGGTGTCATCGCCGTGCGCCCGATCCGTACCCCGGCGGACCTGAAGGGCCTGAAGTTGCGGCTGTGGGAGTCCAAGGTCGCGATCGAGACCTGGCGCGGCCTGGGCGCGAACACCATCGTCGTCGCCCGGCCCGAGATGTACCTGGCCTTCAAGCAGGGCATCATCGAAGGCGGACCGGAGACCATCGGCATCGCCTACGACCAGAAGAACGCCGAACTGGCCAAGTACTGGACGAAGACCGAGGAGTACTACCAGATCATCAACATCATGATGAACCAGCGCAAGTACAACAGCCTCACGGCGGCGCAACGCGAGATCCTGCACACCGCGGCGCGCAATGCCTCGCGCGTGTTCCAGGAGGCCTCGGGCAAGGGCTTCACCGAGAAGCGCCAGAAGGCCGAGAAGGACTTCGGCGTGACCGTGCTCGAGCCCGACCTGGGCCCCTGGCGCGAGCAGGCGCGTGCCATCTCGGCCGCTCTCGAGAAGGAGGGTGTGATTCCCTCCGGGCTGGCCGAGAAGGTCCGGGCGATGAGGTGATGCCTTCCAGCGCGCGAGCCCGCCATGCAGCCGACCACGCCTCCTGATCCCGTTTCCGCGTTCGACCGCGCCTGCAGCGCCTACCTGCGCGGCTCGGGGCTCGTGCTGCGGGTGCTGGGGGTGCTGGCGCTTGCGCTGATGGTGGGCTCTCACGCTCTGGAGATCGGCTGGCGCTTTTTCCACGAGCGTGGGCTGAGCTGGGTGCACGAGTTCTCGATGATCGCGGCGATGGTCCTGTACTTCCTGATGTACGCCGAGATCGCCAAGCAACGCGACTACGTCCGCCTGGACCTGCTCGAGCAGCGCCTGCCCGCAGGCGCGCGCCGCCACCTGTCCACCTTCATCCGGCTCGTGGTGCTGGCCTTCCATGCGCTGGTGGCCTGGTACGCGGTGGGTACGGCGCGTTTCGCCGCTGCCTTCGACACCACGGTGCTGGAGTGGCCCGAGACGGTGTTCTACGCGCCGCTGGCCCTGGGCTGTGCCGACATCGTGCTGACCGAGGCGATCCACCTGTGGCGCCACCTGCGCGGGCAGGACGAAGGCGAGCGCGCGGCGCCGCGTGTGCTCACCTGAACCCGCTCCCTCCGCGCAAGAACCGGAACGCTCCCCCATGGCCTCCTTCTGGATGATCGCCCTGTTCCTGGCACTGGCCGGCATCGGCGTGCCGATGTGCGCGGCCATGGGCGTGGGCGCCTTCGTCGGGCTGCTGCTGATCGACGTGCCGCTCGACACGCTGCCCCGGTACATGCTGCACGACGTGCGCAGCGTGCCGCTGCTGGCCATCCCCTTCTTCATCCTCGCCGGCAACCTGATGAACGCCTTCGGGTTGACGCGGCGTATCTTCGAGTTCCTGCAGACGCTGGTGGGCTTCATCCGTGCCGGGCTGGCCCAGGTGTCGGTGTTGTCGAGCGTGGTGTTCGCGGGCATCTCGGGCTCGGCCCTGGCCGACATCGCCGGCCTGGGTGCGATGCAGATCAATGCCATGCGCAAGGCCGGCTACCGGCCCGAGTTCGCCTCGGCCCTGGTCATCGCCGCCTCGCTGCTGGCGCCGATCATCCCGCCGTCCATCATGTTCATCATCTACGCGGTGCTGATGAACGTCTCGGTCGGCCACCTCTTCGTGGCCGGCATCCTGCCCGGCCTGCTGATCGCTGGCGTGCTGATGGCCAACAACTGGCTCATCGCCGTGCGCGGCCTCGAGCCCATGCCCGCGGTGCGGCGCTCGAGCTGGCCCGAGATCCGCAGCAGCTTCTGGCGCAGCCTGCCGGCGCTGCTGACGCCGGTGGTGATCCTGCGCAGCATGATCACGGGGCTCGTCACGCCCACCGAGGCCAGTGTGCTGGCCGTGCTGTACGCGCTGCTGCTCGGCCTGCTGTACCGCGAGATCACGTGGGAGCGGCTGTGGGAGGCCTGCGTGAGCAGCGCGCGCACCACGACGATGATCATGTTCCTGACCGGCGTGGGTAGCGCGCTCGCCTTCGTCATCACCCACGAGCAGGTGGCCGAGGCGCTGGCGGCCGGGATGGGTGGCGTGTCCGACAGCAAGTGGGTCATCCTGGCGCTGGTGGTCGTCGCGCTGCTGGTCATGGGCGCCTTCGTCGAGACCGTGCCGGCCATGCTGATCGCCATCCCCATGTTCGGCCCGCTGGTGGTGAAGTTCGGCATCGACCCGGTGCACTTCGGCGTGGTGCTGACCTACGCGCTGCTGCTGGGCATCGTGACGCCGCCGGTCGGCCTGGGCCTGTTCGCGGTCTGCGCGCTCACCCGTCTGCGCATCGAGGCTGTGATTGCCGCCAGCCTGAAGTTCTATCCGGCCTTCCTGGTGATCCTGCTGGTGCTGATGTTCGTGCCGGCGCTGTCGACCTGGCTGCCGGGTGTCGTCTTCGCCAAGCCCTGACCCTGCTTTTCCTTCTTCTTCGGGAGCGACGACCGATGACGAAATGCCTCAGCCCGGCCGAGGTGCGGGCCTACGACGAGACCGGACTGCACTTCCCGCTGCGCGCGCTCGAACGCGGCGAGGTTGCTGCGCTTCGGGCCCGCTACGAGGCCCAGCGCCACCTGATCAAGGGCCGTACGAACCAGAAACCCCACCTGCTGTTCCCGTGGATCGCGGACCTCGTACGCCACCCGCGCATCCTCGACGCCGTCGAGGACGTGCTCGGCCCGAACCTGCTGTGCTGGGGGGCGCAGTTCTTCACCAAGCCGGCGGGCAACCCCGGCTTCGTCAGCTGGCACCAGGATGCCACCTACTGGGGCCTGTCTGCGCCCGAGGTGGTCACGGCCTGGGTGGCGCTGTCGCCAAGCAACCCCCGGTCAGGCTGCATGAAGGTCGTGCCGGGCACGCACAGGAGCCAGGTGCAGCACGAGGACAGCTTCTCCGAGGCCAACCTGCTCACGCGCGGCCAGGAGATCGCGGTGGAGGTCGATGAGACACGGGCGGTTTGCGTGACGCTGGAGCCAGGCGAGTTCTCGCTGCACCACGTGCTGGTGTTCCACGCCTCGGAGCCCAACCTCAGCGACGACATCCGCATCGGCTTCGCGATCCGCTACGTGCCCACGCACATCCGCCAGACCGCGGGCGTGCGCGAGAGCGCGACGCTGGTGCGCGGGGTCGACGAGCACCGTCACTTCGACCCCGAGCCCGCGCCAGCGGCCGACTTGCACCCGGATGCCGTGGCCGCGCACGCGGCTGCGGTGGACAAGCAGATCGCCGTGCTCTACGCCGGCGCGCGGCAGCGCGGGCGATTGCAGGAGCCTGCCGCGGGCTGACCGAGACCGGCCTTTCCGGCCGCCGGTGTCTTGGAACGACATCAACGCGTTTTGCGCTGCAAGGCCGTGCTCCCGAGGGGGCCTGGTTGTGCTGCTATCGTCTCAGGCTCGAGGTGGCTGACATGAACGATTCCAGCATCGGCAGGCGCGTGGCAATGGCAGGTGTCGCGTCGCTGGCCTGGGCGGTTTCGCCGTCCCGCGCCAGCGCCGCCGATTTCGGGCAGCGTGTGGATGCGCTGCCGGGGCTGTGGTTCGGCACCGAGGTGCCGGGCGCCGCGGGCGAGCGCCGCTTCGTGCTCCAGGTCGTCAACGTGCTGTCCGCCCAGGGCGGCCGGGCGCGGCTGGTGGCGCGCTGGGGGCTGGCCGATCATCCCTGGCCCGAGGCGGCCGAAGCCCTGGTCACCGAGCAGGACGAGGCGCTGAGGCTCGCACTGACCCCGCGCGGCGCGGGCGGACGTGTGACGCTGCAGGCCCAGGCCGATGGCAGTCTGGTCGGGCAGGTCATCGCGACCAGCGGCGCAGCCGAGGGCGTGCGCCTGGCGCGCGCGACCGTAGGCGAGATCCACGCCTGGATCGTGCAGAACCCGCCTGGCGGCCTGCGCGCCACAGCGGCGTCCGCGCTCGACCTGGTCTACCTGAGCGCGAACGATTGCGGTCCCTGCCGCGGCTGGGAGCAGCAGCACCTGCGCGCTGGCGCGCCGCGTGCCGAGCTCGGCTGGCAGGCGCTGCAGTTCACGATGCTGAAGCGCGTCTCCTTCCGCAACCCCGTTCCGGCCCAGGACCTGCCCGAGCCGCTGCGCGCCTCCACCGCCCGCTGGCTCGATGCGCGCGGCTGGAGGCACTTCAGCGGCACGCCGCAGTGGCTGCTGTACGTCGACCAGCGGCTGCGCCTGCACGGCTTCGGCACGAACCAGTTCGAGACCCTGGTCGCGCCGGGCGTGCGCGCGGTGCTGGCGGAGCGCGGTCGCGGGTGAGCGGGGGTCTCGACGTGCTCATGCCCTGGTGGGGCATCGATGTCCGGCCCGGGCTGGGGTCCTGCGGTCAGAGGGTTCTCATCCGTGTGGTTCCAC
>CAIRBF010000135.1 GCA_903876715.1 uncultured beta proteobacterium
CGCCTCGACGAACATCGACAGCCTGCTGCGCGCGCTCGGCGCCGAGCAGCTGTGGCTGTGCGGCGTGTCCACCAACATGTGCGTCGAGTCCACCGCGCGCGAAGCCGCCGACCGCGGCTACCTCGTCACCCTGGTCGAGGACGCCTGCGGCACCACGCACGAGGAGCTGCACCAGGTGACGATGCGCAACTTCCAGCGCCTGTTCGGGCGCGTGCGCAGCACGGCGCAGAGCCTGGAGGAGCTGGCATGACAGACCGCCCCGTCAAGCGCGTCCTCGTCATCGTCCCCTTCCCGATGTCGGCCGACAACCTGCTGCTGCGCCAGGCGCAGACGCAGGGCATGGCCTTCGGGCCGGGGGTGGAGTTCGTCTTCCGCCCGGTCAAGGCCGGGCCGGTGAACTACTCGAGCCACCACGACTTCGTGCTCGCCGACGTGGCCAACTTCGAGGCCGGCTGCCGCGCCCAGGCCGAGGGCTTCGACGCCGTGTGCATCGACACCATGAGCGACTCGGGCGTGGCCGCCCTGCGCTCCGTGCTCGACATCCCCGTCTTCGGCCCGGGGCGCGTGTCCATGCTCACCGCCCTGATGCTCGGCGACCGCTTCTCCATCCTCACGATGGCCAGCCGCTGGAAGCCGCTGTACAAGAAGGCGCTGGACGAGCTGGGCCTGCACCACAAGTGCGCCTCGGTGCGCGCCATCGAGGTCCCGCCCGACAACCAGGCGCTGCTGTCGGGCAAGGAGGACGAGGTCTTCCCGCTGCTCGAGGCCGCCGGGCGCAAGGCCGTCGAGCACGACGGCGCCGAGGTGCTGATCCTCGGCTCCACCACCATGCATCAGGCCCATGCCTGGCTCGCCACCCGGCTGCCCGTGCCGGTCATCAACCCCGGCCCGCTGAGCTACCAGATCGCGCTGGCGTTGCTTGGCGCGGGCCTGACGCACAGCCGGGTGGGGTACCCGAAGCCGATGCATCCGCGGCTCGACATGCTCGAGGCGATGCTGGTGGCGGCAAGGCATGCCTAGTGCAGGGATTCGGTCGGTGCGGCCATCGATGAAACCGATGGGCCTGCCGTCGCGGCCCGGCGCCAACCACGGCAGTGCCCAGCCGCACCACGAAGATCCACAACCACGCCAGGGCGGCAGGGACGGGATTTCGCGCGCGACATCACGTGGATAGCTGCGCCAGGTTCACTCCATCTTGATGCCGGCCTCGCGGATGACCCTGGCCCAGGTGTCCACCTCGCTGGCGAAGAAGGCCGCGAAGCTCTGCGGGCTGCTGTCGACGGGCTCGATGCCCAGCGCGTCCAGCCGCGCCCGCAAGGCCGGTCGGGCAAGTGCCGCCTGCGCTGCGGCAGCCAGGCGGGTGACCACGGTGTCGGAAGTGCCGCGTCGCAGGAAGAGCCCGTGCCAGGAACGGATCGTGAGGTCCTGACCCAGACCCGCCTCGGCAATGGAAGGGACGTCGGGCAGGATCGCCAGGCGCTGGGGCTGGAACACCGCGAGCGACCTGATGGGCGAGCCCGGTGCGATGAAGGTGGGTTGCGGGTTCTCGCACATGAAGTCCACCTGCCCTGCCATCACCGCCTGCATCGCAGGCGCGCCGCCCCTGAAGGGCACATGCACGGTCTTCAGCCCGAGGCGACGAGCGAACAGCTCCGGCGCCAGATGGGAGGCCGTACCGCTGCCTCCGGACGCGTACGTCAACCCGCCCGGCCTGCCACGACCCGCGGCGACCAGCTCCGCGGCCGTGCGGTGCGGGCTGTCCTTGTGCACGAGCAGGACCGTGGGCACGCGTGTGAGCTGCAGAACAGGCTGCATCTCCGAGAGATCGAAGCCGATCTTCATCAAGCTCGGATTAACGCTGTGGGCAAACGCGCCCATGAGCACGGTATGGCCATCCGCAGGCGCCTGCACCATGCCAGCCGCAGCAATGTTGGCGGAGGCGCCAGCCCGGTTCTCGACCACCACGTTCTGGCCCAGGATCTCGCTCATCGGGACGGCAATGAGGCGCGCCACGGTGTCCACCGCGCCTCCGGGCGCAAAACCCACCAGCAGCTTGATCGGCCGGTCCGGCCAGGACTGCGCCCGGGCTGTGCCCATGACGGGCGCAGCCAGCGCCGCGGCGGCGCTGGCGAGGAAGGGGCGGCGATTGATCATCGAGAGTCTCCTGTCGTCATGGTGACCGACGGGGTGAGTGCAAGCGCCTTGCGCCGCGACGAACACCCGCCGGCAGGGTTCAGGCTTCGTCCTTGAAGCGCAGGTTCACACCTGCCAGTCGTTCGATCACTTGGCCCAGGACTTCGCTCGGGCCTTCGCCCAGGCCTTGCGCGAGGGCCACGCTGTAAAGGTGCCGCGCCTGGCCGAGCGCGAACAAGGGCACACCCAGGCGCGCGGCCAGCGCATGAGCCAAGCCCTGGTCCTTGTGGGCAAGTCGGGCCGCAAAGCCCGGCGCGTAGCGACCGGTCAGGACGTTGTCGGGGATGCGCGTGCGCAGGGGTGCGTTGTCGGCCGCAGTCGACGTGAGGACCTTGAGCATGACGCGCGGGTCGAGACCAGCCTTCACCCCCAGCGCGAGCCCCTCCAGGTCCATCAGCTGGATCGACTGGCTCATCAGGTTGTTCACGACCTTCATCGTGATGCCCATGCCCGGACCGCCGCAATGCACGATGTCGCTGCCCAGCTGCTGGAGCATCGGTCGGGCGCGCTCCAGGTCTTCGGGGTGAGCGCCGACCATGAACACAAGCCGGCCTTGCTCGGCCTGCGGCGGCCGCCCTCCGATGGCGGCGTCGATCATGCGACAACCGGCCGCCTGCACAGCCGCACAGACGCGCTCGGTGACGCCCGGGTCGATGGTGCTGCACTCGACGAACAAGGTACCCGGGCGTGCACTGGCCAGCAGGCCGCCTGGGCCCGTGACCACCGCCTCGACGTCCGGGCCGTCAGGCAGGACCGTCAAGATCAGGTCGCAGCGCTCGCCCAGCGCCGACAGGCTGGGGGCAGCGAGGGCGCCCAGCGTCGCGAGCTCGGCCACGGCCCCGGCACTGCGATTGAAGACCCACGGCGGCTCGCCCTGCCGAACGAGCCGGCGTGCCATCGCCGACCCCATCTGACCCAGGCCGACGACACCTACACGAGCACTCATCATGGATCACCCCGCTGACCTGGGCCGAAGCGCGCACAAGCCCCAGGTGGGCTCCCACTGCGATGGCCGCCGGTTCAGCTTACGCCAGCCCACCTGCAAGGTCAATCAGCAACTCAGGGAAGGATGCTGGGCCGGCAGGCTGAGCAACGCAGAACCGGGACTGCTCCCAGTCGCCGCCGTGCGACAGGCGGGCCGCGGTCTTCAACGCCCCGTATGGGAGCGCCAGTGGCTGCACGATCGCCAGCACGCCAGCGGTCGATACCGCCGCCCGTACGAGAAAGAAGAAGGTGTGGCGCTCGATGCGTACGTGACATCAGTGCAAAGGGCTTTCGTACAGGCAGAGAAGCTGCGGCAGTGAACAGCCGCTCGGTCGGCGATGTCGAGCATGGCAATTGGTGATTTCCACGACGCCGAAACCCGTGGGCGGGACCTTTTCGGCGCTGGTGTGTCGCCGCGCGTGCGGGCAGAATGAATTTGCCCTCCGGGCCACAACCACCGCGAGCTCCCGCATGTCAAGACAACAAGCCATCGACCAGATCACCCACCACTTCGACAACGGCGACTTCATGCGCGACCTCGCGCGGCGGGTGGCCATCAAGACCGAGAGCCAGATCCCGGAGTCGCACCCCTACCTGCGCAGCTACCTGACCGACGAGATCGGCCCCGCTTTCCAGGCCATGGGCTATTCGATCGAGATCCTGGACAACCCGGCAGGCGTTGCAGCCCCTTTCCTGGTCGCGCGCCGCATCGAAGGGGATGACCTTCCCACGGTGCTGAGCTACGGCCACGGCGATGTCATCCGCGGGCTGGAGCCGCAGTGGCAGTCGGGGTTGAGCCCTTGGACGCTGACCCAGGTCGGCAACCGCTACTACGGCCGCGGCACCGCGGACAACAAGGGCCAGCACTCGATCAACATGGCGGCCCTGCGCACGGTGCTGCAGACCCGTGGCAGGCTGGGCTTCAACTCCATCTTCATGATCGACACCTGCGAGGAGATCGGCTCGCCCGGCCTGCACGAGTTCGCGCGCCTGCACCGCGACCTGCTCAAGGCCGACATCCTGATCGGCTCCGACGGACCCCGCCTGGCACCCGATGCACCCACCCTGTTCATGGGGACCCGCGGTGCGCTCAACTTCGACCTCGTGCTCGAGATGCGGGCAGGCGGGCATCACTCCGGCAACTGGGGTGGCCTGCTCGCCAACCCGGGGGTCATCCTCTGCCACGCCATTGCCAGCATCATCGGCGCCGACGGCCATGTCCACGCCCGTGAGATCCTGCCTGATGCGATCCCTGACTCCGTGCGGCGCGCCCTGACGGATGTGGTGGTCGATCCCGGCCCCGATGGCCCGGAGATCAATCAGTGGTGGGGCGAGCACGGCCTGACCACCGCCGAGAAGGTCTTTGGCTGGAACACCTTCGAAGTGCTGGCGATGTCCACGGGCAATCCCGAGCGGCCGGTCAATGCCGTGCCCCCGCGCGCCAAGGCGCATTGCCAGATCCGTTTCACCGTCGACAAGGACCCGCAGACCTTCCTGCCGGCCCTGCAACGATTCCTGGACGCCCAGGGCTTCGGCATGGTCAAGGTGGTCGGACCCAGCCACGAGATCATGAACGCCACACGGCTGGACCCGGACCACCCGGCGGTGCAGTGGGCCCAGCAGTCGATCACGCAGACTCTGGGGCGCAAGCCGTCGGTGGTGCCCAACCTGGGCGGATCGCTGCCCAACGACGTGTTCACCGACATCATCGGCGTGCCGACGATCTGGGTGCCGCACTCCTATGCCAGCTGCTCACAACACGCGCCCAACGAGCACGTGCTCGACTACATCATCCGTGAAGGCCTGCAGATGATGACGGGGCTGTTCTGGGACATGGGAGAGCGTCCGCCCGCCCTGCAGTGAAGCCGCCCCCCGCCCCGGCGCCGGCTGCTGCGCCCAGGCGCCGGCGGCATCAGGTCAGCGAGATGAGCACCTTGCCGATCACGCCCTTGCCTTCCAAGGCCTCGTGGGCTTCGGCAATTCGCTCCAGCGGGAACACCGCGCCGATGGCGTGCTTCAAACGGCCCTGAGAACACCAGCGGTCGAGGTCGGCGATCGCGGCGGCACGCGCCGCAGGGGGAAGGTTGAACCCCTGCACCAGGCGCAGGTTCACCCCCTTGAATGCGAGCGGATAGTAGGGAAAGACCGGCTCTGGCACCGCGGTGCTGGAGTAGCTTGCGATGTGCCCGTTGGCCTTGATCAGCGGCACGTCCTGCGCGAGGTTGGCGCCGAGGTCCACCTCGATGATGCGATCCACCCCCTGGCCGCCTGACCAGGCCAGCACCTGCCCGACGGCATCCTCGGTGCGGTAGTTGACGACCTCGTCCGCGCCGGCCTGCCGGGCATGCGCCGCCTTGGCCTCGGAGCTGACGGTGGCGATCACCCGAGCGCCGCCGAGCTTGGCGAACTGGATGGCGTAGTGGGCAACGCTGCCGGCACCGCCCTGCACCAGCACCGTGAGACCTTCCACCGAGCCCTCGGCAAAGACCGCACGGTGGGCCGTGCACGCAGGCACACCGAAACAGGCGCCCTCCAGGGCTGTGGTTCCGGCCGGCAGGTCGATCGCCTGGTGCTGAGGGAGGGCGCAGAGTTCCGCTGCGGTTCCCATGGCGCGGGAGCCGTCGTACAGCGCCGTGGCGTTGTAGAGCCAGACGCGGCGGTGCAGGCGGGCGCGGTCTACGCCGTCACCCACCGCGACGATGACGCCGGCTCCGTCGGAGTGCGGGACGATGCGGCGAAAGGGCATCGAGCCCCCGCGCCAGCCGGCGCGCATCTTGGTATCCGACGGATTGACGCCGGAGGCCTCGATGCGCACCAGCACCTCGCCGGGCTGGGGTACGGGATCGTCCTGCGCCTCGATACGAAGCACCTCCCGCGCGGGGCCCGTATGCTCGTAAAAGGCGGCTTTCATATCCGGGAAATCGCCATGACCATCTCAGATACCTCGTCCATAGAATCCGACGACTTCCTGTGTAAATCAACCAACCCATTGGATCGGAGGAAATCTTGATGCTCCGTGATTCTCGCCGCAATGCCGTGCTCGCCGCTTCGCTGGTGGCCGCCTCTGCCCTGCTGTCTCCGCTGGCCGCCCAGGCGCAGGCCGCAGGGGACAAGATCCGCAAGATCGTCCTCATCACCTGGCCCCAGGGAGCCAACCCTCAAGCCCACCAGGCGTCGCAGTTCGTGGCCCAGGCCTGGCGCCAATTGGGGTTGGACGTCGAGGTCCGCGCGATGCCCTGGCCCCAGCACATCCAGGTGGTCTGGAACGAGCGCGAGAAGTGGGACACCACGATGTGGCGCATGGTCGGCCGCCCGGAGCGCAGCGACCCCGACGAGGTGGTCTTCAACAACTACCATTCCTCCACGGCGGCCACCGGCTTCAACTTCGTCGGCTACCTCAACCCGGAATACGACAAGGTCGCCGTCGAGCAGCGGCAGACCCCTGAGGCCCAGAAGCGCAGATCGCTGGTCGCCCAGGCGCAGCGCCTGCTGGACCGCGATCAGCCGCAGATGTTCCTGGTTCATCCGTCATCGATCAAGGCCTTCAACAAGGACGTCTGGACCGAGGACTCGATCGTCAGCCAGAGCGGCATCGGCATTCGCAACTTCTGGACCTTCGTGCGAGCCACCCCCAAGGGCGCGCAGAAGCAGATGGTGCTGAACTCGGCCGAGCCCGTGGTGGCGGTCAGCCCGATGTACATCGCCGGCGCGGCCAGCTCCTGGGTCACCGAGCTGGTCTGGGACCGGATCGCGCGGGTCGGCCCTGACGGCCTGCCGCAGCCCTGGGCGGCCGAGCGCATCGATTGGGTCAACGCCACGACCGTGGACGTCACGATCCGTGCCGGCATGAACTGGCACGATGGCAAGCCCGTGACGATCGAGGACGTCATCTACTCCTTTGAAGCGCCGGCCATGGGCAACAAGGTGCCCATGTACCGCTCGGCCGTGGGCGACATCGTCAAGGTGGAGAAGACCGGCGACCGCAAGGCGCGCTTCACGCTGAAGGCCCCCAACGCCGCTTTCGTGACGGCGTCTTTGGCCAAGATCAACCTGATTCCCAAGCATGTCTGGGAACCGATCATGAAGGACCTGATGAACCGGCCGGAGAACGCAGAGTCCCTGCCGAACCCGCCGGCGATCGGCTCGGGCCCCTTCAAGATGGTGCGCAACCGGGGGCAGGAGGAGATCGTCCTCGATCGCTTCGACGGTCACTTCTCGGCACCGAAGATGGACCGCTGGGTGCTGCGCATCGTCCCCAACCCGGAGGCCACGCTCGGGATGTTCCGGCGCAACGAGATCAACTTCCTGGCAGATTACGGCGGCGCGCCCGACGTGCTGGAGAAGCTGGCCAAGGACGCGCCGCAGATCGCCCTGAGGTCGGAGGTCGACATCGGCTTCGAGTACGTCGCCTTCAACCTGCGGCGACCGCCTTTCAGCGATGTGAATTTCCGCCGTGCGCTGTCGATGGCGGTGGACCGCAACATGCTGGTCCAGGCGGCTTGGAACGGCTACGCAGTGCCGTCCAATTCGCATGTCTCGCCGGCCCTTGGGTATTGGCATGAGCCGGAGGTGATGAAGATCAAGATGGGTCTGCCAGTGGCCAAGGAGATGCTGGAAAAGGCCGGATACCGCCTGGTGGGCGGCAAGCTCTCCTACCCGGCCGGCGTGAAGGAAACCCTGCCACCCAACTGAGCTCGGCCTTCAAAGGGTCCTGGCCCGCTCTTCGGACACCCGTCCAGGGTTCGAGAGCGGGTCCGAAATAGGCCGGCCTGACCGATGTCCCCGGGTCGCCGCGACTTCTCGCGCTGCGGTCTTCCTGTTTCCTGACCCGCATCGACCGGTCGCGCCGACCACCACCCGCCCATGCGATTCATCGCGACGAGACTTCTCCACAGCCTGTTCGTGCTGTGGGCCGTCGTCACGCTGATGTTCCTGATGTTCCGCCTGATGCCGGGCGACCCGATGGCGGCCTACATCAGCGAAGCGCTGTCCGAGGAATCCAAGCAGTCCATCCGCGCCCAGTTCGGACTGGATCGCTCCTTGCCGGAACAGTACCTGTTCTATCTGCTGAATCTGGTGCGCGGCGAGTTGGGGATGTCCTTCTTCATGAAGGAACCCGTCTGGGACATCGTCATGGGGGCGCTGCCCAACACCCTCATCCTGACGCTCAGCGGCCTGGTGATCGCGTATGCGTTCGGAGTCATCGCCGGCGCCTATCTGGCATGGAAACGGGGCAGCGTGACCGAGGGGGTGGTGATCCCCGTCGTGCTGGCCACCCGGGCCGCCCCGGAGTTCTGGGTGGGCATGATCATGCTTGCCCTGTTCGCCTTCCATCTTGGCTGGTTCCCGTCCGGAGGTGCTGCCAGCCCGGGAGCGATGTACGACAGTGAATGGCAGCGGATCTTCTCCGTCGATTTCCTGAAGCATCTGGCCCTGCCGGTGCTGACCCTGGCGCTGTACCTGCAGGGTCTGCCGCTGCTCCTGATGCGCTCGACCATGCTGGACGTGCTGCACGAGGAGTACGTCACCATGGCCCGGATGAAGGGCCTGACGACACGGCGCATCGTGCTCAACCACGCCGCACGCAATGCCTTGCTGCCGGTGTCCACGGCCTTCGCCCTCAGCATGGGGCAGTTGGTCGGCGGCAATGTGGTGGTGGAGATCGTCTTTTCCTGGCCGGGGCTGGGTCGCATCCTGGTGCAAGCCGTTTCCGCCAGTGACTATCCCTTGGCGCAGGGCGCGTTTCTCCTGGTGGCGGTGGCGCTGATCACGATGAACCTGCTGGCCGATCTGCTCTACGCGCTGCTGGACCCGCGGGTCTCCCATGAACGCCAAAACTGACCCGCCAGGCAGCGCACTGCAGAAGATCCTGCGCGTGACAGGGCGCGATCCCTATGCGCTGGCGGGCATCGCGATCTACCTGATCTTCGGCTTGACGGCGCTGTTCGCCAACGTCATCGCCCCCCACGACCCGTTGGAGATCCTGTTCCTTCCTGATGGCAGGGTGGCGGCCAACCAATCGCCGGGGGGTGCGTTCTGGCTCGGCACCACCAACATGGGCCGGGACGTGTTCTCCCAGCTGGTCCACGGGGCCCGCAGCGCCCTGGTGGTCGGCCTGAGCGCCGCCCTCATGGTGGTCATCGTCGGCACGCTGGTCGGCCTGTTCTCGGGTTACTTCGGCGGGTGGGTCGACTCGACCTTGATGCGCGTGGGGGACATCGCCCTGTCCATCCCCTTCCTGCCCTTCATCATCGTGCTGGCGGCTTTCCTCAAGCCCAATGTCTGGAACGTCGTCATCGGGGTCGCAGTCCTGCTGTGGCCCAACACGGGACGCATCGTCCGCAGCCAGGTCTTGACGCTGCGCGAACGCAGTTATGTGGAAGCAGCCAAGGTCAGCGGGGCCAGCCATCTGAGCATCCTGTTCACGCACATCGCACCGAACGTGCTGCCAATTTCCTTCCTCTACGGCTCCATCGTCGTGGGCTGGGCCATCTTCACCGAGGCCAGCGTGAGCTTCCTCGGCTTCGGCCCGACCGACAGCGTCTCCTGGGGCTTCATGCTGCAGGATGCCTTCGTTTCACAGGCCCTGTCGCGCGGCGCCTACTACTGGTTCCTGCCTTCGGGAGCCTGCATCATGCTGATGGTGTCCGCAGGCTTCTTCATCAGCCGTGGCTACGAGGAACTGCTGTTCCCAAAGCTGAGAGATTGATCCGACCATGGAACTCCTCCAGGTTCAGGACCTTGCGCTGGATTACCGCAGCCACCGTGGCACGGTGCACGCGCTGGATGGCGTGAGCCTGTCCATGGCTCCTGGCGAGATGCTCGGCCTGGTCGGTGAATCGGGATGCGGCAAGACGAGCCTGGCGCGAGCCCTGACAGGGGTGCTGCCCGCCAATGCCCGGATCACGCGGGGCCAGATCCTCTGGCAGGGCCGCGACCTGCTGACGCTGTCCGACGCCGAGCACCGGCAACTGCGCTGGCGCGAGTTCGCCTTCGTGCCGCAAAGCGCCATGAATGCGCTCAACCCCGTGCAGCGGGTGTCGACGCAGCTGATGGAAGTGCTCAGGGAGCGCAGCACGCTCAAGCCCGCGCAGGCCAGCGAGCGTCTGGGCGAACTGTTCGACCAGGTGGGCATCGACCGCAAACGCCTGCCCGACTATCCGCACCAGTTCTCCGGCGGCATGCGACAGCGCATCTCGATCGCGATGGCGCTGGCCCTGCAGCCGCAACTGCTGATCGCCGACGAGCCGGTGACAGCCCTGGACGTCATCGTCCAGCGGCAGATCCTGGACCTGATCGTCGAGCTGCGGCAGCGGCTGGGCCTGTCGATGATCATGGTGACGCATGACGTCAGCGTGGTCGCCTATGTCTGCGACTCGGTGGTGGTGATGTACGCCGGGCAGGTGGTGGAGCAGGGGCCGGTGGCCGAGGTCCTCGACAAGCCACTGCACCCGTACACGATGGGCTTGACGCGGGCCTTCCCGGACTTGCATCAGGAGATCCACACGCTGCAGCCGATCGAGGGCAGCCCACCCGATCTGCGCTCGCCACCGGTGGGCTGCCGGTTCGCTCCCCGCTGCCCCTTCGCCACCGACGACTGCCGCCGGCAGTCGCCTGGCCTGGTTCCCACCGCTGACGCCCGCCGCCAGGTGGCCTGCCTGCGTGCGGCCGAGGCGGATGTGCTGCGCGCGCAATGGAGCACCGCATCACCTTGACCTCAACCAGCCCGCTGGTCGAAGCCGTCGACCTCTGCAAGCGATTTGACGCTCCGCGCAGCCTGGGCGACTGGCTGCAGGGCCGGCGTCCGCGCGTGTCGGCGGCAGACAGCCTGAACCTGCGGATCGCACGCGGGGAGTCGTTGGGCCTGCTGGGCGAGTCCGGCTGCGGCAAGACCACCGTCGGCCGGCTGCTGCTGGACCTGATCAAGCCGACGTCGGGCCAGCTGCGCTTCGATGGCGTGGACTACTCCCGATTCACGGCGGCTGACCGGCTGCAGTTCCGTCGTCGCGCCCAGTTCGTCTTCCAGAACCCGTTTGATGCCCTGAACCCGCGCTTCACGCTGAAGCGTTCGCTGATGGAGCCCTTGCGGCACGCGCGGATTGCGCCCGAGGAACACGCCGAGCGCCTGCGCCTGGCCTTGCAGCGCGCCCAGCTCAGCCGCCTCACCCACCTCGAGAACACCTATGCGCATGAGCTCTCCGGCGGGCAGCTGCAGCGCGTGGCGCTGGCGCGCGCGCTGATCCTCTCGCCCGAGTTCATCGTCGCCGACGAGCCGGTGTCGATGCTCGATGTGAGCGTGCGTGCGGGCATCTTGAACGTCCTGCGTGAGGTCCAGGCCGAGCTCGGCCTGTCTGCGCTGTACATATCCCACGACCTCACGCTGGTGCGCTATCTCTGCCAGCGCACCATCGTCATGTACCTGGGGGTGTTTGTCGAGGAGGGCCCCACCGCCGAGCTGATCCGCCAGCCACTGCATCCCTATACCCGGGCGCTGCTCCAGGCCGTTCCTTCCACGCGCGTGAACCAGTCGCGAGCCCCCATCCCCATCCTGGGCGGCGTCCCGGACGCCCTGAACCCCCCCAGCGGATGCCGCTTCCGCGAGCGCTGCCCTCAGGCAGATGCCCGCTGCGCCAGCGAAGTCCCTCCTCTGCGCGACGTGGGCGCCGGTCGGCGCGTGGCCTGTCACCAAGTCTGAAAGATCCTGCCCATGAATGCTGTCGCGCCCGACATTGACAAGATGCTGGCGGACGTCCGCATCGACGCGCCCTGGGAACTCACCGAGCGTTTTGCCGCCCTTCCACGTTGCCTGCCCGAGGACGTGAACCGCGCCTGCGACCTGCTGGTCGAGCGTCTGGGGCGACACGGCGTTCCGGTGGAGGTGGTGATGACCCGCCTGTACCTGAGCATCCCGTTGCAGGCGCACGTACAACTGGGCAGTGACATCTTCCGCGCCAAGCCGTCGTCGTTCTCGCGGTCGGTGCCGCAGGGGCTGTCGGGCGAGCTGGTCTATGTGCCGGCCACCTATTCGGCCAGCATCTCGACGCTGTTCCACCGCAACATCCAGGCACAGGGCAGCGACCCGCAGCGGATGCGCGGGCGCATCGTGATCTCCGAGGGGTATGCCACGCCGGCCAAGATGCGTGAATTCGAGCTTGCCGGTGCGGTGGGCGTGATCGCCATCAACCCCGGCGTCGATGTGCATTGGGGGATCTGCACCACGATCTGGGGCGCGCCTGAACTCGACGACCTGCCGCGCAAGCCGCGCATCCCGGTATTGGCGGTGAACCACCCGGATGGCCAGAAGCTGATCGCTGCGGCCGCGGCGGGGCAGCCCGTGACCATGGTGACCGAGCTCGAGGAAGCTTGGTTCGATCAGAAGATGCCTCTGGTGACCATCCCGGGCACCTCGGGCGACGATGACTTCGTGCTGCTGCACGGGCACTACGACTCCTGGGACGTCGGGGTGGGTGACAACGCGACCGGTGACGCCACGCTGCTCGAGATCGCGCGCGTCCTGTGGGCGCACCGAACCCAGTTGCGCCGCTCGGTGCGCATCGCCTGGTGGCCGGGGCACTCGACCGGGCGCTATGCCGGCAGCACCTGGTACGCAGACCACTACGCAGCCGAGCTGGACGAGCACTGCGTCGCCCAGATCAACTGCGACTCGCCGGGCTGCCGCTGGGCGACCGAGTACCGTCACGTGTCCTGGATGGCGGAAACCGAGCGGTTTGCGCAAGCCACGATCCAGGCCGTCACCGGCCTGCAGGCCGAAGGCGAGCGGCCGCACCGCGCCGGCGACTACGCCTTCAACAACATCGGCGTCTCCAGCCTGATGATGCTCAGCTCCACCATGCCGCAGGCCCTGGCCCGGGAGAAGGGCTACTACGCCGTGGGAGGCTGTGGCGGCAACATCGCCTGGCACACCGAGAACGACACGCTGGACATCGCCGACCCTCAGACCATGCTCACGGACATCCGTGTCTATCTGAGCCTGGTCGCCGGCATCGCCAACGCGCCGGTGCTGCCCTTCGACTGGCGGGCCCTCACGCGGGAGTTCAACACGACGCTGCAGCGCTACCAGCAGGCCCTGGGAGAAGACCACTCGCTCGCGGCCTCGCTCGAGCAGGTGGCTGCCCTGGAAGCGCAGCTGGATGCAGCCTACCGACGCATCGATGACGGCACCATGGACCACGCGGCGGCCAACCGGATGATCCGACGCCTGGCGCGGGTGCTGGTACCCATCAATCACACCCTGCTGCCGCGCTTCGCGCACGACGCGGCGTCGGCCATGCCGGCCCTTCCCACGCTGGCCCTGGCCTCGCGCTGGGGCGGCGTGGCCGATGAGCACAAGGGCTTTGCGCTGACCCAGCTGCGGCGCGGAGACAACAAGTTCCAGGGCGCCATCCGGCAGGCCCTTCATGAGGTCCGCATGGCCCTCGCGTCCTGAATCACGCACCACAGAGACCGCCCATGGACACCCGCGTCCGAAACCCAGAAACGACCTGCGATCCGGTCAAGCTCGAGATCGTCAAGGGCAGCCTGCGGGCGGCCCAGCTCGAGATGGAAACGCTGCTGGAGCGCACGGCCGTATCGCCCGTGATCCGGGAGAAGAAGGACTTCTTCGCCGGCTACTTCGACCCGGTCGGCCAGCTCATCACGGGCACCAACCTGCCGATCTTCGGTCACATCATCCAGCCGATCTTCGAGCACTACCCCGCCAGCGACATGAAGGAGGGCGACCTCTACTGGTACAACGACTGCTACGCCTCCAAGGGCGGGGTGTCGCACATGCCCGACCAGGTGTTCGCCTCGCCCGTGTTCTTCGAGGGCGAGCTGGTGGGCTTCTCGCAGACCTGGGCGCACTTCAATGACATCGGTGGCGCCTGGCCGGGCTCGATGTCACCGACATCCACCGACATCTTCCAGGAAGGCATCATGATCCCGCCGGTGCGCCTGTACCGGCAAGGGGTGATGAACGAGGAGATCTATCGGATCTTCCTGCGCAATGGCCGTTTCCCCGAGGAGATGCGCGGTGACATCCGGGCCATGATCGCCGCCGTGCGCCTGGGCGAGAAGCGCTTCATCGAGATCTTCCAGCGCTTCGGCCGTGCGGTGGCGCAGGACGCCTTCGACCGGCTCAACGAGCAGACGCGCAACGGCCTCATCCGACAGCTGCGCGAGACCTTCCGCCCGGTCACCTACCGGTTCGCCGACGGCATCGACAGCGACGGGCAGGGCCACGGTCCCTTCATGATCCGCATGTCGCTGAAGGTGACCGACGAGCGCATCGAGATCGACACGAGCGAGACCGATGACCAGGCGCCGGGACCCGTCAATTTCCTGATGAACCCGGCGGTGCCGAAGATGGTGTTCGGCATCTATGCCATGGCCAAGGACCCGACGCTGCTCATCAACGAGGGCGCCATGCACGCCGTCGACGAGGTGAAGGTGCGCGAGGGCAGCCTGCTGCAGCCGAGGTTCCCGGCACCGCTCAACCAGCGGGGGTTGACGCTGATCCGCACGGTCAACGTCTGCGCCGGCCTGATGAACGTCGCCTCCGAAGGGCAGTCGGTGGCGGCCACGGCGGCCTACTCGATCTACTTCCTGCGCGGCCACGACGCGCAGACCGGTCAGGCCTTCCTGATCGCCGACGGCGTGGGCGTGGGACACGGCGCGCGCTCCTTCGCCGACGGCCACAACGGCGTGTACTACGTCGCCCAGGAGAACAACCCGGCCGAGTTCCTGGAACAGATGTACCCGATGCGTCTGCTGCGCTACGAGATGCGTGTCGACTCCGGCGGCCCTGGCCAGTTCCGCGGCGGCGCAGGTGTCACCCGTGACGTGATGTGGATGGGCCCGGAGGCCATCCTGGCCATTCGCATCGACGGCATCAAGAACCCGCCCTGGGGTGTCAACGGCGGCCAGTGCGGCCGCCCCGGGCGTTGCATCATCAACCCCGGTCAGGCTGGCGAGCGTCAGGTGTCCCCGCTGTCCGACGGGGAGCGCGTGAAGGCCGGGGACGTGATCCGCTTCCAGAGCTGCGGCGGCGGGGGCTGGGGGCATCCCTTCGATCGCGATGTGGGTCTGGTGCTCGCCGATGTCCGGGGCGGGTATGTCAGCCCGGACGCCGCGAAGGATGACTATGGCGTCGTGGTGACGCGCCGGGACGAGGAGTTCGTCGTGGATGCCGAGGCCACCGAGACCCATCGCCAGTCCAGCCGCCCTGCGGCCAAGCTGTTTCACAACGGTCAGTACGTCGAGGCCATGGAATGACCCTGCAAGCCCCCGCTTCCTCCAGCGCCCAGCCCCAGCGCACCAGCATCGCCATCGACATCGGTGGCACCTTCACCGACGTCGTCACCTTTGACAGCCAGAGCGGCCAGATCTGGAATTCCAAGGTCTCGTCCACACCCAGCGACCAGTCCATCGGCTTCGACGACGGCGTGGCCAAGGGTCTGGGGGTCTCGGGCAAAACGGCCGCAGACATCTCGCAATTGCTGCATGGCACGACGGTGGCCACCAATCTGATCCTGGAAGGCAAGGGGGCGAAGTGCGCCTTGTTGACCACGGCGGGCTTTCGGCACGTGCTGGAGATCGCGCGCCACGACATCCCGCGCAAGTCGAACCTCTACTCGTGGAGCCGTGCGGCCCGTCCGGTGCCGCCCGAGCAGATCTTCGAGGTGGCCGGCCGCATCACCCCGGACGGGTCCGAGCTCGAAGCCCTGGACGAGGCGGCCGTGCGCACCGCGGCGCAGCGATTGAAGTCCCGCGGCATCGTGGCCGTGGCCATCTGCTTCCTGCACGCCTATGCGAACGCCGACCACGAGCGCCGTGCCCGGGAGATCTTCCTGTCGGAGCACCCGGACGCCCTGTTGTCGATCTCCTCGGACATCCTTCCGGTGTTCCGCGAGTACGAGCGCACGCTCGTGACGATCCTGAACAGCTACGTCATGCCCTCGGTCTCGACCTACGTCGGTCGCCTGGAGTCGCGCATGCAGGAACGGCGCATCCACGCCCCCTTGCTGCTCATGAAGTCCTCGGGCGGGGTCACCGGCACGCGGGAGATCAAGGTCGCGCCGGTCCAGACCGCGCTGTCCGGGCCTGCGGCGGGCGTGGTGGGCGCGGCCTTCGTCGGTGAGGCCAGCGGCTTCCGGGACCTGATCACCATCGACATCGGCGGCACCTCGGCCGACATCTGCCTGATCAAGGACGGCGCGCCCAACACGACGACGAGCACGCGCATCGGCGAGTGGCCGATCTCGCTGCCGATGATCGACATCCACACCATCGGCGCCGGCGGCGGGTCGATCGCCTCGGTGTCTTCCCTGGGTGGGCTGACCGTGGGTCCGCGCAGCGCGGGTGCAGTGCCCGGCCCCGTCTGCTACATGCGCGGCGGCACCGAACCGACCGTGACCGACGCCCACCTGGTGCTCGGCCACCTCCCCCCCTACCTGTTGCAGGGCAGCCTCGGCCTCAACCGCGAGAAGGCCGAGGAAGCCATCCGCACGCGGGTGGCCGAGCCGCTGGGACTGGGCGTGGAGGAGGCCGCCCGGGGCATCCTGGCGGTGGTCGACAACAACATGGTCGGCGCCATCCGGGTGGTGTCGGTGGAGCGGGGTCACGACCCGCGTGACTTCGTCCTGCTGCCCTTCGGCGGCGCGGGGCCGCTGCACAGCAGTGCCCTGGCCAGCCTGCTGGGCATCGAGCGCATCCTGGTGCCCCCGGCACCGGGGGTCCTCTCGGCGCTGGGCCTGATGGTCTCGGACCTGCGCTCGGACTACGCCCGAACCTGCCTGCAGCGCCCGCCGCACTACCGGCACGAGGAGATGGAGTCGATCTTCCTGGAACTGGAAGCCGCGGCGCAGGAATGGTTCCTGCGGGAGGGATTGCCCGAGCGCAGCCGGACGACGCAGCGCACCGCCAGCCTGCGCTACCAGGGTCAGGGCTTCGAACTGACGGTCCCGTGGCACGGGGCAGCGGACCCGCGGAC
>CAIRBF010000136.1 GCA_903876715.1 uncultured beta proteobacterium
ATGGTCGAGACCGCGATCGCCTCGACGATGATCATGCCGGTGTCAGCCGACAGCCCACCGACGAAGGCCGCCAGCGCCAGCCACTGCGCGCCGGCCGACAGCGGCAGCGAGAGCACGAACATCTCGGCATCGGCGCCGCCGGGGCCGAAGTGCACGATGCCCGCCAGCGCGATCGGCAACACGAACAGGTTGATCGCGAACAGGTAGGCCGGGAAGAGCCAGGCCGCGCGCCGCACGTGGCGCTCGTCGACGTTCTCCACCACCATGACCTGGAACTGCCGAGGCAGCAGCAGGACCGACAGCGCCGCGAGCACGATCAGCGCGAGCCAGGCGCCGTGGTCGAAGCTCGCCGGGGTCTGCAGCAGCCGCGCCGCCTCGGGCACGGCGCGCGCGCGCTCCAGCAGCGGCCCGGGCCCGCCGAACAGCGCGAACACGACGTACAGCCCCACGGCGAGAAAGGCGACGAGCTTGACCACGCTCTCCGCGGCGATGGCCGCGACCATGCCCTCGTGGCGCTCGGTCGTGTCGAGGTGGCGCGTGCCGAAGGCGATGGTGAAGCCGGCCAGCGCGAGCGCGACGTACAGCGTGCTGTCGCTCCACCAGGGGCCGCCGTGGGCGGCGCCGACGCCGGTGGTCAGCGCGATGCCGCTGGCCACCGCCTTGAGCTGCAGCGCGACATAGGGCACCACGCCCACCAGGGCGATGAGCGTCACGCCGCCGGCGAGCGCCGCGCTCTTGCCGTAGCGGCTGGCGATGAAGTCGGCGATCGAGGTGATGCGCCCCGCGCGCGCGATGCGGATCATCTTGCGCAGCACCACCCAGGCCAGCACCATGGCCAGCGTCGGGCCGAGGTAGATCGGCAGGAAGCCCAGGCCGGTCGTGGCGGCGCGGCCGACGCTGCCGAAGTAGGTCCAGGCGGTGCAGTACACGCCCATCGACAGCGCGTAGACCCCGGCGTTGCCGATCACCGAGCGGCCCGCGGCTGCGCGCCGGTCGGCCCACCAGGCGACGCCGAAGAGCAGCAGCAGGTAGCCGAAGGAGGCGCCCAGCACCAGCGGCGCCGAGAGCGCGGGGAGCGCCGGTGCGCCGGTGGCCGCCAAGCGGCTACTCCCCCGCGCCGCGCTCGAGCAGCAGCGCGAGCGCGACGATGAACAGCCCCCAGACCGCGAACAGGCGCCAGGGGCTGGCCGTCCACAGGCCGACCAGCGGGACGCCGAACAGGGCCACGCCGGCCGCGAAGAGCGCGACCAGGCGCTGGGGGCCGGGCGGGCGCTTCATGCCTTGGGTCCCGTCGCGGTCACAGCGCGTCCAGGTGGAAGTGCTGCCGCAGGAAGCCGCGGAAGCGCCTGACGATGGCGAGCGAGTCGCGCAGCGGCTCGCGCTCGAGGGCGCCGAGCTCGCTCGGGCGCACCTCGTTGCCGGGGCGCGCGCCGCCGGCGCGCTGGCGCAGCTGGTGCGACAGGCGCAGCCCCATCAGGAAGTGCAGCGCGTCCAGCAGGTCCTTCGCAAGGGCGGCGTCGACGTGCCCGAGGGCCACCAGGCGCTGCAGCCGCGCGGCGGTGCCGAGCTCGCGCACGCCGTGCTGCAACGCCAGCGCGCGCGCGCCGTGCACGATCGGGAAGGTGCCGAGCTTCTTCAGGTCCAGCGGCTGCTCGTCGCGCCGCGTCGTCAGGCGCGTGAACCAGTTGCCGGGCTCCTGGAACTGGTCGGCCGCCGCGGCGAAGCGCGCCAGGTAGCTGTCCTGGCCGGCGAGGATGCGGTCGAGGTGGGCGCGCGCCTGGTCGAGCAGGCTCGCGTCCCCGGCCACCGGCGCTGCGTCGAAGAAGATCGCCAGCCGCATCGGGCCCTCGGGGTCGGCGCCGTGGAGCCAGTCGCGCAACTGCTCTCGAAAGGCGCGCAGCGGCTGGCGCCACAGCGGGTTCGTCACCATGATCCCGCCCGCGCACGGCGGGTAGCCGAAGCGCGTGAGCGCGTCGCTGAAGGCCCGGGTCACGCCCTCGAGGTCGGTGAAGTCGCAGCCGTCGCGCAGCAGCAGCGCGTTGTCCTGGTCGGTCTTCAGGATCTGCTCGCCGCGGCCCTCGCTGCCCATCACGAGCAGGCAGCTCTGTGCCACCAGGGCGGCCGGCGCGAGCAGTGCCCAGGCGCGCGCGAACAGCCGCGTGTTCAGCTCGCTGCACAGGCGCGCGATGCGCTCGACGAAGATGCCGCTGCCGTGCAGCAGCCCTACCATCTCGTCGATGCGCGCGGCCGCGACGGCCAGTTCGTCGATCGACGCCGCCTCGTCGATCTGCAGCGCGATCAGGTGCGAGTGCCGCGCGACGAAGCTGACCAGGTCGAGCTGGCCGAGCACGCCGACGATCTCGGTGCCGTCGCGCACCAGCAGGCGGTGCACGCGGTGGCGCACCATCAGCCAAAGCGCTTCGAAGATCTCGGCGTCGGCCTGCACCTCCACGAGCGCGAAGCGCGCGACCTCGCGCACCGGCAGTTGCGCGGGGGGCACCTCCCGCAGCAGCGCGTCGCGCAGGTCGGTGGTGGTGAAGATGCCCAGGCGCGCGCCGTCGCGCACGAGCGCGTGGGTCGCGCCCCGGGCCGACAGCTCGCGGCACACCGAGACCAGGTCCAGGCCGCCGTCCACGTACAGCGGCTTGCGCACGTAGGCTTCGCGCACGCGCGCGGTGACGAGCGAGAGGAACTCGCGCTGCGTCTCGGGGGCGTCCTGCGGGGTCATCGCGTGTCGTGGCCCATGCCAAGGGCCGCCGGCAGCGTGGGCTGGCCGGCGGCCCGGGGTTCAGGGCCCGATGGTGGGCCCTGGCGCGGCGCGGGTCAATGCCCCGAGGCGCCGGCGGCCCCGATACCCGTCTCCGAGCGCACCTGCTGGGCCAGGAAACCGGCCTTGTCCTTGCGCGCCCGGGCGCTGCCGTCCAGCACCGAGAACAGCCAGATGCCGACGAAGCCGATGGTCATCGAGAACAGCGCGGGCGAGGTGTAGGGGAACAGCGACGAGCCCTTGGGGTTGCCGAGTGTGGCCTCCCACACCGCGGGCGAGACCACGGTCAGCGCCACCGAGGAGATCAGGCCGAGGAAGCCCCCGATGACCGCGCCACGCGTGGTGCAGCCCTTCCACAGCACGCTCATCAAGAGCACCGGGAAGTTGGCCGAGGCGGCGATCGCGAAGGCCAGCGACACCATGAAGGCGATGTTCTGCTTCTCGAAGGCGATGCCCAGCACGACCGCGACGATGCCCAGCACGATGGTCGTGATCTTGGACACGCGCAGCTCGGCGGCGCTGTCGGCCTTGCCCTTCTTGACCACGGTGCCGTAGAGGTCGTGCGAGACGGCCGAGGCGCCCGACAGCGTCAGGCCCGCCACCACGGCGAGGATGGTCGCGAAGGCCACCGCCGAGATGAAGCCGAGGAACACGTTGCCGCCCACCGCGTTGGCCAGGTGGATGGCCGCCATGTTGCCGCCGCCCAGCAGCCCGCCCTTGGCGTCGAGGAACTGCGGGTTGGTCAGCACGAAGGTGATGGCGCCGAAGCCGATGATGAAGGTCAGGATGTAGAAGTAGCCGATCCAGGTGGTGGCCCAAAGCACCGACTTGCGCGCCTCCCTGGCGTTGGGCACGGTGAAGAAGCGCATCAGGATGTGTGGCAGCCCGGCGGTGCCGAACATCAGCGCCATCCCGAAGCTGATGGCCGAGATCGGGTCCTTGACGAAGCCGCCCGGGCCCATGATCGAGAAGCCGATCTGCGCGGCCTCGTCGGCCGGTTTGCCCGCCTTGGTGGCGATGCCGGTCTTGATCTCGACTGCCTTGGCGAACATCGCCTCCGGGCTGAAGCCGAACTGCGCCATCACCATGAAGGCCATGAAGGAGGCGCCACCCAGCAGCATGATGGCCTTGATGATCTGCACCCAGGTGGTGGCCGTCATGCCGCCGAACAGCACGTAGACCATCATCAGCACGCCGACGATGACCACCGCATAGGTGTACTCCAGGCCGAACAGCAGCTTGATCAGC
>CAIRBF010000137.1 GCA_903876715.1 uncultured beta proteobacterium
GGTGCTGCGCCTCGGCGTCGATGAGCATGAGCGCGCCGACAAAGGGCAGGAAGACCGGCGGGTCCGCCGGCACGCGACGCCAGCGCGCGGCCAGCAGGTGCCCGGCCTCGTGGATGCACAGCATCGCCGTCATGCCAAGGCCGAAGATCGGATTGATGTAAGCGCTGTAGAAGGCCGCGAAGACGGCCAGCGACGCTGCGCTCACGGCCCAGCGTGCGGCGGGGTGGGCCAGGCGCAGCCAGTAGAGCAGGTGGAACAGCGTCATGCGGTGGGCCGGCCCTGGGCGGAGTGGGCGTCGGAGCCCTGCTGCAGCGCGGCGCCCGCCTCCGGTGCGCCTGGGAAAGGGTGTCCGTACCGCGCCCAGGCCTCCAGCGGGTCGCGTATCGACACGAAGGGCTCGGTTGGCAGGTGCAGCATGTCCGCAGCGATCCAGGGCAGATCACACGGACGCGGCTCGAAATCGGGATGGATCTCGGGATGGTCGACGATCTCCAGATCGTCGATGCGGTAGCGCCGGCGCAGATCTTCCAGCGTGACGTGGCCGTAGGCGTCCACCAGCCGGCCCTGCGGATCGCGGTTCAGCCGGTGCGCCGGGTACTCGCCCGGCGAGCCCACCGCCACCAGCGGCCAGCCCGTGGCCTCGCGCAGCGCCACCGCAAACCAGTCGCAGCGATCGTGTGCGTAGAGCTGGCGCAACAGGTCCAGCGCAGTGTGGTGGGGCTTTCGCTCGAAGGGATCGTCGACCAGGTCGCTGTCGGCATCCAGCAAGATGGCAGCGTTTTCGCCGCTGGCCTCGAGCGAGGGCAGCGGTTCGTCGCCCAGCCATGCCGGTGTGTTGTCCTCAGCCTTGCGACCGGTCAGCTTGCCCACCAGGCGCCAGCACCACACAGCGGCCCGGACGATCACGCCAACACCGCCGTTTACCCATCGGTTGAGGAAGCCCAAGCCCTCGTCCCCACCGAAGCCGGCGATCAGGAAGAACAAGCCCATGACCGCAGTGAAGATCGGGAACGAACGCCAATTCACGACGGCCGTAGCCACGCTCACCAGACCGATCAACACCGCCACGGTTCTGAAGGGCGGCCGGATGGCGGAGGAATTCTTGCGCGGCTGTGCGGTGCGGGGCATGCGGGATCCTGCGGGTTGGCGCCGGAGCGAACTGGGCGTCGCCGGCCGGGCACGGTGGGGTGTTCGCTTCAGTCTGAGGGCCAGGTAGCTCACCAGGTGATCTGGACGAAATCACAGCCCTCACATCGACCTGGGTCTGATCATCCAAAACCGCCGTCAGATCGGCCGCATCGCCGGAACCGTCATGCAGGGGTCAGCGGCAGCGGCGGGACCCACGTGCATGGCGGCCAAAGCGGCCCACGCGGTCGCGATTGCGAGGGCATTCCCACGGCCGTGGGTCGCTGTAAAGTGACAAGTCGACGTCACCGGAGCCTGCCCTTGCCTACTGCCTTTGGCTCGGCGATGCTTGAAGCGCTGGCCGGCCGTGACCAGACATTTGGTCTGGCACTCAACGGTAGCCCGCCGATCGCCATGCCGTGCCGCGACTTTCTGCGCTTGCGGCAGGATGAGTTCGATCTGCTCGGCAAGATCACGCTGCCTTTGGCCGCCCGAGTGCTCGACTATGGCTGCGGCGCCGGCAGGCACCTCAAGCACCTGCGCGCTGCCCGCGCCGATATCCACTGCGTCGGTATCGAGGCCTGCGACGGCCTGCGCGCGCACTGCAACGCTGCCGTGGCGTCACCCGCCACCTTCGTCGCCAACTGGCAGCAGGCCAGGAATGAAGGCCCCTTCGACCTGATTCTTCTCATGGGCAACGGGCTGGGCGTGCTGGGCGACGAGACGGCAGCGCGCGCCGGGCTTCGTGAGTTGGTCGATTCGATGGCGACAGGCGCGCGCCTGGTGATCGAGACGGGCCTGTGGTGCGGCCAAGGCTATCGCACGAACACGCTGGAGATTCACCACAAGGGCCGTCGGGACGGACCGTTCCGCTGGGGCGGCGCCGACCGCGACTGGGTGGTGCAAGCGCTGGAGGTGCTGGGCTGCGAGGTCACACTGTCGGACAGCCGTGCACCGGACGATGTCCTCTTCTTCGCGGTGGCAACGAAGCGGCGCCTGCCCATGGTTCCGCCGCCTGCACGCATACCCCTGTGAAATCCAGCGCCGCACCTTGCCGCAGCGCGTGGGACAGCGCCGGGCAGGGCCGGCGCTCGCTGGGCGAACACCCGTCGGTGCCTCAGTCCGCACCCTTGTGAAGAAGTGCCGGGCCCCGGATTTCGTCGAAATCCAGGTGAACGTCTTCTTCGGTTGGGCCGACAGGGCGATCTTCAAGCTGCTCCAGACCGGTCAGCATGTGCGCTGCCGGTTGGCACTCTCTCCAGAGCACGTACCCGGTGCGCTGGTCCTGCCGGCCGAGGTCGTCCTGCCAACGGGACTTGAAGGTCCAGAGTTCGTCGCCCGCTTGCATCTGCGCCTTCAGGCGCGCCCACATCGGGTTCAAGTGACCGAAGGCTACGGGCGGCACGGCGTTCAGTGGGTCCTGCACGATCTCACGCGATTCGACCTCTTCGACGCTGCAGCGCTGCAGCAGGTGAGACTGGTGCACCTTGAAAACCCGCTCAGCCTCTTCCCTGGCTGCACCACGCGCGTGGCGCCTGTCCTGGAACTTCATCCAGGGCACCACCGGCCACAGCACTACGAGGAAGAGCGCAACCAGAACGGGCGTCAGCACACGGGCTCGGACGCGATACCAGAACGTTTGGGTTCGGGGGTCCGGGTCTTCCAGCAGGCTGATCAGGGCTTCGAGGTCGCCGCGCCGACGCCAGCGCTCACGCAGCGCGAGGCAGCCCGAGATGACCAGCGTGACGATGCCGACGGCAAGATAGACCTGCAGCCAGGGGTGGACATCGGTCATGA
>CAIRBF010000138.1 GCA_903876715.1 uncultured beta proteobacterium
CCGGCGCGTGCTGGACGCGCTGGCGCGCAGCCACGCGCCGCTGCCCTTCGACCCGGAGGTGTTCATGGCCTTCCTCAAACCCGGGCCCGCGCGGCCGGGCGAGCCCACGCCGCAGGACGCCGCGCTGCTGTCGAGCGACAGCCTGCGAACGGCGGTGGGCCACCAGCCGGCGCGGCACCGGCACCATTCGCCGGTGCCGGTGATGCAGGCCTTCGTGCGCACCTGCAGCCGGCCGGGCGACCTGGTCGTGGACCCCTTTGCGGGCGCAGGTACGGTGCTGCGCGCTGCGGCACAGCTGGGCCGGCGTGCCGTGGGCTACGAGATCGACGCGCAGGAAGTGGCGGCAATGAAAGGCAATCTGGCACCGCGGGGTGGGCGATGACGGGCGCCGCGCAAGACGCTGAAGCGCCGCACGCGCTGCGCCTGACGGCGCTGGTGGCGGCGGCGCGCGTGGCGGCCATGCAGGGCCAGGCTGCACTGGCGGCCGAGGTGGCGGGGGTGCTTTCGCAGGCGGCGCAGGCCGCAGCCGGGCGGCGCTTGGTGGTCAGGGACTTCGCTGAGCTGGTGCAAGGGCAGGGCAGGACGGGCATCCTGCCCTTCACGGCCGACGCGCTGACCACGGCCTTCGCAACGCTGGCCTACCCGCAGTCTTCCAGAGATGCGCAGCTGCGGCTGTACTCGACCTCGTCCGTGACTGACCTGGGCTTTGTGCTGTGCACCATCAACGGGCCGGTGTACGTGGACCGTGTGCAGCCCAAGACCGACAGCAAGCAGCCGAGCCCGCGCGAGCCCAGCCCCACGCCGGTGGTCGATCTGTCCGATCGAGGCGTGCCCGACGACTGGCTGGACGCGCTGGCCGCCAGCGAGGCCGCACCCCCGCAGGCGCTGCTGGCGCCGGGAGCCGGGGACACGCTGCACTTCAAGCTGACGCCGCAGGAGGCGACGCGTTGGCTGACCCGGCGCGGCCGGGTGCGGCTCGTGCTGCTGAAGGCCGGCAGCGCGGGCCGGGTGGCCCGGCGCGACCTGGGGCCGGTGGCGGTGAAGGGCCAGGGCGGCAACGAGCGCACGCTGGTGGTGGACCTCAGCGGCGCGCAGCAGATCGAACTGCACGCAGCCTTTTTCGATGGCTGGTGGATGCTGTTGGGCGAAGACGAGCTGCGTGCGCTGTCGCCGGTGCCCGACCTCGACTCCGAGGCCCCACCTGTGCAATGTCGGACCGACCTGCCGCTGTGGGGCTGGGGTAGCCTGCCCGGCAGCGATACATGGCTGGACGTGCCTGCGGAGCTGGCAGCACGGCTGGTCGCACGGTATTGGTGGATGTCGCCTGTCGATTCGTCCACCTGGCTGACGATGTTGACGACGCCGGAGAAAGGCCCCGATGAAGCCCTCGCGATTGAAGAGCGTCCTTGAATCCCTGCTGACGCAGCGCTGGCCAGCCTTCGTATGGGGGCCGCCGGGCATCGGCAAGAGCGCGATCGTGCGCAGTGTGGCCGCGACCGCCGGGCTGCCGGTGATAGACCTGCGCGCCTCGCTGCTCGACCCGACGGACCTGCGCGGCATCCCGGTGGTGAAGGCCGGCCGCGCCGAGTGGTGCCCGCCGTCCTTCCTGCCGCGGCCGGCGGACCCGCCGGGTGTGCTCTTCCTGGACGAGATCAACGCCGCGCCGCCGCTGGTGCAGGCCAGCCTGTACCAGTTGGTGCTGGACCGCCGTGTCGGGGAGTACGTGCTGCCGCAGGGCTGGTGGATCGTGGCGGCCGGCAACCGGCAGCAGGACCGTGCGGTGACCTTCCGCATGTCCAGCGCGCTGGCCAATCGCTTCGTCCACATCACGCTCGAGCCCGACGTGGACGACTGGCGCACCTGGGCTATTGCCACGGGGCTGGACCCGCTGGTCGTGTCCTTCATCGGCTTCAGGCCGGCGCTGCTGCGCCAGGAGCCGGGCCAGGAGGCGGCCTACGCCACCCCGCGCTCTTGGGAGATGCTGTCGGACGTGCTGCGCGGCTTCGGCGGCCCCAAGGGCTGTGCCGACCTGGTGCCCGGCATTGTGGGCGAGGGCACGGCTCGCGAGTTCGCGAGTTTCGTCAAGCAGGCGGCGAGCACGGCGCAGATCGACGCCATCGTCGCCGACCCCGAGGGCCGCAGCCTGCCGCAGTCTCTCGACGGCATCTACGTGCTGACCTCCTGGTTGGCACACAACGCAGGCAAGGACGAGGTGGCAAGGGCGGCCGCGGTGCTGCTCGCGCGGCTGCCGCCGGAGTTTGCGGTGGTGCTGGCGCGCGACATGCTGCGTGCGCGGCCGGCCTTCGCGCGCGACGCCGCCTACCGCGACTTCATGAAGCGCCATGCAGCCCTCATCGCCCGCTGAGGTCGAAGAGCGGGTGATGCGCGCCCGCATCCGGCTGGCGCTGCGGCAGCCCTTCCTGGCCAGCGCGCTGATGCGGCTGCCGGTGGTGTCGGTCCCGTGGCAGGCGTGGTGCCCGACGATGGCCACCGATGGCTACTCGATCTACTACAACGTGGCATGGGTGGACCGGCTCGACGACGCCGCGCTGCGCGGCGTGCTCGCGCACGAGCTGCTGCATGTGATCTTCAACCATACGCAGCGGCGAGAAGCGCGCGACGCGCAGGGCTGGAACCAGGCCTGCGACCTGGCCATCAACCTGCTGCTGCTGGAGCAGGGCTTCAGGCTGCCCGCAGGCGGGCTGATGAACCGGGCCTACGCCGGCCTGAGCGCGGAGCAGATCTACGCGCGGCTGCATGACGACGATGGCGACGCTGCCGCACCCGCCGCCGGCAGGCGCAGCGCCCTCGATGACGGCGACGGCGCCCTGGACGACGGCAGCGACG
>CAIRBF010000139.1 GCA_903876715.1 uncultured beta proteobacterium
GCTGTCGACCGCCGCCTTGAAGAAGGGCAGGACAAGCGCGATCGGCCGGTCTTCGGCCTGCATCCCGGGCATCGGCTTGAGCCCCGGCACCATGGAGGGCTTGAGCTGGCTCAGCGCGTCATTGGCGGGCGGCAGGCGCAGCAGCGGGAAGTAGGTGTTGCGGGTCCCGGCCACGACCTCGTTGAAGTACGCGTCGCTGTCGGGGTTGAACACGTCGGCATCGCTGAAGAGGATGTCGAACACCACGGCCTGCGGCTGCTGCGCCTGGAGCTGCTCGAGGAACTCGCCGAAGACCTGGCGCGGCCAGGGCCAGCGGCCATAGTCCTTGGCGAGCGCAGCGAGCGAGGCTTCGTTGACGTCGACGATGACGATGCCCGGGTCGGGCGCGGGCACGACGACGCGGTTCTTGACCGCCAGGTCGTAGCCTCGATGCCGCATGTCCACGATGGCGTGCACGAACAGCACGTCCAGGACCACGACGACCGTGAACACCCCCGCGAGCAGGAGGTAGAAGCTGTGGTGCAGCTTGCGCGCGAGGTAGCCTCCCACGCCGAGCAGCACGCCGGTGTAGGCACGCAGTAGGCGGTGCGCAAGCTTCAATTCACCCAGCTCCCACGGCCCCGCCGGTACCGAGGATGCCCTTCGGGCCAGCCGGGCGCACACTGACGGGGGGGCGCTCCATGTCAGTCCACCGGTGTCAACTTGGCAATCGACAGCGCGAGCCACTTCATGCCGTGGCGGCCGAAGTTCACCTGCGCGCGCGCGTCGTCGCCGCTGCCCTCGAGCGTGACGATGACGCCCTCGCCGAACTTGTTGTGGAACACGGTCTGGCCGGAGCGAAGGCGCGCGCCGCCGCCGGACCCGCCGGCTGGCGCCGGGGCGGGGCGGGGCGCAAAAGGCACAGGCGCCTCGACGCGGCCCGCGCCGACGATCGAGTGCAACCCGCTGCCACGCGCCCAGGCCGCCTGGTAGTCGCGGGCGTAGCCCGAGCCGAAGCCGGCGTGGCGCGGCGTCAGCCACTTCAGCGCCGACTGGGGCAACTCGTCGAAAAAGCGGCTGCGCACGTTGTAGCGCGTCTGGCCGTGCAGCAACCGGGTCTGGCTGTAGCTCAGGTACAGCCGGTCGCGCGCACGCGTGATGGCCACGTACATCAGGCGCCGCTCCTCCTCCAGACCGTCGGCGTCGGACAAAGCGTTCTCGTGCGGGAACAGCCCCTCCTCCAGGCCGGTGATGAACACCGCGTCGAATTCCAGCCCCTTGGCAGAGTGCACTGTCATCAGTTGCACCGCGTCCTGGCCGGCCTGGGCCTGGTTGTCGCCGGCCTCCAACGCGGCATGCGTCAAAAAGGCAGCCAGCGGCGACAGCACCTCGCCGCTGTCGGCGTCGGGTGTCGACAGCGGTGGCGCGGACTCGTCCACCGGCAGGCTGACCGCGTCCTTGCCGAAGCCTTCCTGAGTGACAAACGCCTCGGCCGCGTTGACCAGTTCTTCCAGGTTCTCGATCCGGTCGGCGCCTTCCTTGTCGGTGCGGTAGAAGTCCAACAGGCCGCTGGCCTCCACCGCATGTTCGATGATCTGGCGCAACGTCAGCCCGCGCGTGGCCGCGCGCATCGCATCCACCAGGGCATTGAAGGCCAGCAGGTTCGCCCCGCCCTTGCCTGCCACGGCGCTGGCGCTCTGCCAAAGGCTGCGGCCGCTCGAGCGCGCCGCGTCCTGCAACTGCTCGATCGTTCGCCCGCCGATGCCGCGGGCCGGGAAGTTGACGACACGCAGGTAGCTCGTGTCGTCGTTCGGGTTCTCGAGCAGGCGCAGGTAGGCCAGCGCGTGCTTGACCTCGGCGCGCTCGAAGAAGCGCAGCCCACCGTAGACGCGGTAGGGCACGCCGGCGTTGAACAGCGCGCTTTCCAGCACCCGGCTCTGGGCGTTGCTGCGGTACAGCAGCGCCGTCTGGCTGCGGGCGGTTCCGGCGCGGTGCAGTTGCTGCAGTTCCTCGAGCAGCCACTGCGCTTCGGCGTAATCGCTCGTGGCCTCGTGCACGCGCACGGGCTCACCCGGGCCGGCCTCGGTGCGCAGGTTCTTGCCCAGGCGGCGCTCGTTGTGGGAGATCAGCTCGTTGGCGGCGTCGAGGATGTTGCCAGCGGAGCGGTAGTTGCGCTCGAGCTTGACGACGTGGTCGACACGGTACTCGCGCTCGAAGTCGGCCATGTTGCCCACGCGCGCGCCGCGGAAGGCGTAAATGCTCTGGTCGTCGTCGCCCACCGCGAACACGCCTTGGTCGGTGCCGGGCGGGGCGAACATCTGCAGCCAGCGGTATTGAAGGCGGTTGGTGTCCTGGAACTCGTCGACGAGCAGGTGGTGGAAGCGGCGCCGGTAGTGCTCACGCAGCGGCTCGTTGTCGCGCATCAGCTCGTAGCTGCGCAGCAGAAGCTCGGCGAAGTCGACCACGCCCTCGCGCTGGCACTGGTCCTCGTAGGCCTGGTAGACCTGCACCAGGCGGCGCGTGTGCTCGTCGCGCGCGTCCACGTCGCCGGGGCGCAGGCCATCCTCCTTGCTGCGGGCGATGAACCACGACACCTGCTTGGGAACGTAGCGCTCCTCGTCGAGCTGCAAGCCCTTGATCACGCGCTTGACAGCGGCCAGCGTGTCCTGCGCGTCGAGGATCTGGAAGGATTGCGGCAGGCCGGCGAGCTTCCAGTGCGCGCGCAGGAAGCGATTGCACAGGCCGTGGAAGGTGCCGATCCACATGCCGCGCACGTTCACCGGCAGCATGGCCGACAGCCGGGTCAGCATTTCGCGCGCGGCCTTGTTGGTGAACGTGACCGCCATCACGCCGCCGGGCGAAACCTGGCCCGTCTGCAGCAGCCAGGCGATGCGCGTGGTCAGCACGCGAGTCTTTCCCGAGCCGGCACCGGCCAGGATCAACGCGGGACGGGCGGGCAGCGTCACGGCGGCCAACTGCTCGGGATTCAGGCCGCGCAGCAAGGCCCCGGGAACAGCGGCAGGCGCCTGCGGCGCGCCGGCGCGCTCCGCCTCGTCGATAAGGTCATGCATGCGCTGCATTCTGGCAGCAGGCTGGTGCGTAGAATCGGCCACCGGGCCCAAATTCAGGCGCCCGGTTTTTCTTTGCGGCGCCCTTCTGGCGCGGCGCCTGCCAAGCGGGTGCCCGCGGCCCATGCCTCGCCCCAGGAAAGCCCGGCTCCCGGTCAAGCGCTCACCACCCACGTGACGGAGCTGCTTACGCCATGGAAATCTTCGACTACGACAATATCCTGCTGCTACCGCGCAAATGCCGCGTCGACAGTCGCAGCGAGTGCGACACCTCGGTGGAGTTCGGCGGCCGGCGCTTCGCGCTGCCGGTCGTGCCCGCCAACATGAAGACGGTGCTGGACGAGCCGATCGCGCATTACCTGGCGCGTCATGATCATTTTTACGTGATGCACCGCTTCGACCTCGACAACGTCGCGTTCGCGCGGCGCATGCGCGAGCAGGGCTTGTACGTGTCGCTGTCGTCGGGCGTGAAGCCCGCAGACTTCGCCGTCATCGACCGGCTCGCCGCCGAGGGCGTGGGCGCGGACTACATCACGATCGACATCGCCCACGGCCACGCCGACAGCGTACGCCGCACGATCGAGCACATCAAGGCCCGCCTGCCGCAGACCTTCGTCATCGCCGGCAACGTGGCCACGCCAGAGGCGGTGATCGACCTGGAGAACTGGGGCGCCGACGCAACCAAGGTCGGCGTCGGCCCCGGCAAGGTCTGCATCACCAAGATGAAGACCGGTTTCGGCACCGGCGGCTGGCAGCTCAGCGCGCTGAAATGGTGCGCCCGCGTGGCCACCAAGCCCATCATCGCCGACGGCGGCATCCGCCA
>CAIRBF010000140.1 GCA_903876715.1 uncultured beta proteobacterium
CGCGGCCAGCGCATCCGCGGCGATGGCCGCGGCGCGGCGCGCCAGGTTGCGCTCGGCCTCGTCGCCCGGCTGGCGCGCGCGCCGGTAGAGCGCGGTGGCGTCCACCAGGCGCTCGCCCCAGCCGGCGGCGAGCAGCGGCTCGGCGACCGACCATGGCAGCTCGTTCAGCCCGACCATGCCCACCCGGGCCTGCGCCGGCAGCACGCGGCCCAGCAGCTCGGCCAGCTGTACGCCCGGCCGCGGCGCGGCGATCAGCTCGCCGCTGTGGCTCACCGAGCGGATCCAGCCGTGGGTGCGCGGCGTGCCGGCCACCAGCAGCGCCGCCGGCCCCTGCGGCCACACCACCAGCACCGCCTCGCTCCAGTAGGGGACGTAGTTGCACAGCCACTGCAGCGGCGCAGGCTGGGCGAAGGAGGCGTAGGTGCAGACGGCACCCAGCCCCTCCGCCTGCATCGCGGCCTGCAGCCGCGCCACGCGGGCGTCGATGGCCGCCGGCGGCAGTTCCTCGTGGTTCCAATGGATGAGTCCGCGACGCATGGTTCTTGGCTCCTCGGGCAGGCAGGCGCGATCAGGCGGGCGTGGCGAACAGCGTGCGCGGCGTGCGCGTGAGCAGTTCGCAGCCGGTGGCGGTGACGCGCACCGCGTCGCCGAGCACGATGTAGCCGGCGTCGGGGTGGTAGGTGTTCGGGTGCACGATCAGCGTCATGTCCGGTTCGAGCACCAGCGGCACGTCCTCCAGCACGTGCGGGCCGTCCACGTACAGCCCGAGGCCGTGGCCGCGCACGCGCGTGTAGCGGTTGGTGACGTACTCGCCCAGGCCCTGCGCCCGGAACACGTCGTTGACGGCTTTCGCGACCTCGGCCTGGGTCGCGCCGGGCTTCACGGCGGCGACGCCCGCGGCCAAGGCCTCCTCGTACACCGCATGGGCGCGCAACTGCGTGGGGCTGGGCTGGCCCAGCACCAGGGTACGGCAGATCTGGGCGTAGTAGCCGTCCACGCAGGGCGTGAGTTCGGTCGTCACCAGGTCGCCCACCTGCAGCACCCGCTCGCCTGGCGGGGTCATGCTGCGCACGTCCTGCTGGCCGGAGCCGAGGATCATGAAGTTCTCCGGGCAGCCGTGCGCGCGGAACCAGGCCTCGGTGTCGGCCACCACTTCGAACTGGCGTCGTCCCGGCCGCGCCGCGGCGCGGAAGACGGCGTAGGCCTCGTCGGCCAGCGCTGCGGCGCGCGCCACCACCTGCGCCTCCTCCCGGCTCTTGCGCACCATCAGGCCGTCGAGCAGGCGGGTCACCGCCGCCAGCTGTTCGGGCGTGGCGTGGCGGGCCAGCCGCAGCGGCAGCACGTGCACCGGCGCCAGACCGATGCGCTGGCCCGTGGCGCCGTCGATCCAGCCCTGCGCCTGCGCCAGCGGATCGGACGCGCAGTGCACCTGCAGCGCGGGTTGCTCGGCCGCGATGCGCTGCGCCTCCAGCGCGCTGGCGACGACGACCCGGGTCGGGCCCTCGCGCGACAGCAGCGCGATCGCCAGCCCCTCCATCGGCGTGACGTCGATCGCGTAGCGCAGGTAGTCGCTGCGCCAGGCATCGCCGGCCACCAGCAGCAGGTCCAGCCCGGCCTGGGCCATGGCCTCGCGCAGGCGTTGCCCGCGCTGCGCGCGCAGCATCTCGCTCATGATGTCGTCTCCTGGTAGCCGTAGTCGCGCGCGGCGCTCGCGGGTGTGACGTAGCCGTCGCGCAGATCGGCCTCGATCTGCCGCGGATCACGGGTCGCCGGGTCCCCGTAGCCCCCCCCGCCAGCGGTCCAGAAGGATACGGTGTCGCCAGCGGCCAGCGCGATGTTGGTTTCCTTCTTGACGTGGCGTTCGTTGCCGTCGGCGCGCCGGATCATGGCGCGGTTCTCCTGGCCGGCGCGGCCGCCCTCGACCCCCCAGGGCGGCTCCCGGGTCCGCTCGATGTTGATGTTGATCGTGCTGCGACCCAGCGAGCGATAGCGGGTCTCCAGGCCCAACCCGCCGCGGAAGCGGCCCTGGCCCCCGCTGTCCTCGCGCAGCTTGAGGCACTCGATCAGGAACGGGTAGTGGATCTCCTGCAGCTCGACCGGCGTGTTGCGCACGTCGCCCTGGCAGATCGAGACCGAGCAGGACTCGCCGTCACGATTCGCGTGCCCGCCCCAGCCACCGCCGTAGATGTTGATGAGCACGTAGCGCGCGCCGGTGTCCTCGCGCGTGCCGTAGAAGGAGAAGCCCCCCATGTCGCCCTTGTGCGCCGCAGGCACGAAGCCCGGCAGCGCCGGCGACAGCGCGCGCAGGATCGTGTCGATGACGGTGGGCAGCGCGACGCTCCACTGGCCCAGCGCCGCGCCCCAGCGCGCGTTCACGATGGTCCCCTCGGGCGAGACCAGCTTGAGGGAGCGGAAGCAGCCCTCGTTGACCGGCGCGTTGGGCATGGTCAGGCACTTGAAGGCCACCCGCGCCGCCGATAGCCCGCCCGACCAGCCCGAATTCAGCGGGCTCTGGACCTGCGGGTGCATCTCCGAGAAGTCGATGGTCAGGTCCGAGCCGCTGACCTCAACCGTGACCTTCACCCGCAGCGGCACGTCGGGGTTGCGGCCGTCGTTGTCGAGCCAGGTCTCGGCGCTGTAGCGCCCATCCGGGATGCGGGCCACGGCGGCCCGCGCCTCCTGCTCGGCCTGGTCCCAGGAGGCGTGGATGCAGTCGACCACGGTCTCGAGCGAGTACCGCGACAGCAACTCGGACAGACGCCGCGCGCCGATGTGGCAGGCCGCCGTCTGCGCGCGCAGGTCACCGAGCGAGGACTCGGGGAAGCGGATGTTGTCGGTGATCATCTGCCATACGCCCTCGTTGCGCCGGCCGGCCTCGTAGAGCTTGATGGAGCGCATCTGCAGCCCCTCGTGGTAGATCTCGTAGGTCTGCAGGTTGCCGAAGCCGGTGCGCATGCCACCGACGTCCACCCAGTGCGCCCGGTTGGCGGCGAAGGCGACCACCTTGCCCTTGTGGAAGCAGGGCGTGTAGACGACGACGTTGTTCAGGTGCTGGCCGCAGACGCCGCCGTGGTTCATGATGACGACGTCGCCCGGCGCGAAGCCGTCCAGGCCGTAGCGGTCGATGCCGTCCTTCACCGCGATGCCCAGGTCGGCCAGGAAGATCGGCAGGCCGCCGGTGTTCTGGCAGATCATCAGCCCGTCGGTGTCGATGAGTCCGCAGCAGAAGTCGCGGACCTCGTAGATCATCATGTTGTAGGCCGACTTGCACAGCGCCAGCGCCATCTCGTCGGCGTAGGCGATCAGTGAGTGGGTGACCACCTCCTGCGTGATCGGGTTGACCTTCCTGCGGGTGGGCGGCGCTTCCGCGGCTGCCGGGCTGACGGCGCTCATTCGGCTTCTCCCTGGGGCAGGTGGATGGAGACCACCAGATGCCCGTGTTCGGTCACGCGGGCGACGTCGCCGGGGAAGATCACGGTGGTGGAGTTCGGCTCCTCGATCACCGCCGGACCCTCGACCGTGCTGCCGGGCGCCAGGCTGGGGCGCCACAGCACCCGCGCCTGCACCG
>CAIRBF010000141.1 GCA_903876715.1 uncultured beta proteobacterium
GACCAGGGCTTCGGCCACCTGCCGGTGTGCATCGCCAAGACCCCGTACTCCTGGGGCACCGACCCCGCCGAGCGCGGCGCGCTCGAGGGGCATGAGATCGATGTGCGCGAGGTGCGCCTGGCCGCAGGTGCGGAGTTCGTCGTCCTCGTCTGCGGCGACATCATGACGATGCCCGGGCTTCCGGCGCTGCCCTCGGCGGCGCACATCGATGTCGACGACGACGGGCGGATCGTGGGCTTGTTCTAGTCGCGCGGCTCGGGTCGGCCGCGGCCGACCGGCCTCGAACCGGGGTGTCCTCAGGCTCTCAGGCCGCGCCGGGCGTGTAGCTCGACTGCACGTGCAACACCAGCGTCTCGCGGAACCTTCGCAGCACCGGTGAGGGGTGGTCCGCCACCCAGGCGGCGAAGGTCGGTATGGTTTCCTGCACTCCCGCAAGCGGCCGGATCACCACGCCCACACGCTGCAGGTTGCGCGCGCTGCCGCCGAAGATCGACACGCCCACCCCGGCAGCCACCATGCCCAGGATGCCGCTGGTGTTGGACGCCTGCTGGACGATGCGCGGGAAGAAGCCCGCCGCGTGGCACAACGAGAACAGGCGCGTGCGGAAACTGCTGTAGGACGCCTCGTTGCCGACGACAAAGGGCTCGGTGGCGAGGTCGCCCAGGCGCACCGTGGCGCTGCGCGCGAGGCGGTGCGTCTCCGGCAGCAGAGCGACGAAGTCCTCCTGCTCGACCAGCAGGTTGACGACGGCGGGGCTGTCGAACTGGCCGATGCCGAAGGCGATGTCGAGTCGGCCCTCGAGCAGGGCGGCGTGCTGCAGGGCCGTGGGCAGGTACTGCAGGTCGATGTCCACGCGCGGGTGCCGATCGCGGAAGGCCTGCAATACGCGCGGCAGGCGGCCGTTGATCGCGAAATCCATGTAGTCCACGCGCAGCCGGCCCTCGCGTCCCTGCGCGGCCTGCTGCGCGGCGTTGACCGCGCGGCCCAGATGGCCCAGCGCCACCCGGCATTCGACGGCGAAGGCGTCCCCCGCAGGGGTCAGCCGCACGCGCCGCGTCGAGCGCTCGAGCAGCGGCACGCCCACGGCCTCCTCGAGTTGCCGTATCGAGCGGCTGAGCGCCGGCTGCGACATGAACAACCTGGCCGCGGCGCGGCCGAAGTGCAGTTCGTCGGCGACGAAGGCGAAGGCGCGTGCCTGCCGGAGGTCAAACTTCAGTGGCTGGAGCGATGCGATCGGAGGCGGCGACATTGATGCACATTATGAATAAATGGGATCTTAATTGATATCAATAGAGTTCATGTATTCACTACGATGCATTTCATCAAACACCGAAAACGCCGGACTGACACACCCACGATCCACCAGGAGGAACCGATGAACGACAAGGATTTCGACAAGCATTTGGAGCAGACGCTCGAGGCGGCATTTGCCGAGGCCACGCGCCGCTACCAGGCCCGCGGCTTCCAGCGCCGGGTCGGTTTCGGCTCGAAGCCGGCGCTGATCAGCGTCGATCTGGCCAACGCATGGACGCGTCCGGGCAACCCCTTCACCTGCGAGCATGTCGACGACCAGATCATCCCGTCGATGCAGAAGTTGCTCGCGGCCTTCCGCAAGTACAACCTGCCGGTCGTCCACGTCACGACCTGCTACCAGATCACTGACCGCAAGAACCCTTACACGGACATGGGCTTGTGGCACGACAAGATCCCGGTGGACGTGGTGTCGCAGAAGGACGAGAACCTCTGGGCCATCGATTCCCGCATCGCCCCGATCGAGGGCGAGCAGGTGCTGATCAAGAAGCGCGCGAGCGCCTTCCACGGCACCTATCTCGCCGGCTACCTGCGCGCCGCAGGCGTGGACACCATCCTGGTCACCGGCGTCACGGCCTCGGCCTGCGTGCGCGAGACCATCTGCGACGGTCTGGCCGACGGCTTCCGCACGATCGCCGTCAAGGAGGCCATCGGCGACCGCGTCCCGGGCGCGGTGCTGTGGAACCTCTTCGACATCGACGCCAAGTTCGGCGACGTCGAGACCACCGAGCGCTGCCTTAGCTATCTCGACGAGATCGGCGCGCCGGCGCTGAAGAAGGCGGCGTGAGGCGCGTCTTTCCCTCGTTTCCCGGCAGGCCCCGAGGGCCTGCCTCCCTACGCGGCCTGCCCGCCGCCGGAGCCTGCATGGCTGCGGCGGCGGTCAGGCCCGTGTGATTTCCATCCCTCCCCCCAACCACTGCTGAGGTTCTCCATGAGCGATGACATCCTGAAGCCCGACTTCTCCACCCGCCGTCGCCTGCTGCAGGCTGCCGGCGGTGCCGCGGCCCTGGCGGCCGTGCCCCGGCTCGGCCTGGCCCAGTCTGGCGAGCTCACCGTCACCAACTGGGGCGGGGACTGGAACGACCGCACGATGCGCATCGTCGAGACGCCGCTGGTCGAGAGCCGCGGTATCAAGATCGTGCGCGCGCTCAACCTCGAGCCCGAGCGCAAGTCCAAGCTGCTCGCCGAGCGCAACCTGCCGCGCGGCACGATCGACATCGCCCACTTCAGCGGCGCCGACGCCTTCGAGCTCAACGAGCAGGGGATCTGGGAGACGCTGGACCTGGCCAAGATCCCGAACCACGCCAACGTCCGCGCCGCCCTGCGCACGCCTTACTTCGTGCCCTGGGTCTTCGGCGGCGTCACGATCGCCTACAACCCCAAGTTCATCAAGGATCCGCCCACCTCGCTGGCCGAGCTCTGGAACCCCAGGTACGCCGGCAAGCTGGGGGTGCTCGACCAGAGCTTCTTCAACTGGATCTACATGGCGGCGCTGGTGGGTGGCGGGCGCATGAACAACATCGACCCGGCCTGGGCCAAGCTGGCGGAGATGAAGCAAGTCATGAAGCCGCGCGTCTACCCGACGCACCAGCAGCTCGCGGCCGGCTTCAAGAACGAGGAGGTCTGGATCTCGGCCAACTACTCGGCGCGCATCGCCCAGTGGGCCAAGGACGGGGTGTCGGTGGCATCGTCCTACCCGAAGGAGGGCGCGATCACCATCATCTTCGGCGCCGCGATGCCGAAGAAGGCGCGCAACAAGGACGCCGCCTACCACTACCTGAACTCGCTGCTCGACCCGAAGGCGCTGGGCGCCTACGCCGCGGCGTCGATGTATGCACCCTCCACCACCAACGCCGAGATGTCGGCCGAGCTGCGTGCCTCGATCGACTTCACGGCCGAGCAGGCGCGGACGTTCAACAATGTGGACTATGCCTACCAGGCGAAGAACATCGCCGGCTGGCTGGAGCGCTGGAACAAGGAGTTCAAGGGCTGAGCCCTTCACTGAGCACGCTGGCACGGGCACGGCGACACCATGCAGGAACAGGAACGAAGCGGGTGGAGGGGGGCGGCGCTGGCCTGGCCGGCGCTGCTGCTCGTCGTGCTGTTCCTGATGGCGCCGCTGGCCCTCATCCTGCGCTACAGCTTCGACCGCTACGACCCCGCCCAGCTGATGCTGGGCATCTTCGAGCTGTCGAACTACGTCAAGGCCTTCACCGACCCCTTCTACCAGGGGGTGCTCGGCACGACTGCGCGCATCGCCGCGCTCTCGACGGCGATCGTCGTCGTGCTCGCCTTCCCGGTGGCCTACTGCATCTCGCGAGTGGAGTCCGAGCGGCTGCGCAGCGTGCTGATGATCATGACCGTGCTGCCGCTGCTGCTGGGCAACGCGGTGCGCTCGGCGGCCTGGATGGTGGTGATGGGCACCAAGGGCGTGGCCAATTCGGTGCTGCTCGGCCTGGGTTTGGTGGATGAACCGCTGAAGATCCTCTACACACCGACCGCGGTCGTCATCGGGCTGGTCTCGGTGCTGC
>CAIRBF010000142.1 GCA_903876715.1 uncultured beta proteobacterium
CGTGATGTTGACGTGGTGGCGGGTGTAGCTGGAGGTCTTGACGCGGATGCCGCGCTTGAGACCCTCCTCGCCGAGGTAGGCGCCCCAGGCCCAGGCGGCCACCATCAGGTGGATGGTGTTGCCCTTGGGGCTGACGCCGAGCTTCTGGTCGCCGATCCACACCAGCGGGCGCAGGTAGCAGCTCTCCAGCGCGTTGGCGCGCACGACCTCGCGCTGCGCGTCCATCACCTGCTCGACCGTGAACGGGATCTTCATGCGCAGGATCTTGGCGCTGTTGAACAGGCGCTCGGTGTGCTCGCGCAGGCGGAAGATCTGCGTGCCGTCAGGGGTGTTGTAGGCGCGCACGCCCTCGAACGCGCCACAGCCGTAGTGCAGCGTATGCGTGAGCACGTGAATCTTGGCGTCACGCCAGTCAACCAGCTGGCCGTCCATCCAGATCTTGCCGTCACGGTCGGACATCGACATCATTCACCTCGCTGCGCACTGTGGAACCGGCGCGCCCGCCGGCGCGCAAGACCTCGGATTCTATGCGTCGCCCTCGGTGGGTGGGCGCTTCAGCGTCCAGGAGCGAACCTGCCCGCGCGCGAGTTCCACGCTCACGCTGCAGCCTGAGGCGTCGGTCCAGACGAAGCGCTCGAGCGCAGGGTCGGCGGCGGCTGTGTCGTCAGCGCGCTGGCCGAGACTGCGCGTCAGGGGGATGATCTCCATCAGCCGCATGCCCTGGCGCAGACTGGAGTGCAGCATCACAGCGCTCTCGACATGACCGACGGGTGCCCCCGTGGCCTGGCGCATCACGCGCACGGCGCGGTTGAACTGCAGCAGCAGCCAGAACACGGTCACGGTCACGGCCATGAGCACGCCCTGCCAGCCCCACTGCATCCAGCCCACGAAGACCGCCAGCGCTGCCAGCGCCCACCCCCAGCTTGCATTCATGGGTCTGGATTGTTGTCTTCCTCGGGCCCCCGAGGAGTTCCGAGGGTTTCGCCGCGGCGCGAGCGCCGGCGCGGCTATCCGGGGAGCGCCAGCGCGTTCTCGCACGCTGGTCGAGAATCAGGGTCCGTTGTTCAACCCCGCCCACCGGGCCCACAGGACGAGACCTCCCATGATCACGATCGACAAGGTGCTCTACACCGCCAACGTCCACACCACTGGCGGCCGCGACGGCCGTGCCACCTCGGACGACAAGTTGCTCGACGTCGCGCTGACGCTGCCGAAGTCCATGGGCGGCCAGGGCAGCGCCACCAACCCCGAGCAGTTGTTCGCTGCCGGCTACGCTGCCTGCTTCATGGGCGCGCTGCGTTTCCACTTCGGCGCGCGCAAGGTGGCGTTCCCGGCCGACGCGTCGGTGGATGCCCAGGTCGATGTCGGCCCGGCCGGCGCCGGCTTCGGTCTGGCGGTGCGCATGAGCATCGCCCTGCCCGGCGTGGACCGTGCCATGGCCCAGGCCATCGTCGACGCGGCGCACCAGACCTGCCCGTACTCGCGTGCCGTGCAGGGCAACATCCCGGTCGAGCTGACGCTGGCCTGAACCTTTGCGGACCCGGCTGCGCGCCGGGTCGCGAGCGAGCGCCCCAGTGATGAATCCGCCCGAATCCGCCGCACCCAGCCCCCGGCGCTGCGCCCTCGTCGTCGGCGGGGGCACCGGCCTGGGACTGGCCAGCAGCCTCGCCCTGGCGGCCCGCGGATGGCGCGTCTTCCTCACCGGTCGACGCGCTGATCGCCTTGCACAGGCGCAGGCGCAGCACCCGGCGGGCTGCTGTCACTGGTCGGCGGGTGACGCCACGGTGCAGGCCGACGTGCAGCGGGTCGTTGCCGAGTGCGTGGCCACGCTGGGCGGCATCGATGCCCTGGTGGTCAGCGCCGGCCAGGGTGGCGTGGGCTCGGTGCTGCAGGCCGACCTGGCTGACTTCGAGCGCGTCATGCGCGCCAGCGTCTGGCCGGTCTTCCTGTACAGCCAGGCCGCCGTGCCGCACTTCGGTGCGCAAGGCGGCGCCATCTGCGCCATCGCCTCGGTCACGGCCTCGGTGCCGCAGCCTGAGCGCGTGGCCTACTGCAGCGCCAAGGCCGCCGTGGTCGGCATGGCGCGCCAGATGGCGCTGGACCTTGCACCGCGCCGCGTTCGTGTCAACACCGTGTCCCCGAGCCTGGTGCCCACCGAGCTCTCGCTCGGCGCCATCGCCCGGGCGCCGGACCCTCAGGCCCTGCTCGCGGCGCGCATCCGCTCGCATCCGATCGGCCGCATCGGCACGGCCGAGGAAGTGGGGCAGGCCGTCGCCTGGCTGTGCGACGACGGCGCGGGCTGGGTCACCGGCCAGGACTTCGTGATGGACGGCGGTCTGTCGCTGACGGCGGCCGTGCCCCGCTGAAGGCGTCCGCCGGGGCGCCTGGCAGCCCACCCCCCCGCCTTTGAATGCCGGCCGCGACGCAGCGCCCGGCGGTGGTCGTGAACTTGTCCTGGACAAGCTATCGGGGACACCACCCATGTCATTTTCGGACGCGGTGTCCAAAATCCAGCCTGATCTACCCTCCCCCTCTCGACTTGTGAAGACGATCACCCGCACCGACGAGCGCATCCTGAGCGCCGACATCTTCGAGCGTGACGCCAAGGTGCCGCGTCAGGACTGGGGCACGGTGCGCGAGGCCGAGCGCGAGATCCCGGTCTACCGGGACTGCGAGGTCCTCGTGGTCGGCGGGGGGCCCTCCGGCACGGCGGCGGCGGCGGCGGCGGCGCGCGCCGGGGCCGACACGGTCCTCCTGGAGCGCTACAACCACCTCGGCGGCCTGTCCACCGGCGGTCTGGTCATCTGGATCGACCGCATGACCGACTGGAAGGGCGAGCTGGTCATCCGCGGCATTGCCGAGGAACTGCTCGACCGCCTGCCCGCCGGTGCCGTCGCCGGCCCGGACCGGGCCGACTGGGGCAGCACCGAGGCTGCGAAGGCGGCGCACTGGTCGCTGCGCACGGCCGCCTACCACGGCATCGTCACCTGGTCGCCCACCGTGGACCCCGAGCGCCTGAAGCTGCTGTCGCAGGAACTGCTGATCGAGCGCGGCGTCAAGCTGGTCTACCACTCCTGGGCCTGCGTGCCGCTGATGGATTCAGGCCGGGTCGCGGGCGCTGTCTTCGAGAGCAAGGAGGGCCGCATGGCCGTGCGCGCCCGGGTCGTCATCGACGCCACCGGGGACGGCGACCTGTTCGCGCGCGCCGGCGCCGCCTACGACAACGACATCGAGGAGGCCGACGTCCACCACTGCATGAACACCTCCTGGATGTTCGCTGGGGTGGACATGAGCCGCTGGCTCGAGTTCCGCTCCAGCCAGCCCGAGGCTTACAACGACTTCATGGCCCGCGGGCGCGCGGCCTGCGGCCTGTTCGATCGGCCCTTCGTGAGCTGGCGCGACGACGTGGCGCTGTTCATGGGGCCGCGTCAGACCGGCTACTCGGCGCTTGACGTCGACGACCTCACCGCGGTGGAGGTGCGTTCGCACCGGGCGATGGCGGCGCACCTGGACTTCTACCGGGCGCACGCCCCGGGCTTCGAGAACGCCTACCTGATGGTCTCGGCGCCGCAGGTGGGCGTGCGCCACGCGCGCCGGCTGCGTGGCGTCGACGCCGTGCTGCGTCGGCGCTGGCCCGAAGGCACGGCGCTGCCCACCGAGATCGGCGTCACGCCGGCCGTCAGCCCCAAGTTCCCGAACATCTCCATCCCCTACGGCGCCTTGGTGCCCGAGGCGCTGGACGGCCTGCTGGCCTGCGGGCGCCACATCAGCTGCGACAAGAACTCCCACGGCTTCATGCGCGAGATCCCGCAGTGCTGGATCACCGGCCAGGCCGCCGGCACGGCCGCGGCGCTGGCGGTGCGCGCCGGGGTGCAGCCGCGGGACGTGGACATCGCGGCGCTGCAGGCCGCGCTGCTGGAGCAGGGCGTCCACCTGCGCCCGGCGACCCAGGCCGCCGACGCGCGCCGGGTGGCGGCAGGATGAGTGTGGCGACGTCGGCCGCGCCGCGGCGCGCCCGCAGCCTGACCGTCGACAAGGCCGACACCGTCAGCGCGCTCGACCGGGGCCTGAGCCTGCTGCACTGCTTCCGCCCGGACCGGCGACTGCTCGGGTCGACCGAGCTCGCGCGCCTGACCGGGATCCCGCGTCCCTCGGTGATGCGGCTCGCGGCCACGCTGGTGGCGCACCGCTGGCTGCAGCCCGAGCCGGGCGGCGAGCGTTTCATGCTCGGGCCCGGCGTGGTTTCGCTGGCGCAGGTCTTCCTCGACAGTCTGGATGTTCGCGCTGCCGCGCGCGGCCCGATGCAGGCGCTGGCCGAGCGCACCGGGGGCTCGGTCTACCTCGCCGTGCGCGACGGGCTCGAGATGGTGCTGGTGGAGGCCTGCCGATCGCACTCGACGATGCTGAGCGCCCGGCTCGATGTGGGCACGCGCGTGCCGCTGCCGAACTCGGCCCTCGGGCGCGCCTACCTGGGCGCTGTCGACGAAGCGACGCGGGCGGGGTTGATCGATGCGCTGCGCCTGGCCCGTGGCCCCGACGGGCCGGCCATCGACGCCGGGCTGCAGCGCGCGCTGGCTGAACACGCGCGCACCGGGTGGTGCGTGTCGGCGGGCGAGTTCCATCGCGAGATCAATTCGATCTCGATGGCGCTCACGGTGCCGCGCGGCGAGGTCATGAGCTTCAACTGCGGCGGTCCCGCCTTCAGCTTCACCGAGGAGCGGCTGCGCCAGGAGGTGGCGCCGGCGCTGTCGGCGACCGTGCGCGCGGTCGCCGCGGCCATCGGCGGGCACGCCGCGCTGCCGCAACCCGTGCAGGAAACCGGGAGCTGATGCCATGCGCCTGAGCGACGAAGAGAAAGCCATGCGCGACGGGCGGGACGGCCCGACCGTCGCGGCGGCGATGGACCTGCTGATCCGCTACGGGCAGGCGTTGGGCGCGCAGGAACTGGTGCCCACGCGCAATGTCTGCGGCACCGTCACCGCCAGCACACCCTTCATGCGCGACTTCGCTGCCACCAAGGGCGGCCTGGACGCGGTGTTCAGCGAGTTCAACCTCGATTCGGCCACGGTCGTGCCGCTGCCCGAGCGGGTGCGGGTCTTCACCTCGCACCTGCAGCTCGGCTTCGACCCGCACCACCCCGCCGACATGGGCGTGAGCGAGCAGATCGTGCAGTTCTACGCCCGCAGCGAGGCCATGGCCGCGCGCATGGGGGTGCAGATGATGAACACCTGCACGCCCTACCAGGTGGGCAACCTGCCCGCGCGCGGCGAGCACTGCGCGTGGATGGAGTCCTCGGCCGTCATCTACATCAACAGCGTGCTGGGCGCGCGCACCAACGCCGAGGGGCGCGAGAGCACGAGCGCGGCCATGCTCACCGGCCGCATCCCCAACTGGGGCTACCACCTGGATGCGCCGCGCCGCGCGACACACGGGGTGGAGCTCACCATCCCGGTGGAAACGGTGGAGGACTGGGGCCTGCTCGGCTACTGGATGGGCGACTGGGTGCAGGACCGCGTGCCCGTCGTCTGGGGCCTGGGCGAGGTGCCCAACCTGCCGCGCCTGAAGCACTTCGGCGCGGCCGCCTCGTCTTCCGGCGGGGTCGAGATGTACCACCTGGTGGGCGTCACGCCCGAGGCCGCCACGCTGGAGATGGCCACCGGGGGCCGCGCGCTGGGCGAGGTCCGGCGCTACGGCCGCCTCGAGCGCGAGGCCACCTTCGAGAAGATCAACGCCCACGGCCAGGACCGCGGCGTCGACTACGTCATGCTCGGCTGCCCACACTACTCGATCGAGCAGATCTGGGAAGCAGCGCAGTTGCTGGAGGGCCGGCGCGTGCATGCGAACACCGCCCTGTGGATCTGGACCCCGCGCGCGATCAAGTCCTTGGCCGACCGCAACGGCTACACCCGCATCATCGAGGAGGCCGGCGGCCGCATCATGACCGACAGCTGCTCGGCGATGAGCCGCGCCGTGCCCCCGGGCACGCGCGTGGTCGCCCTCGACTCGGCCAAGCAGGCGCACTACCTGCCGGCGATCCTGGGCGTGCAGGCCTGGTTCGGCACCACCGAGCAGTGCATCGACGCCGCCTGCACCGGGAGGTGGATGTGACGGCGGCCATGGCGGAGGCACCGCAGGTCATCGTGCTGCGCGGGCGCATGGTCGTGCCCGGTGTGGCCGAGGCGCAGGCGCTCGTGACGCGGGAGCGGATCTCGGGCTGGGGCGGCGTGGACCCGCGCACCGGCACCGTGGTGGAGACGCGGCACGAACTGCGCGGCCAGAGCTTCGCCGGGCGCGTGCTGGTCTTCCCCGGCGCCAAGGGCTCCTCGGGCTGGTCTGCGCAGTTCCACGTCGCGCGCCTGATGGGCATGGCCCCGGCGGCGTGGCTGTTCAACGAGATGACGACCAAGATCGCGCTCGGCGCCGTGGTCAGCCACGCCCCGGCGATGACCGACTTCGACCGCAACCCGCTCGAGCTCATCCGCACCGGTGACTGGGTCCGCGTGGATGCCGATGCCGGCCTCGTCACCATCACCCGCAGGAGCCCGACATGAGCGGCCAGCGCAAACTCCGCAGCAACTTCCCGCGCGGCTCCTACCTCTGGTCGGTGCGCAACGCGCAATGGCAAGCTTTGGGCATCCCCGAGGCGGACTGCGAGAAGCCCAAGATCGCGGTCGTCAACTCCAGCAGCGAGCTCGCCGCCTGCTACAGCCACCTCGACGAGGTGGCGGTCATCGTCAAGGAAGCCATCCGCGCCGCTGGCGGCGTGCCCTTCGAGATCCGCACCGCGGCGCCGAGCGACTTCGTTACCGGCGCGGGCGCGCGCGGCGCCTACATGCTCGGCGCGCGCGACCTGGTCACCAACGACATCGAGGTCGCGGTCGAGGGCGCGCAGCTCGACGGCATGGTCTGTCTCACCTCCTGCGACAAGACCATCCCAGGGCAGCTCATGGCTGCGGCGCGCCTGAACGTGCCCACCATCGTCGTGCCCTGCGGCTACCAGGCCAGCGGCGAGTTCCGCGGCCACCACTGCGACATCGAGGACGTCTTCGTGGCCGCGATGCACGCGGTCGCCGGCCGCATCGACGTCGAGACCGTCGTCGGCATGAGCCGCGAGGCGATTCGCTCGCCCGGTGTCTGCTCCGGCATGGGCACGGCCAACTCCATGCACATCGTCTGCGAGGCACTCGGCATGGCCCTGCCCGGCAGCGCGCCGGTGCGGGCGCTGAGCGAGAAGATGTGCGCCGACGCGCGCGCGGCCGGCACGCGCATCGTGCAGATGGTCTGGGACGACCTGAAGCCGCGCGACATCATGACGGCCGGTGCCTTCGCCAACGCGGCGCGCGCGGTGCTGGCGGTGGGCGGCTCGGTCAACTGCATCAAGCACCTGCAGGCCACGGCCACCGAGGCCGGGCTGGCCGTGGACGTCTACGCCCTGTTCGAGCAATTCGGCGCGCAGGTGCCGGTGCTGGCCGGCGTGCGGCCGGTGGGCGAGCGCACGATCGAGGAGTTCGAGGCCGCCGGCGGCTGCCGCGCGCTGCTCGTGCAGCTGCAGTCGCAGCTCGACCTGGGCGCGCTGAACGTGAGCGGACGCACGCTCGGCGCCGAACTCGCCGGCGCGACGTTGGCCGATCCCGAGGTCATCCGCCCGCTCGACCGCCCGGTCGCGCGGCGTCCGGCGATCACCGTGCTGCGCGGCTCCATGTGTCCCGACACCGGCATCGTCAAGACCGGCATCCTCGAGCGCAAGGCGCGGCGCTTCAGCGGCCCGGCGATTTGCTTCGACACCAGCGACGCCGCGATCGCCGCCCTCAACGACGGCACCATCCGCCCCGGCCATGTGGTCGTGATGCGCGGGGCCGGTGCGCGCGGCGGGCCGGCCATGGGCGGTGGCGCCTCGCGCGTGGTCTTCGCCATCGACGGCAAGGGCCTGGGCGAAGACGTGGCGCTGCTGACCGACGGGCACCTGTCGGGCCTGGTCTGCAAGGGCCTGGTGGTGGCCGAGATCTCGCCCGAGGCCGCGCTCGGCGGCCCGCTGGCGCTGGTGCGTGACGGCGACACCGTGACCATCGACCTCGACGCGCGCCGCTGCGACCTCGAGATCCCCGAGGCGGAGCTGCAGGCGCGCCGCGCCGCCTGGCAGCCGGCCGCGCCGCTGTTCGACCGCGGCTGGCTCCAGATCTACCGCCGCAACGTCGGGCCGCTGAACCGCGGCGCGGTGCTGGTGCGCGACGACGCCCCGCGAACCGATTGACCCCCCCTGCCCCCCGAGATCCGCCCACCCGTAAAGGAGACACCCCATGAGCAATCGCCGTACCTTCGCCGCCGCACTGGCCGCTGCCGCGCTGACCGCGCCCTTCGCCGCGCAGGCCCAGGCCGAGTTCCCGATCAAGGGCAAGCCGATCCGCGTGATCGTCGCTTTCCCGCCGGGCATCGGCGTGGACGCGCAGGCGCGCGCGGTCACACCGCGGCTGTCCGAACTGCTGGGCGTGCCGGTGGTGATCGAGAACCGGCCCGGCGGCGGCACGCTGCTGGCGGCGCAGGAGGTGCTGAAGTCGGCGCCGGACGGCCACACCATCTTCTACAGCGCCAGCTCGACGATGGCGCAGATCCCGCACACGCTGAAGGCCGCGACCTTCGACCCGATGACCGAGTTCACGCCGATCACGATCGGCGCGCGCGGGCCGCTGGTGATCATCGTCAACAACGGTCTGGGTGTGAAGAACGTGCAGGAGCTGATCGCCTGGGGCCGCGCCAACCCCGGCAAGCTGAGCTACGCCTCCTTCGGCACCGGCACCTCGGCCCACATCTTCGGCGAGACCTTCAAGACCAACGCCGGCATCCAGATGGAGCACATCCCCTACAAGGGCGGCGCCGACCTCGCGGCCGACCTGATCGAGGGCCGGGTGCAGGTGGCTTTCGACGCCGCGCCGGCGGCCATCAACAACGCCAAGAGCGGCAAGACCCGCATCATCGCCGTGGCCGCGCCCTCGCGCAGCCCCTTCCTGCCCGACGTGCCCACCACCGTGGAGCAGGGCGTGAAGGACATCGACATCGTCAGCTTCCTCGGCTGGTTCGGGCCCAAGGGCATGGCGCCGGACGTCGTGCGCAAGCTCAACGCCGCGCTCGCGCAGTCGATCGCCCAGCCCGCGGTCAAGGAGTTCTACAACAGCGGCGCCTACACCGCCGAGAGCTCGACGCCAGAGCTGCTGGCGCGCGAGGTCAAGGATTCCTACGAGCGCTGGGGCGCGCTGGTGAAGAAGATCAATCTGCAGAAGCAGTGAGCGCCGCCGGGTCCCGGGAGACCGACGGCGGCGAGTTCGACCACATCGTCGTCGGTGGCGGGGCCGCGGGCTGCGTGCTCGCCAACCGCCTGAGCGCCGACCCGCGTTGCCGCGTCCTGCTGCTCGAGGCCGGCGGCGAGCCCGACTCGCCCTGGTTCGCGGTGCCGGTGGGCTACCGGCACACCATCGGCCACCCGCGCTACGACTGGAACTTTGACGGCGAGCCGGAGCCCGGGCTGAGCGGCCGCCGCCTGCGCCACCCGCGCGGCAAGGTGCTCGGCGGCTCGACCGCGATCAACGGCATGGTGGCGATCCGCGGCCAGGCGGCGGACTACGACGGCTGGCGCGCGCTTGGTCTGCCGGGCTGGGGCTGGAGCGACGTGTTGCCCTGGTTCCGCCGCAGCGAGGACCACGTGCTGGGCGCGAGCGCATTGCACGGCCGAGGCGGGCCCTGGAGCGTGCAGGCTGCGCGCGTGCGCTGGCCGCTGCTGGACGACGTGCGCGCCGCGGCCTGTGGCGCCGGCTTGCCCGCGCTCGACGACTTCAACACCGGCGAGCACGAAGGCGTGGGCCCGATCCACGTCAACCAGCGCGGCGGCCGGCGCTGGAGCGCCGCCGACGGCTACCTGCGGCCCGCGCGCCGACGCCCCAATCTGCGCGTGGTCACCGGAGCGCTGGCCGAGGCGGTGGAGTTCGCCGGCCGCCGCGCCTGCGGTGTGCGCTGGCGCGACGCGGCGGGCGGCTTGCACCGCGCGCGCGCCGCAGGCGAGGTCGTGCTCGCCGCCGGGGCGATCGGCAGCCCGGCGCTGCTGCTGCGCAGCGGGCTC
>CAIRBF010000143.1 GCA_903876715.1 uncultured beta proteobacterium
CCCTGGCCGGCACGGAAGTGTCCGCGCTGCTGGGTCGCATGCCCTCCGCGGTGGGCTACCAGCCGACGCTGGCCGAGGAAATGGGTCGCCTGCAGGAGCGCATCACCTCCACGAAGGTGGGCTCCATCACCTCGATCCAGGCCGTGTACGTGCCGGCGGACGACCTGACCGACCCGTCGCCGGCCACCACCTTCGCCCACCTGGACGCCACCGTCGTGTTGTCGCGTGACATCGCGGCGCTGGGCATCTACCCCGCGGTGGACCCGCTGGACTCGACCAGCCGCCAGATCGACCCGAACGTCGTCGGCGAAGAGCACTACACGACCACGCGCGCGGTACAAGCCACGCTGCAGCGCTACAAGGAACTGCGCGACATCATCGCCATCCTGGGCATGGACGAACTCTCTCCCGAGGACAAGCTGGCCGTGTCGCGCGCGCGCAAGATCCAGCGCTTCCTGTCGCAGCCCTTCCACGTGGCCGAGGTCTTCACCGGCTCGCCGGGCAAGTACGTGCCGCTGAAGGAGACCATCCGCGGCTTCAAGATGATCGTCAACGGCGAGTGCGACCACCTGCCGGAGCAGGCCTTCTACATGGTCGGCACCATCGATGACGCCTTCGAAAAGGCGAAAAAGATCCAGTAACGCGCCCCCAAGCTCGCTGGCGCTCGCTACCCCCCGAGGGGGCCGCCCGCCAGCGGACCGGCGCGGCCGGATCCGCGGCGGGGGCTTGACTCGTACAGCACAACGCTGAAGGATCATCCAGATGGCCACCATCCACGTCGACGTCGTCTCTGCCGAGGAGAGCATCTTCTCGGGCGAGGCGAAATTCGTTGCGCTGCCGGGCGAGAACGGCGAGCTCGGCATCCTGCCGCGTCACACGCCGCTGATCACCCGCATCAAGCCGGGGGCGGTGCGCATCGAGCGCGCCGACAACGGCGACGAGGAGTTCGTCTTCGTCGCGGGCGGCATCCTGGAGGTGCAGCCGGGCCGCGTGACCGTGCTGGCCGACACCGCGATCCGCGGCCACGACCTCGACGAGGCCAAGGCGTCAGAGGCCAAGAAGGCCGCCGCAGAAGCGATGAAGAACGCCAAGAGCGACATCGACTTCGCCGCTGCGCAAAGCGAGTTCGCGGCCATGGCCGCCCAGCTCGCCGCCATTGCCAAGCTGCGCAAGAAGTGACGTCTGGTGCCGGCCATCCGGCCGGTCACATGCGCCCGCCTGGCCTACGCCATGCGGGCGTTTTTCTTGGGGCGGACCGCGTCGCGCCTGCCCACAGGTCCGGATAATCTCCGGCCAGGAGAATCAAGCGATGGAAGTCAAGCTCGACAAGCGTTATCCAGTGGACGCCAGCGTCGAACAGGCCTGGACCGTGTTGTCCGACATCCGGGCCGTGGCCACCTGCATGCCCGGCGCGCAGATCACCGAGCAGGTCGACGACACCCACTACAAGGGCACGGTCAAGACGAAGATCGGGCCGGCGTCGATGCAGTTCAACGGCGACATCGAGGTGCTCGGGCTGGATGCACCGACCCGCTCGCTGCAGATGCTGGGCAAGGGGGCCGACCGGGGCGGCTCGTCGGCGTCGATGAAGCTCTCGGCCACGGTCGAGCCGGGCGAGAGCCCCGGCCACTCAGTCCTCGTCGGCCAAGCCACCGTCACTGTCAGCGGCAAGCTCGCGCAGTTCGGCAGCCGCCTGCTCGTGCCGGTGTCGGACGCGATGCTGGCGCAGTTCGCTGAGCATTTCCGTGTCGCGGCAGCGGCGGTTACGGTGCCTGCCGCGCCACCCGCGGCCGTGGCGTCTGCGCCGACCGTGACCGGCGAGACCGCCCCCGCCGCGACCGCGCCGCAGGTGGCCGCGGCAACGTCGCCGGCCCCTGCCCCGGCCCCGGCCCCTGCGCCGCAGCCGACGGAGCTCAATGCACTGGCTCTGATGTGGACCGTCTTCAAGGGCTGGCTGGCCGGGCTGCTCGGCCGACGCTGACGACAAGGCGCGGGCCGCAGACCCGCACCGGCTTTTCGAGGAGACCGACAAGATGAGCGTCGTTCCGATCCGAGGCGCAGATCTCGATGCAGCCGAGGTGGCCTGGTTCGCCCCGCTGTGCTCCGACGACTACCGGCACCTCGGTGTGCCCGACGGCAACCTGCGCAGCAGCTGGGAGCACACCAGCCGCATCGTGCGGCGAGCTGACGAACTGGGCTTTCGCAACATCCTGTGCCCTTCGTCGTACCAGGTCGGACAGGACACGCTGACCTTTGCCGCCGCGGTCGCGCCGCTGACCGAGCGCATCAACCTGCTGGCGGCCATCCGCTGCGGCGAACTGCACCCGATCATGCTCGCGCGCACCGTGGCAACGTTGGACCACATCCTGCACGGGCGCCTGACGCTGAACGTGATCTCGTCGGACTTTCCCGGCGAGAAGGCCGACACCGAGTACCGCTACCGCCGCTCCTGGGAGGTGGTCGAGATCTTGAAGCAGGCCTGGACGCGCGACACCATCGACTACCAGGGGCAGGTCTATCAGTTCAGCGGGCTGTCCACCGACCCCGCCCGCCCCTACCAGACGAACGGTGGACCGCTGCTGTACTTCGGCGGCTACACGCCCCCGGCGCTGGACCTGTGCGGCGCCCATTGCGACACCTACCTGATGTGGCCCGAGTCCAAGGCCGCGCTGGCCGAGCGCATGCGCGCCGCGCACGCGGCCGCAGCGCGCCATGGCCGCGTGCTCGACTATGGCCTGCGCATCCACATGATCGTGCGCGACACCCAGGACGAGGCGCGCGAGTACGCCGCCGACCTGGTCTCCCGCCTGGACGACGACAAGGGGCGCGAGATCCGCAACCGGGCGCTCGACGCCACCAGCATGGGCGTGGCCATCCAGGCCTCCAACCGCGCGCTGGCCGACGACGAGGGCTATATCGAGCCCCACCTGTGGACCGGCATCGGCCGCGCTCGCAGCGGCTGCGGCGCGGCCATCGTCGGCGACGTCGACCAGGTCGTCTCGGAGATCCACGAGTACATGAAGATGGGCATCCGCGCCTTCATCTTCTCCGGCTACCCGCACCTCGACGAGTGCGAGATCTTCGGCACCAAAGTGCTGCCCCATCTGAAGACCTGCTCCCTGGCCCACACCTATGGCCGTGTCCCGGCGCAGACGCCCGCCACGCCGCTGGGCGTGGGCGTGCGACGCTGAAACCCCGCAACTCCCGCCACCCATGCCCACCACAGCCCACGTTCCCGCGATCGAACTCGCCCCTGGTCTGAATCTCAGCCGCATCGTCTGGGGCGCCTGGCGTCTGGCCGAGGCGACCGACCATGCGCCTGCGGCCGTGGCCGCGCGCATCCGTGCCTGCCTGGACCAGGGCATCACGACCTTCGACCATGCCGACATCTACGGCGACTACCGCTGCGAGACGCTGTTCGGCGACGCGCTGCGCGCGCAGCCGGGGTTGAAGGCCGGCATGCAGATCGTCACCAAGACCGACATCATGCTGCTGTCCAAGGCCTGGCCCGGCACGCGCGTGAAGCACTACGACACCACGCCGGCCCATGTACGCGCGAGCGTCGAGCGCTCGCTGCGGCGCCTGGGCGTGGAGACGATCGACCTGCTGCTGATCCATCGCCCCGACCCGCTGATGGACGCGTCTGCACTCGGTGCCTGCCTCGACGACCTCGTCGACGCCGGCAAGATCCGCGCCGCCGGAGTTTCCAACTTCATGGCCTGGGACGTAGACCTGCTGCAGTCGGCGATGCGCCACCGCCTCGTCACCAACCAGCTCGAGATCCACCCGCTGCACCTGGCGCCCTTCACCAACGGCCAGCTCGCCCATGCGCAGCAACACCGCATGCCGGTGATGGCCTGGTCACCGCTGGCCGGCGGTCGCCTGTTCGGCGCCGATGCGACTGCGGCGCGCGTGCGCACGGTGCTCGAGCGCGTCGCTCAAGCCGCTGGCACCGACGTCACCGCCGCCGCGCTGGCCTGGCTGCTGCACCACCCGTCACGCATCCTGCCGGTGGTCGGCTCGACCGATCTCGCGCGCATTGCCGCCACCCGGCAGGCGCTGGCCGTGCCGATGGACCGGCAAACCTGGTTCGAGGTCTACGAGGCGGGGCTGGGGCGCGAGGTGCCTTGACCTTGCCGCAGTCACGCGAGACACCAGCACTTCCAGCCGCAGCACCGGACGCCGTTCGAGGCGCCGTCTGCAGAGCTCTTTCGCATGCGCTGATGGGCCGCTGCCGCCTGGCGTAGCCCAGGCACACGGTGCCGCTCCAGGCGGCTGGCTTTGCCGCTTCGACGGGTTCGTCCTGAACCTGTGGAAGACCGGGGCCGCGATCAGGGACGGACAGCGATCTCGTTCTTGATCGATTTCACACCGTGGACGCTGCGGGCAAGTTCCTCTGCAGCCACCTTCTCGGTGACGCTCTTGGCAAAGCCCGACAACATCACGGTGCCATTCAGCGTCTCGACGCTGATGGACGCCGCGTCGACCTGCGGGTTCTCGACGAAGCGGCTCTTGACCCGGGCGGTGATGGTGGCGTCATCGACGTAGGCGCCGATGGTCTCCTGGCCACGCGAGACAGCGCAGCCTGCAACCGTGAACAAGGCCGATGCAGCGACGGCGGCAGCGAGGAGGGGGCGGACGTTCATGGCAAGTCTCCTTTGAGGTGACGAGGTACCCGGGCTGGATCGAACGAGAGATACCCAACAGCACCGAACGCAGGTCACGGTCTGTCGCGATGTCCAGATTGGCCACTCTCGCTGCGTTTGTCACTTGTACGGTCTGCCGCTTGAATGCTCTTGAGCGCCGGCAAGCGACGAACGAGGCAGGAGTCCCCCCGGCCGCACGACAAGGCGCCTGCCCGCCAACTGCTCGTCATCGCCAGGCTCGTGCGCCAAGCCTCGAGTCCAGCGCGCGCTACGACTCCAGCTTCTGCGCCACGACACGCCCTTTGGCGTCGATGAACACGCGATAGCAGCTGTCGTTCTGGCAGGTTGCGACGTGATCGTCGCCTTTCACCGGCGCCGCGCTGACGACCTGTCCACAGGGCAGACCCAGCAGCGCAAGCACAGCGGTCCGATCCTTCAGGAGCATCGTGTCCTGCGTCTCGGCACCGCCCGCCGTCAACAACGCGACGCACAAGGCGATGCCCGTGAAGATGTCGATTCGACGAGAGAAGCCAGGGTGTTCCGAGCCTTGCTAGAACTTGTCGAAATTCGCCGGATCCGACAGGACGCCCCAGATCGACTCTCTCGACGACGCGATTGCGCACGCCAGCGGCGGGTCGGCATCCTGCAGCAGCGCCAGTACCTTCATGACCCGCAGATCGAAGGACCTGCGCAGTTCGGCCAAGGAGGTCTTGAGCTGTCCTCGGAAAAAGGCCAGGAACCGCTCGAGCAGGTCGTCGATCTGGTTCTGCAGCGTGAGCTTGGTGAAGGTGCTGATGGCCTTCGTCTCACGCAGCTGGGTCTCGAGAGACTTGAGATCCAGCGGCGGCGACGGCGAGGCTGGCGAGGGCACCACAGAGGCCGCGGCCACAGCAGGCTTGCCTGGGGACAGCGGCGTGGACACCCCAGGCCTGGCCGCGTGAGTCCCCGGAGAGCCTGATGGAGCTCTTGGCGCAGGTTGTGGAGCAAGTGCGGACGGCGCGGCTCCCCGGGCAGCCGTAGACGCAGGCAGTGCGGGGGCTCCAGGAGGCGTTCCCTCTGCTGGCACCCTGGGCTTCACAGCAGCACCGTCCACGGCTGGGGCGACCCTGGGTGCAACCTGCGGCGGCGCATGGCCCTGTCCTGCACACCCCACCGACGAGCCCAGGCTGAGCGCCAGGCCGGGAAGACCATGGGAGGAAGGCATGATCGAAAGATCGGTGCATCCCATGGGCGACCCCCTGCCTGACTCAGGGCAGTGGCTGGCCGATCCAGCCGGCGCCGCATGCGCAGTTGGTGACCGGCTTGACGCCGCTGTCCCCCGTGTCGTTGACGGTGTGCTTCTTCAAGTCGCAGCCGCACCTGCGGGCCTCGTGCGAAGCCGATCTGATTCCGCGGGCATCAAGCGGGCCGCGGCCCTACAGCCTGCCCGTCAACAACGATGAGCAGCACCACCACGACGACACCGAGGACGCCGCTGGGGGCGTAGCCCCAACCCCTGCTGTGGGGCCAGGCTGGGATCACACCCAGCAAGATCAGCAGCAGCACGCTGAGCAGAACAGTTCCCAAACTCATTGCATGCCCCCATGCACCATCAGAGTGTCGAGTGGTCACCACATGGCTGAGCCGGGCTGACTGTGCCCCCGCCGAGCGCTTTGCAACCGGACGATCACAGCATGCTGGCGGTGCGACACGCCCTGGTTGGGAGCGGTCCAGCGCAGTCGTCGTGCCCCCCTGCGACGCCACGATCGTGTCAGCGCACGGCTTGGTCAGACCGTCTCGTCACACCGCGAAGGACTTCAGGGCAACCGGCCTCACCCAAAGCGATGCAGCCCTCGGCACCTGCAGCCGCTCGGAGACCTCAGAACGTCACCACCTCACGCACCGCATCATCGACCGTCGCGAGTGCGCCCGGTGCGGCCGCGGCCACCGGGATGCGAGCCCCGGTGCGTGCGAACAAGGGCAGCACGTCCAGCGGCGCCGCCACCGTGTGCCAGGCACCCGATGCGTAGCGCTGGCGGGTATGGAAGTCGAACCAGCAAGCACCGACGGGCAGGACCGGCAGCCAGACCCGACGCACGTGTTGTCCCGGCTCGACCACCGGCGCCACGAGCAGGTCGGGACCGAGCATGAAGTCGTCGCTGTCCTGCAGGCACTGCGCGTCGTCGGGGAAGTCGAAGAAAGTCGGTCGGATGATGGGCTCGTGGTGCTCGGCCGCGCGTTCGAACAACTGCCACAGGTAGGGCAGCAAGTGGTAGCGCAGCTCGATCGCGGCACGGACGGTGTCGGCCACCTCCGGGTGCATCCACGGCAGGTTGACGACGTTGCCGGCCTTCCAGGAGTTCATGACCATGCGCGGGTTCAGGCAGCAGGCCTGGACCCAGCGCGCGAAGAGCTCGGGCTCGGGCACCGGGCCGTGGAAGCCGCCCACGTCGTGGCCGACGTTGAACAGCCCCGACAGGCTCATCTGCAGTCCGGTGCGGATGTTCCACTTCAACGTGCGCCAGCTCGTGCCGTTGTCGCCGCTCCAGGTCTGGGCATAGCGCTGGATGCCGGGCGGACCGGCGCGGGTGACGGTGTAGACGGGCTCGCCCGGGGCGGCACGCTCGCGCTGGGCCTCCCAGGTGGCGCGCGTCATCAGCAACGCGTGGAGCGGGCGCGAGCGGTGGATGGGCAGCGGCGTCCCGAAGCCATGCGACTGCGCCGACTCGTCCTGCACCGCGTGCTCGTTGTTGTCATTCCAGCCGGCGTCGATGCCCATGTCCAGGATCTGGCGCCGCAGGCCCTCCTGCCACCAGCGCAGGCCCTGCGGGTGCGTGAAGTCGAGGAAGGCCGCCTGGCCGTCCCAGTAGGGCTCGACCACGGGCCGGCCTTCACCGTCGACGACGAAGCCGCCGTCGCGCGCCAGCGCGCCGAAGGACGGGTGATCGTCGAGCAGGCAGGGCTTGATGTTGGCCACGACGTGCAG
>CAIRBF010000144.1 GCA_903876715.1 uncultured beta proteobacterium
CTGGTAGATCGTGCCGTCCGGGTTGCGGTCGAAGGGCATCCCGAAGTGCTCGAGTTCGTACACCACGCGCGGGGCCTCGCGGCACATGAACTCGATCGCGTCCTGGTCGCCGAGCCAGTCGGAGCCCTTGACGGTGTCGTAGAAGTGATAGTGCCAGTTGTCCTCGCTCATGTTGCCCAGCGAGGCACCGATGCCGCCCTGCGCCGCCACCGTGTGCGAACGCGTGGGAAACACCTTGGACAGCACGGCCACGTTCAGCCCGGCCTGCGACAAGCGCAGCGAGGCCTGCATGCCCGAGCCACCGGCGCCGACGATGACGACGTCGAACTTGCGGCGGGGAAGATTGGAAAGCGCCATGACTCAGAGTCTCCAGAGCACCTGCACGGCCCAGCCGGCGCAGCCGACGAGCCAGACGATCGTGAACACCTGCAACGCCAGCCGCACGCCCACCGGCTTGACGTAGTCCATCCAGATGTCGCGCACACCAACCCAGGCATGCCAGGCCAGCGAGACGATCACGACGAAGGTCAGCACCTTCATCCACTGCGCGGCGAAGATGCCGGCCCAGCGCGCATAGTCCAGCGGCCCGGGCATCAGCACCTGGGCCAGCAGGACCACGGTGAACAGCACCATCAGCACGGCCGTGGCGCGCTGGCTGAGCCAGTCGCGCAGGCCGTAGTGGGCGCCGACGACGACGCGCTTGGCGCCGAAGTTGGGTTGACGATCAGCCATCGGAGCCCCCTTCAGTACAGGCCGAACAGCTTGGCGCCCAGCGCCAGCGTCAGGATCACGGACAAGGCCAGCGTCGCCACCGCGGTGGAGTGGCCCTGGGCCTTGGTCACACTGTGCGTGGCGTCCATCCACAGGTGGCGCACGCCCGCGATCGCGTGGTGCAGGTAGGCCCAGATCAAGGCCAGCACGACGAGTTTGACGAACCAGGCCGGCACGAAGCCGATGCCGGCGACAAACGCGCTCGTGAAGGTCTCGTAGGAGCCCTCGGAACTGACGCTGGTGTCGAACAACCAGATGACGAAGGGCAGCAGCATGAACATGACGGCGCCGCTGATGCGGTGCAGGATCGAGACCACGCCGGCCGGCGGCAGGCGGTAGGACAGGATCTGCGTGACGTGGATGTTCCGGTGCACCGCGCCGGATCTCGGGGGTGTTGCCATGGGTGGACCTCGTTCTTCTCCTCTTGCTGCCCTCGTCGAGGGCCCTCGTGCGGGCATCCCCGGGGTGACCCCCAAGCTGAGACGCCGCTCTCGCTTACTCGTTGTTGTCAGACGTCTAGACGACCTCGCACTGCATTCAGTTTATTGCATCGCAGCAAGCTGACGGCAGGACTACAGCGCGCTGACGTGCAAGGCGGACATGGACGCATGGGTGTCGGCCTCTCAGCTCAGCGCGTTGCGGTAGTGGTGGCCGTCGGTGCGGTACAGGCCGCGGCGCAGTTCAACCGCTTTGTCACCGTAGGTGTAGGACAGGCGCTCGACCGACAGCAGCGGCGCGTCCGGCGCCAGCGCCAACGCCGCCGCCGCCTCTGGGTCAGCCGCCACGGCCCGGATCTTCTCGTCGGCGCGGATCATGCGCACGCCGAACTCAGCCTCGAAGAGGCGGTACATCGGCCCCTTCCAGTCGCTCAGGCGCTCGGCGCTCAGGCCCTTGAACAGCGCGCCAGGCAGGAAGATGTCGTCCAGCACCACCGGCACGCCCTCGGACAACAGCACGCGGCGGATCTCGACCACGGTGTCGCCGCTCTTCAGGCCCAGCGGCCGGGCCACGTCGGCCGGCGCGCGCAGACGCCGGCAGTCGAGCAGCCGGCGCTGCAGCGCGGCCGTGGCACCGCTGTCGGCGCGCAAGCGCAGGAAGCGGTACTGCGTGCGTTCCTCGGCATGGGTCGACACGAAGGTGCCCTTGCCCTGGCGGCGCACGAGCAGGTTCTCGGCCGCGAGTTCGTCCACCGCCTTGCGCACGGTGCCCTGGCTGACGCGAAAGCGCGCGGCCAGCTCGTGCTCGCTCGGGATCGCCTGGCCCGGCAGCCACTCGCCGCTTTGCAGGCTGCGCGTGATCAGGCCCTTGATCTGCTGGTACAACGGGCTGAACGCCGGCGCTTCTCCACCGCCGCCGGACGCCGACGCGGCCCCGCCGGCGGGGCTGACGGTCGCCGCGGCCGCAGGGCCGGACGAGATCGGGGACGACAGGGAAGGCATCAGACCCGCATTGCAGCACAGCCGGGCCGGCCAGCGCAAGCACTCTTGTACAAGACACAGGAGTACAAGACCGGGCCCTCGCGGACCCATGTCGTCAGGTGGGAGCATGCCTGCGCGTCTTACACTGTCGGTCGTCCGCAACGGGACACGGCGGCCACGGCGCACAGCGTGGTTCCGGGCCCTCCCCGCCCTGGGCGGGTCCGCGGCACGCGAATTCCCACTATCCCTGGAGCCTTCGATGAGCAAGAAACCCGTTCGAGTCGCCGTCACCGGCGCCGCCGGCCAGATCGGCTATGCCCTGTTGTTCCGCATCGCCTCGGGCGAGATGCTGGGCAAGGACCAGCCGGTCATCCTGCAGTTGCTGGAGATCCCCGACGAGAAGGCGCAGAAGGCGCTCAAGGGCGTGATGATGGAGCTCGAGGACTGCGCCTTCCCGCTGCTGGCGGGCATGGAGGCGCACGGCAGCCCGACGACCGCGTTCAAGGACACCGACTACGCGCTGCTGGTGGGCGCCCGCCCGCGCGGCCCGGGCATGGAGCGCGCCGACCTGCTGGCGGCCAACGCGCAGATCTTCACCGCCCAGGGCAAGGCCCTGGACGCCGCGGCCAGCCGCAACGTGAAGGTGCTGGTGGTGGGCAACCCGGCCAACACCAACGCCTGGATCGCGATGAAGAGCGCGCCCAGCCTGCCGCGCCAGAACTTCACCGCGATGCTGCGCCTGGACCACAACCGCGCGCTGAGCCAACTGGCGGCCAAGACGGGCAAGCCGGTGGCGGCCATCCGCAAGCTGGCGGTCTGGGGCAACCAC
>CAIRBF010000145.1 GCA_903876715.1 uncultured beta proteobacterium
GGCTACGACGTGCAGACCATGAAGGCCTGGGAGAACGGCATCAACGCCGTCACGGTCGCCGCCTCGTTCCAGAAGGACCCGCAGGTGCTGATCGGCCATCCGGGCGTGGTCAACAAGATGGAGGACCTCAAGGGCAAGACGATCCTGATCTCCAGCGCCGCCAACACCTCCTACTGGCCCTGGCTGAAGGGGGCCTACGGTCTGCAGGACTCGCAGGTGCGCCCCTATACCTTCAATATCCAGCCCTTCATCGCCGACAAGAACATCGTCCAGCAGGGCTACCTCTCGAGCGAGCCCTACGCGATCGAGAAGGAGGCGAAATTCAAGCCCAACGTCTTCCTGCTGGCCGACCATGGCTGGCCCCCGTACGCCACCACCATCGTGTGCATGGAGAAGACCGTGCGCGAGCGCCCCAAGGCCGTGGCCGCGTTCGTGAAGGCGACGATGGAGGGCTGGAAGAGCTACCTCAAGGGTGACCCGGCTCCGGCCAACGCGCTGATCAAGAAGGACAACCCGAACATGACCGACGACAAGATCGCGGTCGGCATCCGGCTGCTCAACGAGCAAGGCATCGTCTTCGGTGGCGACGTGGCCCGGCTGGGCGTGGGCATCATCACCGACGAGCGGATGAAGAAGACCTATGACCTGATGGTGGCGATGAAGCTGCTCGACCCGGCCAAGGTGGATCTGAAGAAGACCTACACGACGCAGTTCGTGAAGGACCTCAAGGTCATGCCCTGACGGCGCCCCGGACCGGCCCCGCTCCCACTGAACCCGCACCGCTGCGCCGCATGAACGAAACCCCTGCTGTCGAGGTCCTCTCGGTCGAGAAGACCTACCCCAACGGTACGCGCGCCCTCATGCCCGTCGACCTGACGGTGCGCGAGGGCGAGTTCGTGACCCTGCTCGGTCCTTCGGGGTGCGGCAAGAGCACGCTGCTGAAGATGGTGGCCGGTCTGCTCGACCCGAGCGATGGCCGCCTGCTGCTGTGGCGCCGGCCGGTCGGCGAGGTGGAGTCCACCGGCCACCGTCTCAGTTTCGTCTTCCAGGAGGCCACGCTGATGCCCTGGGCCAGCGTGATGGCCAATGTGCGACTGCCGCTGGACCTGTCCGGCGTGCCGCGCGCCCAGGCCGAGGTGCGCGTGCGCGCGGCGCTGCAGCTCGTGGGCCTGGGGCGCTTCGAGACGCACCTGCCGCGCGAACTCTCCGGCGGCATGCAGATGCGGGTGTCGATCGCGCGCGGGCTGGTCACCGACCCGACGCTGCTGCTGATGGACGAGCCTTTCGGCGCGCTCGACGAGATCACGCGCAACCGGCTCGACAGCGAGCTGCTCGAGCTCTGGCGTTCGCAGAAGCTGACCGTGATCTTCGTCACCCACTCGATCCACGAGGCGGTCTTCCTCTCCAACCGCGTCGTGGTCATGGCCGCGCGGCCGGGCCGCATCGTCGACCAGGTGACCATCGACGAGCCGTATCCGCGCGGCCCCGATTTCCGTGTCTCGATGGCTTTCAGCCAGTACGCCAAGCGCCTGCAGGACAGCCTGCTGGCGGCCAGCGCCGCCGGCTCCGAGGAGGCGCTGGCATGAAGGCGCTGACCCGTCCGCAGACGCAGCGCGTGGTGGTGCCGCTGCTGGTAGCCGTGGTGATCCTGGCCCTGTGGCAGGGCTTGGTCGTGGCCTTCAAGGTGCCGCATTTCATCGTGCCCGCGCCCACGCACGTGGCCCAGGTGCTGGTCACCGACGCCGGGCTGCTCTTCGGCGCCCTGTACAACACGCTGAAGATCACGCTGCTGTCGTTCGCGACGGCCGTGCTGCTGGGCGTGCTGGTGGCCTTCGCCTTCGTGCAGAGCCGGCTCGTGGAGGTGGCTTTCTTCCCCTACGCGGTGCTGCTGCAGGTGACCCCCGTGGTCGCGATCGCGCCGCTGATCATCATCTGGGTCAAGGACCCCACGGCCTCGCTCGTGATCTGCGCCACGCTCGTGGCGCTGTTCCCGATCATCGCCAACACCACGCTCGGCTTGCGCAGCGTGAACCCCGGCCTGCTGAGTTACTTCAAGCTCAACCGGGCGAGCCGGCTGCAGGTGCTGGCACGGCTGCGTGTGCCCTCGGCGCTGCCGTACTTCTTCGGCGGCCTGCGCATCAGCTCCGGGCTGGCGCTGATCGGCGCCGTGGTGGCCGAGTTCGTCGCCGGCACCGGCGGCACCGGCACCGGCCTGGCCTACCAGATACTGCAGGCCGGCTACCAACTCAACATCCCGCGCATGTTCGCCGCACTGCTGCTGATCACGGTCACCGGCGTGCTGCTGTTCGCGCTGATGTCGCTGCTGTCCAAGCGTCTGCTCGGCAGCTGGCACGACAGTGAGACTTCCCAGGAATGACACCACCTCCCGTGAACCTTCTCGTCCATGGTGCGCAGGCGCTGTGGACCGGCCTGTGCGGCGCGGCTGCGCGCGCCGACGGCAGCGATCTGCGCATCCGCGACGGCCGCATCGCCGCCATCGGCCGGCTCACGCCCGAGCCGTGCGAACGCGTGCTCGACGCGAGCGGCTGCGTCGTCCATCCGGGCTGGGTCAACACCCACCACCACCTGTTCCAGAGCCTGCTCAAGGGCATCCCGGCGGCCATCGACCTGGCGCTCGTGCCCTGGCTCGCCGCCGTGCCGGTGGCCTACCGGCGCCACTTCGACCACGAGGAGGCGCTGCGCCTGGCCGCCCGCGTGGGACTGGTGGAGATGCTGCTGTCGGGTTGCACCACGGTGGCCGACCACCAGTACCACTACTGGCCCGGCATGCCCTTCGACGCCACGGCCGCGGTCTTCGACGAGGCCGATCGCCTGGGCCTGCGCCTGGTGCTGTGCCGCGGTGGCCAGACCCAGGCGCGGGCGATGACCGACGCGAACGCCCCGCCGCAGGTGGCGCCCGAGACCCTGGAGGGCTTCATGGCCGCGGTCGAGCGCGACGTTCGCCGCTTCCACGACCCTGCGCCGCAAGCCATGCGCCGCGTGGCCAGCGCGATCTCCACGCCGAACTGGAGCTGCCGGCGCGAGGAGCTCGAGCCGCTGGCGGCGCAGGCGCGCGCGCTGGGCATCCGCCTGCACAGCCACCTGAGCGAGACCTACGACTACGTGCGCTGGGCGCGCGAGGTCCATGGCTGCACGCCGCTGCAGTTCGTCGCCGAGCATGGCTGGGTGGGGCCCGACGTCTGGTACGCGCACATGGTGCACATGGACGACACCGATCTGGCGCTGTGCGCGCAGACCGGCACCGGCATCGCCCACTGCCCGCAGAGCAACGCCCGCCTGGGCTCGGGCATCGCCCGCATCCCCGAGGCGCTGGCGCTGGGCATCCCGGTGGGCCTGGGCGTGGACGGCGCCGGCTCGAACGAGGCCTCCGACATGGCCAGCGAGGCCCACGCCTGCTGGCTGCTGCACCGGGCCGACCCGCGAAGCGGCCCGCGTCCCGACCCGCGCGCCCCGGCCGGACGCGTTGAGCAGCCCGGCGGCCACGCCGCGGCGTTGCGCGTGGCCGACGTGATGCAACTAGGCACCGCCGGCGGCGCGCGCGTGCTCGGGCTCGACGGAGTGGGCACGCTGCAGGTTGGCCAGGCTGCTGATCTCGTCGTACAGCGCCTGGACCAGCCGCGCCACTTCGGCCTGCATGACCCGGGCGTCGCCCCGGTCGCCAGTGGCGGCGCCCCGGGCCTGCGCGCCGTCTTGGTGCAGGGCCGCACCGTGGTCGAGCACGACACCATCCCCGGGCTCGACTTGGCGCGGCTGCGCCGCGAGGCCCAGGACTTCGTCCAACGCCTGCGTGCAGCCGCCTGACCGCGGATTTGCGGGCATCCCTGCTTCTTCCGACCGCCCACCCCAATGAACGCACCGACCTTCGCTGACCCCGACTTCGACCCCGCGCGCGTGCGCGAGCGCACCGCCGCTGTGGTCGCCGCACTGCCGGGCGTGGAGTGGATCACCGACAACCGCGTCGAGCGCCTGAGCCAGGACTTCTACTGGTTCAGCCCCGTGCTCAAGCGCCAGCTCGAGGGCCTGCGCGCCGACGCGGTGGTGCGCCCGCGCACCGAAGACGAGGTCCGCGCCGTTGTCGGCGCCTGCGCGCGCGAGCGCCTGCCCATCACCGTGCGCGGCAGCGGCACCGGCAACTACGGCCAGTGCATGCCGCTGCACGGCGGTGTGATCCTGGATCTGTCGGCCTACAACCGGCTGCTGTGGACGCGTCCAGGGGTGGCCCGGGCCCAGGCCGGCATCCGCATGATCGAGATGGACCGCCAGATGCAGGCCGCCGCGGCCGAGCCGGGCAGCACGCTCGGCGCCTGGGAGCTGCGCTGCGTGCCCAGCACCTTCCGTAGCGCGACGCTGGGCGGGCTCTACGGCGGCGGCTTCGGCGGCGTGGGCTCGATCAACTTCGGGCCGCTGGCCTCGACCGGCAACGTGCACGGCGTGCGCGCGATGACGATCGAGCCGGAACCCCAGGCCGTGGAGCTGCGCGCGCCGCAGGCCCTGCTGCTGCACCACGTCTACGGCACCAACGGCCTGGTGCTGGAGCTCGAAGTCGGCACCGCGCCGGCCCACCCCTGGCTCGAGGCCATCGTCTGCTTCGAGGCCTACGAGGCCGCGCTCGAGTTCGGCAGCGCGCTCGCCGGCGCGCCGGGCATCGTCAAGAAGAGCGTCACGCTGCTGGCCGCACCGATCCCGGATTTGCTGATGCAGGCCTCGCCGCCGCTGGCCGGCGCGATGAAGTCGGGCACGCATGCGGTGTTCGTGCTGGTGGCCGAGTTCTCCGAGCACGGCCTGCAGCAGATGGCGGCCGACTTCGGCGGCACGGTGACGCTGCGCAAGACGGCCGAGGAGGTGCGGCGCAGCAACCGGACCCTGGTGGAGTACACCTGGAACCACACCACGCTGCACGCGTTGAAGGTGGACAAGGGCCTGACCTACATCCAGAGCGGTTTCGACCCGGCCCGCCACGTGCAGCAGGCCAAGGAGCTGCGCCGCAAGCTCGGCGACGAGGTGCTCGTGCACCTGGAGTTCATCCGCACCAAGGAGGGCGCGATGAACTGCTCGGGCCTGCAGCTGATTCGCTACACCACCGATGCCCGCTTGAACGAGATCATGCAGATCCACCGCGACCACGGCGTCTTCATTGCCAACCCGCACGTCTACATCGTCGAGGACGGCAAGCAGGGCCAGGTCAACCCGGATGTGGTGGCCACCAAGATGCGCTTCGACCCGCTGGGCCTGCTGAACCCGGGCAAGCTGCGCGGCTGGGGCCAGCGCGAGCAGATCATGGCCGACGCCGCGGCCGGCAAGGTGAGGCTGGCGACGCTGCCGCGGTTCTAGACTCGCACCCAAGATGCTCGTCACCCGCCAACCCGTCTTCCGCAAGTTCTGGCACGCCGTCGTGCCGCTGACGGTGCTGCAGGACGGACAGCCGCACCCCTTCACGTTGCTCGGCGAGCGCATCGTGCTCTTTCTTGACGGCGACGGCCAGCCGGCGGCGCTGAGCGACCGCTGCTGCCACCGCACGGCGCGCCTGTCCAAGGGGCGCTGCGTCGGTGGCGCGCTCGAGTGCGGCTACCACGGCTGGACCTATGACCGCGGCGGGCGCGTGGTCCGCATCCCGCAGTACGGGCCCGAGCGCGCCATCCCGCCCGACTACCGCACGCCGGCCTGGCGCTGCGAGGCGCGTTACGGCTACGCCTGGGTGGCGCTGGTCGCGCCGGACGAGGAGCCGCTCGCGCCCATTCCCGACGTGCCCGAGTACGGCGCCCCGGGCTGGCGCACGATCTTCCAGTTCCACGAGACCTGGGCCACGAGCCCGGTGCGCGCGCTCGAGAACAGTTTCGACAACGCGCATTTCAGCTTCGTCCACCGCGCGACCTTCGGCGTGGCGGCGCAGCCCAAGCCCAGCCGCTACGAGCTGGTCGAGCGCGAGGGCGGCTTCCACGCCGAGACGCTGATCGACGCCGCCAACCCGCCGGCCTTCCACCGCGTCAGCGGCACGAGCGAGCCCATCACGCAGCGCCACATGCGCAACGCCTACTTCCTGCCGTTCTCGCGCCGGCTCGACATCGAGTACCCCAGCGGCGTGCGCCACGTCATCATCAACTGCTTCACCCCCATCGACGACGGCCACATCCAGCTCTGCCAGTGGCTCTACCGCAACGACACCGAGGCCGACTGCCCGGCGCAGCTGCTGATCGACTTCGACCACGTGATCACGCGCGAGGACAAGGACATCCTCGAGTCCACCGATCCCGACGCCGTGGTCGACCTGCGCCGCCGCGGCGTCGAGCATTCAATGGACAGCGACCGCCCCGGCATCCTGATCCGCCGCCAGCTGATGGAGCTGCTGGCGCGGCACGGTGAGGCGGAGGTGCATCGCTGAGGCTGGGGCGGGGGATACATGCCGAGGTGTCGGCTTTCCCCCTCGCCAGCACTCTCCCTCGCAGGACGGCCGGCCTAACGCCCGCGTTGTCGCAGCTTGCGCTTGAGCTATCGTCTCGCTCGCCCCCGCCACCCCGGCGCCGGGCGACCGAGATGGAAGTGAAGTCATGGATCTGCAATTGACCGACAGGGTCGTCGTCGTCACCGGCGGCAGCAAGGGCATCGGGCTGGCCTGCGCCCAGGGTTTCCTGGCCGAGGGCGCGCGCGTGGCCATCGTTTCGCGCGACGCGGCCAATCTCGCGCGCGCTCGCGCCGAGCTCGAGCGCGGACTGCCGCAGGCGGCGTCGGGCGGGCCCCCGCGGCTGCTGACGGTGTGCGCCGGGATGTCGGACCCGCTGGCGGTGCAGGCCATGGTGGCCGAGGTCGAGTCCGGGCTCGGGCCCATCGACGTGCTGGTCAATTCGGCTGGCGCCGCACGCCGCACACCGCCCGACGAGCTCGAGCCTGCCGCCTGGCGCGCAGCGATGGACGCCAAGTACTTCAGCTACGTCTTCGCCATCGACGCCGTCATCAAGCGCATGGCCGCGCGCGGCGCCGGCGCCATCGTCAACATCATCGGTGCCGGTGGCAAGGTCGCGAGCCCGGTGCACCTGCCCGGCGGGGCCGCGAACGCGGCCCTGATGCTCATCACGGCGGGCATGGCCAGCGCCTACGGCGGCCGTGGCGTGCGCGTGAACGCCGTCAACCCCGGTCTGACGCTGACCGAGCGCCTGCGCGAGGGCATGGCCGCTGACGCCCGCATGCAAGGCATCGCGCCCGAGGAGGCGCTGGCCCGCGCCACGGCGAAGCTGCCGCTGGGCCGTCTGGCCCGGCCCGAGGAGGTCGCCAACGCCGTCGTCTTCCTCGCCTCGGCCAAGGCGAGCTACGTCACAGGCGCCATCGTGTCGATGGACGGGGCGGTGAACCCGATCGTGGTGTGAACGGCCAGGGGCTGCCAGCGGTTTCCATGTCGGGTCGCCCCCCTTCGCAGCGCCGGGGTTTTCAGCTCCAATGCGGCCTCCACGATCCCGAGCCGCCCATGCCCCGCCTGCCCGCCCTGCTGCTCAACCTCGCCCACGCGCTGGACCACCTGTTCCTGCTGATCTTCGCCACCGCGGTGGGCGCGATCGCGGTGGATTTCGGTGTCGCGCGCTGGGAGGACCTGATGCCCTACACGGCCGGCGCCTTCCTGATGTTCGGCCTGGGGTCGATTCCGGCGGGGCGGTTGGGCGACTTGTGGGGCCGGCGTCGCATGATGATCGTGTTCTTCCACGGCATGGGCCTGTCGGCGATCGCGGTCGCGCTGGCGCAGGGTCCTTGGCAGATGGCCGTGGCGCTCACGGTGCTGGGCGCCTTTTCGGCCATCTACCACCCGGTGGGCATCCCGATGCTGGTGCAGCGCTCGGCCACGCCGGGCCGCACCATCGGCATCAACGGCCTGGCCGGCAACCTGGGCATCGCGGCGGCGGCACTGACCACCGGTTTCCTGGTGCAGCACTTCGGCTGGCGCACCGCCTTCGTGGCACCGGGCGTGGTGTCGATCGCGTTCGGCCTGGTGTTCGCGCGCGTCGCGCCGGCCGAGGCTGCGGCCCCGGCGCGCAAGCCAGCGTCTGCGGTGCGGCAACTGCCACGGGGCCTGGCCGTGCGCGTCTTCATCGTCATGGTGGCCAGCGCCACCACCGGCAGCCTGCTGTTCAACCTGACGACCAACGGCAACGCGCAGTTGCTGGCCGAACGCATGGATGGCATCGTCGCCGACCCGGCACGCCTGGGGCTGTTGCTGGCGGCTGTCTACGCAGCGGCTTCGGTGGCCCAGCTTGTCGTCGGGCGGGCGGTGGACCGTGTGGCGCTCAAGCCGCTGTACCTGTCCATCCTGGCGGCACAGGTGCTGCTGTTCGCCGGCGCCTCCCAGGCCAGCGGCTGGCTGTGGTACGCGCTGGCCATCGGCTGCATGGTCTGCGTGTTCGGAGCCATCCCCTTCCAGGACCTGATGGTCGTGCGCTACGTCGACGACTCGATGCGATCGCGCGTGGCCGGCACGCGGATCGCGATTTCATTCACGCTCAGCTCCGCTGCCGTGCTGTTGCTCGGCCCGGCGGTCAAGGCCGCCGGGTTCTCGGTGCTGCTGCTGGCGCTGGCCGGGGTGGCGCTGCTGAGCGTGCTGATCGCCACTTGGCTGCCAGGCCAGCGGCAGCTACAGGCCGCGATGGCGTGATCGGATAAGTTAAGTCAGCCACTGCGCCACGGCTTTCACCGACAGCAAGCGCAGCAGCGGCGCGTCGCCGTTTCGCGCATTCGGAACCTGTTCTGCCGGCCACGGCCGGCCATCGGCTCAGCGCCTGGTGCTCTTGGCGTCGTACTTCCGGTTGCTGCGCGCAAACTGGCGGAAAAGCCAGAAGGCGAAGACGATGATCCAGGCCAGGAAGAGCAACTGATGGACTTTCATGGGGCGACTCCTGCGGTGTGGTGGGGTGTGGGGGAAGACGAGTTCCGGGGGCGGGGCTCGACGAGCGCGCGCATCACGACCAGCGTGAGCGCGAGCAGGACGATCTCGATTGCATAGACGGCAGCATAGCCCGTGGCCGGGTGGGCCAGGGCGGTGCCGAGGTAACCCTGATCGGCGAACAAGCCTATCGCGTCGCGGCCGATGCCGCCGAGCGCGACGGCCACGCCAGCCGCGGTGGCTTGCGCCGCGCCCCAGGCACCGAGCGCGAGCCCGACCTGGTCGCGAGGCGCTCGGTTCATCGTCAGCGTGAGCGTGCCGTGGCCGAACAGGCCGCCGCCAAAGCCCACGAGCACCACGCCGGCGACGAAGAGCGGGACGGACAAGGTCGCCGCTGCGGCGATGACGGCAGCGAAGGCCGGCAGGCCGACGGCGGCGCCCGCCATGGACATGCGGGCCGGGTCGGCGCCGCGGCCGAGAATGCGGGCCGCGAGCGCGAAGCCGGCCAGCCCGCCTGCGGCCAGCGCGGCGGTGAGCCAGGTCGTGTCGCCCACCCCCATGGCCAGCACCTGGCCACCGTAGGGCTCGAGCAACACGTCCTGCATCGCGAAGGCCATCGTGCCCACCGCGATGGCGGCGAGCCGACGCCGCGCACCCGGGGTCGCGCAGTAGCGCGCCCAGGCAGCGCCGAAGTCGGGCTCGGGTTCGGATACGCGCCGCTTCAGGCTGTGGCCGGGGATCATGGCCTCCTGCTTCCACATGGCCACGGTATTGAGTACCAGCGTGGCCAGCGCGCAGGCCTGGATGACCTGAATCAGGCGCGCCGGGCTGAAGTCGGCAAGAAACCAGCCGAAGGCCAGGGCGCTGCCTATGGTGCCTAGCAGCAGCATCACGTACATCAGCCCGACGATCCTGGGGTGCGACTCGACCGGGGCGAGGTCGGTGGCCAGTGCGAGGCCGGCGGTCTGGGCGGTGTGCAGGCCGGCGCCGACGAGCAGGAAGGCCAGTGCGGCACCGGCCTGGCCGATCCAGACCGGCCACTGCTGGGCGTTGCCGCCGCCCGACAGCACGAGCAGTGCAAACGGCATGATGGCCAGACCCCCGAACTGGATGATGGTGCCGAGCCAGATGAAGGGCACACGCTTCCAGCCCAGGGCGGAGCGGTGGGTGTCGGAGCGAAAGCCGATCAGCGCGCGCAGCGGCGCGTACAGGACGGGCAGCGAGACCATCACCGCCACCAGCGCCGCAGGCACGTGCAGCTCGACGATCATGACGCGGTTCAGCGCACCCACCAGGAGCGCGAGCGCCATGCCCACGGAGACCTGGAACAGCGACAGGCGCAGCAGGCGCGCCAGTGGCAGGTCGGCCGTGGCCACGTCGGCAAAGGGCAGGAAACGCGGCCCGAGGCGCGCCCAGTGCGTGACGATGCGGCGGGTGATCAGGACCATGGACGTTGCGTCTGGTCTGTCATGTCCGGACGGTGGGACGAGCCTGTGGGGGCCGTGGGCGTCAGGGCCGGACCGGGTGTTCGATGGCGCCCGCCCCGCAGGCGACCAGGAGGCCGGGCTGAGGGCGAGGCGAGCTCACCCCAGTCCGGCACCCCGGCGTGGGCCGCGGGTGCAGGCGCGCCGTCCGTCAGCGCTTGACGGACTCGGCCGAGGCCACCACCAGGGTCGGTGGGGCGGCGGCCGCCTTCTGCGTCGACTCCTCCACCGCGGCTGTCGCCGCCGGCGAGGCGCCGTTGAGGAACTTCTTGACCCAGGTGGTGTTGGTCAGCAGGGCCACGTGGACCGAGAACGACCCCACCGCCACAGCGCCGAGGAACAGGGGAATGCCGACCGTGGGGCGCACGACCAGCCAGAGCTTTCCGTAGATCATTTCTTGGTCTCCTCGATCACTTCAGCCAGGGCGAGTAGATGTAGGCGAACAGGTGCGCCAGCGCGGCGATGAAGCCGAAGATCTGGGTGCCCTGGATCAGATGCCTATGGATTTCTTCCGATTGTTCCTCGGTGAGGCCCGTGGGCCACACCTTGTCGGAACCGCTGTCTGCGTTTGCCATGCGAACCTCCTGTAGGGAGAGTGGAATCGTGCAGAACCTGCACGCGGGTGCGAATGCCGGTCACAGACACGACCGGCAAACGTAATGTTTACCTTACAAACAAAAATGTCAATCCGAATTGACACATTTTCTCTGGTATGGACGGACGCCCTGCCCAGTCATGGCCGCCGTGGCATACGCCAGGGCAGCAGTGCCTGCACCCAAGGACTGCCGAAGCGTGTGGCCGAGAGGGTCTCGTGCATGGCCTCGACCGACTCGCCACCCAGGCGGGTGCGCACGAGTGAGCGGGCATAGAAGGGGGTGTCCTCGAGCGTCCGTAACGCCGTGGCGGTCGGACCGCCTGCGGGCACGGCCTCGGTGCGTACCGTGCGGGTGATGCCCCAGCCCGTTCTGGGCAGGGTGTGGCGCGCAGGCAACGCCAGGGGCTCGGTGGAACCGTCCGGTCGGAAGCGGGCGCCGATGACCCGGTCTGCGCGACTGCCGCTCTGGCGCACGTCGTAGACGACGGCGGTGCTGCCGTCGGCCAGGGGCGCGCGCAGCCAGTCCCAACTCGTGAACGGCTCGGTGATGGGCTCATCCCCTTCGTTGCTGTCGAGGTAGGCATGGCCGCTCCAGCGCAGCGCCGGGCTGTCGAAAGCCACCTCGACGCGGGCGCAGGGAGCGATCGGGCCCCAGCGATGGCGCCCGGCGTCGTCGAGCGCAGCCACATAGGAACACAGGGCCTCGGGATGCACCCGCACGGTGCCACGCACGCGCCGCGGCCAGGGATTGGCAACTTCGTCCAGCGTGATCGTCAATGAGTCGTCGTGCCAGCGCAGCGCGCTCGGTCCGACGGCGAAATGGCCGACCCCGCGATCGACGTGGCGCTTGCCGCGCTCGGTCATGGTCCAGCGCGCCGCACCGGGGCTGTACAAGGCCACGTTGACGGCGCAGTGGTCGTACGCATCTGCACGACCACGCTGCCAAGCGCGCCGGTAGTAGGGGGAGAACACGCTGCCTACGAAGGCGATCAGCGTCAAGGCGTGGCGGCCGTCGTCGCTGACCGCATCGACGTACCACCAGAGATAAGCACCCGGCGCGACGGGTGCGTCGAAGCGAGGTCGGCCATCAGCGTGGCGGCCGCCAGCCGGCCCGACATCGCCGCCATCGGCACGCCCGGCCCAGGGTGCACGCTGCCCCCCGCCAGGTACAGGCCCGGCAGCCTCGAGGCGCTGGGCGAGCGTTTGAACAGGGCCATCCAGCCATGTGTCGCCGGGCCATAAAGCGCCCCGCCCGTGCCCGGGAAGAGTCGGTGGAAGTCCGCCGGGGTGCGCCGCACCACCGCCCCCGGCGCCGCCAGGTCCAGCGCCAGGCCGCAGTCGCGCAGCAGCGCCATGCAACGGGATTGACATGCCTCGGTCTCCGGGTCCTCGAAACTGCGGGTGTCGCCGTCAGCCGGCGCGTTGACGAGCGCAAGCAGGCGCTCGGGCCCGGCCGGGTCGCTGGCGTCGTCGAGCCGGTCCTGTGCGCAGATGTAGACGGTGCCTCGTTGCGGCAGGCGTCGTCGGCGGAAGACGTCGTCGAATTCGTTCGCGTAGTCGGCGTCGAAGAAGACGTTGTGGCGCACGAGCGGGAAGCCGGTGGCGCGCACGCGCAGCGCCCAGGTCATCGCCGACAGCGAGCGCCCGCTGGCTGGCGTTGCGGCCGGCACCTGCGCTCGCGCGCTGCCCAGCAGCGGACCGAGCGCGCTGACGTCGCCATTGAAGACCACGGAGTCCGCAGCCAGGCGCTCGCCGTCGTCGAGCCGGATGCCGTGCACGCGGCCGCCGGCGTGCTCGATCGCGGTGCAGCGCGCGCTGAAGCGCAGCGCGCGCCGCGCTGCTGCAACAACGCCGCCAGCGACTGCGCCAGGGCCGCCATGCCGCCCTGGACGGCCCAGACGCCGGCCTGCTCGACGTGAGCCACCAGCATCAGCGTGGCTGGGGCCAGGCCCGGCGCCGCGCCGCAGTAAGTGGCATAGCGGCCGAACAACTGCTGCAGCCGCGGATCGGTGAAGCGACGCGACAACGTGGCGCTCAGCGTGGCCAGCGGCCCGAGTCCGGCCAGCGTGGCCAGGCCGCGCGGGCCCAGGTCTGCCACCATCTGGACGAAGCTGGGCCGCCCGGAGCGGATGTGTGGCCCCTCGAGCTGATGGTAGACGCGCTGTGCCTCGTCGCAGAAGGCCAGGTAGCGCCGGCCTTCGGCCGGTGAGGCGAAGTCTGCGATGGCCTCGGCCGAGCGGGTGCGGTCGGCGTGCAGGTCCAGGCGTGAGCCGTCGGTGCGCCAGGCGTGACGCGCCAGCACCGACAGCGGCTGCAGTGGTGGCAGGGCCTGCTCGGCGCTCGTGCCCAGCTCGTCCAGCAGTTCGTCGAGGACCCAGCGCATCGTGAAGACGGTCGGGCCGGCGTCCACCGGCTGCCCGTTCACCTGCAACGGGCGCATCTTGCCGCCGGGCCGCTCGGCCGCGTCGACCACGGTCACATCCATGCCCTGGCCGGCGAGCCGTAGCGCCGCGCACAGCCCGCCGATCCCGGCGCCGACGACGACGACTCGGTGCTCAGGCAAGGGCGTCCCCGTTGTCGAAATCGCGCCCGTGCCAGCGTCCGCGCAGGGCGAGCGGGCGAAAGCGCACGAACATCCATTCGCTGAAGTAGTCGCCGCCCCAGGAGGCACGGATCGCGCGCTGGTGTGCGCCGCGGCGCGCATAGGCATCCATGGCCTGCACGCTGTCCCAGAGGCTGAAGGTGGCCTGGCGCAGCAGCGGTGCCTCGCCCAGACCCACGGCCAGGCGGCAGCCCGGTGCGGCGGTGAGCTCGGCCTCGGCCGGAGGTGAGTGGCGCCAGAACTCGCGCATGCGCGCGGGCTTGATCGCAGCCCTTGTCAGCGCTGCCACGGGGCCTTGTGTCGGCGGCTCGGCTGCAGGCGCCATCGCCTGGCCGCCCCAGCTGCCGCGGCAGGAGGTGGCCTGGAGTGTCAGGCTGAAGTGCTCGACGGCGCGCTCGCGGTAGGCCTGCGCGACCGCCGACCGCAGGGCAAAGGCTTCGGCCGCTTCGGTAGTGTCGAAGGCAGCAAAGACGCCCTGGCAATCCAGGCCGGGCTCGAGCCCGAAGCCGCCGTTTCGCCCGCTGCCCAGCACGCGCGCAAAGCGCATCCCCGGCACCGCGCCCAGAGCGCGCCCGCCGCGGGCCAGGCGCCACAGTGCCCAGGGCAGCGCGGAGGCACGCAGGCGCGACATCAGCAGCACCGCATGTCCAGGCGGGCGAGGAAGCTGCGAAACGGGCGGATCTTGCAGCGCTTTGCCGCGGCTGCGTGCCGGCGCCGCGGGCTCACCATCCGGTTCGGTCCCCGCTCGCCAGGACAGCGTTTCAGGGCGGCTCATGATGACTTTTGGGTGGGCGGCACACGGCAAGGTGGCACCCACCCGCAGGCAGGGCTACTTCGACTTGACGGCCGCGCCGGGCTTGGCGGCCACCGCAGCGAGCGGAGCCGACGCGCTGGCCTCGGCGGCCGCCGCTGCTGCCGGCTGCGCCGCCACGCCTTTGAGCCCGGGGTAGAGCTGGGCCATCTGCATGCCGCCCAGGGGCTTGTTGACGCCCTGGTGGCAGGTCGCGCAGTAGACCTTGGCGACGTCGCCCGTGGGTCCGAGCCGAGGTCCGGGGAAGGTCGCGGTCAGCGGTGTCATGTAGTCGTTGTTGGCCTCCCGCACCATGCGGATGCCATGCCATGCCGTGGCCTTCTTCGGCACCCATTGCGAGAAGGCCTGGGTGTTGTGGCAGAAGGTGCAGTTCTGGCCCAGCGACTGGCTGAAGTGCATCATCAACGAGTAGGTCTGCTCGGCGGTCTGGATCGGCGCCCGCTCCGTGCCTTTCTGCGGCAAGGGCTGCGAGGAGTAGACGCGGATGTTCTCCTTGCCGCTCAGGTAGTGCGAGAAAGGGTCGTAGGGCAGCGAGGTCCAGGCCACCCCGCCGACGGCCTTGTTCTGCCCGAAGTCGTTGCCCAGCATGGGTTGGGTGTTCTGCTTGGGCTCCTTGGCCTTGAACCACACCTGCGCCGGCACCGCCTGCCCCCGGTGGCAGGTGTAGCAGGTCACGCCGGTCTGCGCGACGTGCTGCGTCCAGTTGGCGTTGATGTTGCGCGTCATCTCGATCATGCGCCGCGCCACTACCTTGGTGTACTTCGAGTCCTCGGCCAGGTTGGCGGGGTTGTGGCAGTAGGTGCAGCCCTCGGTGGGCGCGATCCACTGCGTCATCGCGTTCATGTGGCGCACAAAGTCTGCCACCGGCAGGTCGCCCAGCACCTTGACGTTCTGGTAGATGTCCTTGGCCTTCGGGCCCGGGCCGTCGGGGATGGCCGGCGCGTCGGCCGGTACCGGTGGCAGCGCCGCCTGCTGGGTAGCGGCGGTGCGTGGATTCACCGTCTGCTGCATCGCGGTGCCGCGAAAGCCCTGCTGGGTGGTTTGCATCGGCGGGCGTTCGCAGCCGGCCAGCAGCAGCGCCGCGGCCGCGCCGAGGAGCGCGAGCGGGCGATGGAGGGTGCTCAGGGTGAGGCGGCTCATGGCTTGACTCCCTGGAGGGTGGCAGGGTCGATCACGGTGCCGAGGACGGCGGGGTAGGACGGGGCAACCCCGTGCTTGACGGCCCACAGGTACCAGTTGTCGACGACCGTGCCGGTGAGCAGGATGCCGATGCCGCCAGCCAGCGGGCACAGTACCGCGAACCACCAGGCCCAGCGGTGGATGGATTCCATCGTCGCGTTCCAGCCCATGGTCCAGCGCCAGAACAGCGCAGCGCGCTCGCTGGCGGTGCCGCGGTCGATGATCTGGTCGATTTCCCGGTCACCGCCGTAGCGCGTCACGGCCAGGATGGTTGCGCCGTGCATCGCGAACAGCAGCGTCGAGCCGTAGAGGAAGACGATGGACAGCGCGTGGAAGGGGTTGTAGAACAGGTTGCCGTAGCGCAGCGAGAACGCCGCCGTCCAGTCCAGGTGCGGGAAGATGCCGTAGGGCACGCCTTCGCTCCAGCTGCCCATCAGGATGGGCCGGAACAGGCCGAGCACGAGGAAGAGCCAGATCGCCGCGGCGAAGGCCCAGGCGATGTGGGTGCCCATGCCGAGCTGGCGTGCGCGGCGGTAGGTGCGCAGCCACCACGACAACACCGACACCAGCAGCAGCCCCGAGGCGAACATCCACCACCCGCCCTCGTTCATCGGCGGGAAGTGCAGCCCGTATTTCGGGGATGGGGGCTCGAGCGCGAGCCAGGGCAGCTGGCGGATGAACTCGATCGGGTCCCAGCCGACCGAAGCCAGCATGTAGAAGCCCATGATGTTGATCGACAGCGTGCCCGTCACGAGCGAGATCAGGCCGAGCGTGCCCAGGTAGAACGGGCCGACCTGCGCATTGCCCAGGCGTCCGAACAGGTGGACAAGGAAGGGCTTGATGTCCCGGGCGCTGTTCTGCGGGCCGAGTTCGACACCTTCGTGCGTGGGGCCGACAGCCTGCACACGGGTGAAGAGGTTCTGGTATTGCATGGTGTTCCTCTCTGTGCGCCAGGCGTCACTTCCAGATCGGCAGCTGCAGCCACCAGTTCCACCACTCGGGCCAGCCTCGGGTCCAGAACGGGCCGCTGATGACGATGCACAGCGCGCTGAAGAAGCCTGCGGCCAGCGCCAGGAACAGGCCCAGGCGGTGGATGCCCAGCGTCCCCACGGAATAGCCGATCAGGTCGCGGAAGAAGGTGTCTTCGTGGTCGGGCGTCTTGACCGTCTCGCCCTTGGGCGGGTTGGTCGCCGACAGCACGAGCGCGCCGTGAAGTGACAACGCAAAGGTGGTCGCGAAGAAGAAGCTCACCGCGATCATGTGCGCCGGGTTGTAGTGGAAGTGCAGGTACTGGTAGCCGATGTTGCTGACCCAGTCCAGGTGGCTCCAGATGCCGTAGGGGAAGCCGTGTCCCCAAGCGCCGAGCAGCACCGGTCGGATGACCACCAGCGTCACGTAGGCGAAGATCGCGACGGCGAAGGCCGCCGGCACGTGGTAACCCATGCCGAGCTTGCGACAGATCTCCACCTCGCGCAGCGCCCAGCTACCGAAGGCGCCGATGGCGCAGACGGTGACGACCTGCCAGATGCCGCCTTCCTTCAGTGGGGCCAGACCCAGACCGTATTTCAGGTCGGGTGGGGCGACGTTGATCCGCCACGGGTTCCACACGCCCTGCAGCGAGGCGTCGTACAGGATCAGGGCGGTGCCCAGGAAGCTGAAGAAGACCGTGGCGACACCGAAGAAACCCACGTAGAAGGGCCCGACCCAGAAGTCGAACAGGTCGCCGCCGATGAGGGTCCCGCCGCGGACCCGGTATTTGCGCTCGAAACTCAGCATGGCCATGACGTGAGTCCTCCGCCGAACGAGCCTTCAGACCTGCGCCTGCGCGCGTGGGGTCCGGAGTGCTCTGGATTCATTGATGCAAGCCGGCGGCTGGCCTTGCGGCCGGCCTCCTGCCTGCATGGGCAACAGGCTCTTGGGGAGCCTGCGCCGCCTACTTCTTCTCGGCCGCGGCTGCCTTGGCAGCCTGGGCCTTGGTGGCTGCGGCATTCGGGCCGTCGAGCCAGTTGTAGGTCGGCGTGCTGAGCAGGATGAGATGGATCATCGCTGCCAGCGCGAAGAGGAAAACCCCCTGGGCGACCATCGCGCGAAGCGGGTCGTAGAGCTTCCAGATTCTCCACATATGCAGTACTCCTATTGAAGGTGCGACATGAAGGTGTAGACCGCAGCCTTGACGCCCCCGGTCAGCGACTTCACACCCTCCGCGCCTGGCAACCAGGCACGCCACTGCGCCCCGAGCAACTGCCCGACGACCGCGATCGCCGAGAAGAGCACGAAGCTCAGTGTGAAGATGGTGATGAAAGACACCGATTTCGTCTCCACCGCGTGGCGCGGGGAGCTGCGTTGGACGTTGGCCATGGCCTGCTCCTTCTCGTTATCTCGTCAACTCAGAACCAGGGCCGCCAGATCCAGACCAGCAGGTGTGCGACCACGGCCACAGCCGCGAATCCCACGAACCCCTGGGTCCAGTACCGGTGGAACTCCTGGGCCTCGTCGTCAGTCAGGCCCGAGATCGAGCCTTTGCGGTCAGCCATGTGAACCACTCCTTTCATCGGCCTCTCGGCCGTGTTTGCGCGAAGCCTGCGCAATGAGGCAGCCGTAACCGTGCGTCACGACATCCTGTTCGGCGCGGCGCATGGCGCCGGCCGTTGAAATGGGTTGCGTTGCCGACGCAACCTGCGTCCGCCCGCGTCCTCCGCTGCCCTCGTCGTGGCTGTGCCAACTCCTCGTGACCCTCTTCATGCCGCCACCCCGGTGCGCCAGGCGGCATGTGCGGCGTCGACGCGCTCGCGCGTGACGCTGTCTTCTCCCGCGCGCCGGGCTTCGCCTTCGGCACGGTCGCGCAGTCGTTTGGCGGCCGAGATCTGCACCAGGACCGGCTCGGCCTGCACCAGGCGGGCCAGCAGATCCTGCGCCTCGGCTTCCCAGGGGAGGGTCTCGCTGACCTGTCGCGCCGGGGTGGATTCGATGCGGTCGAGGTCGGTGGCCAGCGGCAGGATGTGGAACAACGCATCGAACAGCGCGTTGCAGAACTCCTGCACGATGTAGGTCGCGCCGGCATAGCCCATGAAGGGCGTGCCGGTGGCGCGGCGGATGATGGCCCCCGGGAACGACGCCGGGATGTAGGCCGGCTTCGGCCCATGCCCGGCTGATTTCTCGGCCAGGTACATGCGTTCGTTGTAGGAGCCGAACAGCACCAGCGGCGTCTTCTCGTGCACGAGGCGCCGAACCTCGGCGTTGTCGGTCTTGGCCCCGGGCTTGCGCGACACCGCGAAGTTGCAGGGCAGGCCGAGCTCGTCCTCGAGGAAATGGCGCAGCCCGCGCGCATAAGTCTCGCTGGCGACGACGCCGAAGTTGGCGGTGCCGAAGAAGTCCTGCGTGACCGAGCGCCACAGGTCCCACACCGGCTTGATCGTGGTGTGCTTCTCGCGCTCGATGAAAGGTTCGGGGTCCAGGTGCAGCAGGCGGCCGAGTTCGCGCAGGAAGGCGGTGGTGCTGTGCAGGCCGATGGGCGCTTGCAGGTAGGGGCGCTCGAGGGCCTCGCACAGCATGCGGCCGAATTCGCGGTACA
>CAIRBF010000146.1 GCA_903876715.1 uncultured beta proteobacterium
AATGCCCCTCGAACCCCACCAGCGTGAACACGTCCAGCCCCGATTCGCGCAGCCGCTGCGAGCCGCCGAGTTCGGGCAGGTCGACGATGGCGGCGCCTTCGATGACCTGCGCGCCCATGCGCTCGAGCAGACGGCGACCAGCCATCATGGTGCCGCCGGTGGCGATCAGGTCGTCGATCAGCACCACACGGTCACCCGGCTTGACGGCGTCGGTGTGCATCTCCACCGTGGCGCTGCCGTACTCGAGCTCGTAGGTCTCCTCCACCGTCGTGTAGGGCAGCTTGCCCTTCTTGCGGATGGGCACGAAGCCGCGGTTGAGCTCGTAGGCGACGACCGCGCCGATGATGAAACCGCGCGCGTCCAGCCCGGCGATGGCGTCGGGCCGGGCGTCGAAGTAGCGGTGCACGAACTGGTCGATCAACACGCGGAAGACACGTGGGTTGGCCAGCAGCGGCGTGATGTCGCGGAACTGCACGCCCGGCGCCGGCCAGTCGGGCACGGTGCGGATGTGGCTGCGGATGTAGTCGCCGGGCGACATGGCGGCGTCGAGCGCGGCGCGGTTCGCGGCCAGGTCTCGGGGGTCGGGGGCGGTGCTCACGGGCGTGGGATCAGGGACGATGGGCAGTCGGCGCGGGCGCAGTCAGGCTCTGCGTGCGGTCACGGTCGCGATCATCGCGCATCGGCAGCCCCCGGCACCGGCGCGGCGCTCGGTGTGGCTGCGCTCAGCACCCGCAGTTCCCGTTGCAGGAAGTCCACGCTGCGCGCAAGCGCACCGTCCTCGTCGCCGTGGTCTGGGTGAAGGTAGTCGATCTCGATGGCCAGCAGTCCGTCGTAACCGGCGTCGGCCAGCAGGCGCAGCACCTGCGGCAGGTCGACCGCGCCCTGCCCGAGCGGCACGCTCGGCCAGAAGCCGAAGCTGCGCGGGTCACCGCGGTGCGAAAGCACGTCCTTCACGTGCGTGGCGCGGGTGTAGGGGGCGAGCACACGCGCCACCCGCACCGGGTCTTCCAAAAGGCGCAGGTTGTTCGCCGTGTCGAGGCAGACGCCGAACCAGGGCGAATCCACGCGCTCGACCAATTCGGCCAGTTCGTCGGCGCTGACGTCGATGTGGTTCTCCATCGCCATCACCACGCCGTGGCGGGCGGCATCGTCACACAGGGGCCGCAGCAGCGCAAGCAGCCCGTCGCGGTGCGCCGCCCATTCGGCCGGGCGGGTGTGGCGGCTGCCCCCGCAGATGCGCATCACGCGCGCGCCCAGTGCACGCGCCACCCCCAGATGTCGTCGCAGGGACTCAGCCTCCTCGGGCCGCGCTCCCGAATGCAGCCCGTTCGGGTGCCCCCAGGCCCAGACGCGCTCCAGCCCCGCGGCGTCGAGGGCCGCGCGCAGACGACTCAGGAAGCCCGCGTCGTCCCAGGGCAGGAAGCAGGACTCGAGCGACACGCCGTGCACGCCCAGCGCCTGCGCCCGAGCGAGGAAGTCCCACACCGTGCGCCGCTCTGCGGGATCGGACTGCAGGCCGCGATACCACTCGCCGAAGTAGCGGTGGTAGCAGTAGGAATCGATCCCGATCTTCATCGCGCGGCTGCACCCAGGAAGGGGCCGGCCCACGGCCCGGCCGGTTCAGGCGCCAGCCGGGGCATGGCGCTGCCAGGCCCCGGCTTGACGGTCTCAAGGCCGGGGGATGCCCAACTCGGCCGGGCTCTTCTTGGCCGCGCCGGTGTCCTGCAGCAGCCAGGCCGTGGTCGACTGCCACTTCTTGATGAAGGCCTCGGCCTCGGCGCCACCGATGTTGAGCACGGTCGTGCCGCGGTTCTCCATCATCTGGCGGTAGGCCGGGGTGTTGCCCGCCTTGCGGAAGGCCTCGATCAGCCGCGCCTTGACCGGCTCGGGCGCCTCCTTGCGGATGAACACGCCGTACCAGGGGCCCCAGGGCAGGAACTTCTGCAGCCCGGGCAGCGTCTCGGTCATCGGCGCGATGCCCTGGAAGGGCTTGGTCGACAGCACGGCGATGGCGCGCAGCCGCCCCGCGCGCACGTGTTCGATCGCCGGGCCTGAGGCCATGAAGGCGATGTCGATGTGCCCGCCCTGCAGCGCGGCCACGGCCGGCCCATCACCGTCGAAAGGCACGTTGATCACCGGGAACTTGGTCTGCGTGTTGACCATCGCGTTGACCATGTAGGGCGTGGTGCCGGCCCCGGCGATGTACTGCTTGAACTTGTTGGGGTTGGCCTGCGCGTCGGCGATCAGCTCCTTGAAGGTCTTCCAGGGGCGGTCCTTGTTGACGACGACGAGGATGGTGTCGCCGATCGCGGCGATGTTGATCGGCGTGAACTTGTCGTAGTCGAAGTCGGCCAGGCCGAGCACGCGGAACAGCGCCTGCGGCTCGGCGCCGCCGAGCAGCGTGTAGCCGTCGGCCGGCTGGAGCAGCACCTGGCTCGCGCCCACGGCGCCCGAGCCACCGGGCCGATTGGTGATCACGAGCTTGCGCCCGAGCGCCTCCTCGGCGTAGGCCGCGTAGCCCCGCAGCGAGATGTCGGTGCCGCCGCCCGCCCCCCACTGGATGAGCATGTTCACGTCCTGCGCCGGGTAGGCGGGCTGGGCCAGGGCCTGCGACGCGCCGAGCGTCGACAGGCCCGTGGCGAGCGCCGCGGCGGCGCTCAGCAGGTGGCGTTTGGAAATCGTCTTCATCGTCGTCCTCCGGGGTGGTTGAAGTGGGGTGGGGAAAGCTTGGGGGGTGGCCGGTCAGGCGCGGCGCGCGAGGCTGCCGAAGCCGTCGTCCTCGGCCGTGAAGTGCGAGGCGGGCATGACCGCCACACGGTCGGCCAGCACGGGGCGGAAGTCCATCTGAGCGAGCACGTCGCGCTCGAGGTCCACGCCGGGAGCGATCTCGAACAGCTCCAGCCCGCCCGGCGTGAGGCGGAAGCTCGCGCGCTCGGTCAGGTACAGCGCTACCTGCCCGCGCGCCTGGGCCTGCGGGCCGCTGAAGGTGATCTGGTCGACGCGCCGCACGAGCTTGCGCACGCCGCCCTGGCGCAGCACGCGCAGCCGGCCGTCGCCGGTGGCGAGCTCGACGCCCTTGGCCGCGAAGGTGCCGCAGAAGACGACCTTGCGCGCGTTCTGGGCGATGTCGATGAAGCCGCCCGGGCCGACCGCCAGCCCGCCCAGGCGCGAGACGTTGACGCAGCCGAGCTCGTCCATCTCGCCGAAGCCGAGGAAGGCGATGTCCAGGCCGCCGCCGCCGTAGAAGTCGAACTGCGTCGGCGCGTCCAGCATCGCGCTGGCGTTGCGGGCGTAGCCAAAGAGCACGCCGTCGAGCAGGCTGCCGCCGTAGGTGCCGTGCTCGATGGTCTGGTGGATGCGGTCGAGCTCGCCGCGCCGCACCACGAGCTTGGCCACCGCGTCGGGGATGCCCACGCCATAGTTGACGACCGCGCCCTCGATCAGTTCGCAGGCGGCGCGCCGGGCCACCGCGTCGCGCTCGGTGAAGGCCTCGCACGCCTGCGCCGCGCGCTGCCCGGCCTCGACTGCGGCCGTCCGCTCGGCACCGCAGAGCTCGCCCGAGAGCGTGGCGTCGAAGGGGATGTCGTAGCTCGTGCGCTGGCCCGGCTCGACGACGACGGCGTCGACCCAGGCCGCGGGGATGCGCACCTCGCGCGCCTTCAGCGCGCCACGCGGCAGCCGCTCCTTCACCTGCACGATCACGCGCCCGCCGCTGTTGCGCGCGGCCAGCGCGAGGGCCTGGGCGTCCAGGTTGGCGGCCTCGTGCTCGAAGCTGATGTTGCCGTCCTCGTCGGCGGCCGAGGCGCGCACGAGGGCCACGTCCACCCGGTAGGGCTTGTAGCGCAGGTACTCGCGGCCGTCGATCGTGATGAGTTCGGCCAGGTCGTCCCGGGCCGCCGCGTTCATGCGCCCGCCGCCATGACGCGGGTCGCACACCGTGCCCAGGCCCACGTGGGTGATCAGCCCCGGCGCGCCGGCGCCGATGGCGCGAAACAGCTGCGAGGACACGCCGCCGGGCAGGATGTAGGCCTCGATCCGGTTGTCCTGCGCGAGTTGCTGCATGCGCGGGCTCCAGACCCAGTGGCCGCCGATCACGCGCCGCACCAGCCCCTCGTGGGCGAAGCAGTTCATGCCGCGCGTGCGCTTGTCGCCGATGCCCAGCGCGTGCACCGCCGTCAGCGCGCGGGGGTGCCCGGTGGCCAGGAAGCGGCGCTCCACGGCCTGGAACAGCTCGGTGGCCTCCATCAGGCCGCCACCGCCGCCCATCAGCGCCACGGTGGCGCCGTCGGGGATCAGCGCCGCCGCGGCGTCGGCGCTCAGGAACCTGGCCCGCATCGTCGCCCCTTGCCGCCTCAGCGCGCCAGGTCGAACAGCGCCGCGCCCTTCTTCAGCACGCTGCGCGCGATCACACCGCGGTGGATCTCGGAGGTGCCGTCGTAGATGCGGTAGATGCGCGCGTCACGGTAGTAGCGCTCGATCGGCAGCTCCTTGCAGAAGCCCATGCCGCCGAAGACCTGCACGCCGCGGTCGACGACGCGGCCCAGCATCTCGGCCGCGTGCACCTTGACCATGGCGATCCAGTCGCGCGCGTCCTCGCCGCGGTCCATCATGGCGGCCGCGTGCAGCACCATCAGGCGCGCCGCGTTGATCTCGATCACGCTGTCGGCCAGCATCTGCTGCACGAGCTGGAAGTCGCCGATGGCCTGGCCGAACTGGCGGCGCTGCTGCGCATAGGCCGTCATCAACTCGAGCACGTGGCTGGCCTTGCCCACCGCGCGCGCGCCCACCTGGGCCAGGCGCACGACATTGAGCGCGCCCATCACGAGCTTGAAGCCCTGGCCGCGCTGCCCGAGCAGGGCCAGCGGCTCCAGCGGCACGTTGTCGAAGAAGAGCTCGATGTGCGGCGTGCCGCGCAGGCCCATCATCTTCTGGTCCTTGCCGAGCGTGAAGCCCGGCAGGCCCTTGTCGACCATGAACATCGAGATCTCGCGCTCGCCGGTGCGGGCCGAGACGAGGAAGAAGTCGCTCCACCAGCCGTCGCTGATGAAGTGCTTGCTGCCGTGCAGGCGCCAGCTGCCGTCGGCCTGCAACTCGGCGCGCGTGCGGATGCCCTGCGCGTCGGAGCCGGCGCCGGGCTCGGTGATCGCGATCGCGCAGGTGCGCGCGCCCTGCACCGCGGGCAGCAGCCAGCGCGCCACCTGCTCGCCGCGGCACTCCAGCAGCGGTTCGTAGACGTTGCCGAAGGCGCGCCGGATCAGGATGTCGGTGGTGTGGCCGAACTGCTCCTCGCAGAGCATGCGGTCGACCACCGACAGGCCGCCACCGCCGAACTCGGCCGGCATGTTCATCGCGTACAGGCCGAGCGCGCGCGCCTTGTCGTGCAGGGCGCGCGCCTGCGTGTCGGCCAGATCGCCCGAGGCCTCGACCTCGTCCTCCAGCGGGCGGCACTCCTCATGGATGAAGCGCCGCACGGTCTCGATCAGCATGCGCTGTTCATTGCTCAGGTGGAACATGGTCGTCGACTCGGGTGCTGCGGGTGCTGCGGGTGCTTCGGGTGCTGCGGGTCCTGGGGTGACTCGGGTGCGGTGCTCACGTGGCCTGGCCGCGGCGGCGCTTCCACCAGCGCGTCTGGCTGACGATGGTGAAGGTCAGGGCCGCCAGGATCACCGCCGACAGCGGCGAGGTGAAGAACTCGCTGGCGAAGATCACGGGATTCTCCTGCGCCGAGATCATGGCCTGGCGGTAGCTGCGGTCCATCAAGGGCCCGAGGATCATGCCCAGGATCACCGGGCCGACCGGGTAGCCGTACATCTTCAGGAAGTAGCCGAACACGCCGAAGCCCAGCATCCAGTAGACGTCGACGATGCTGTTGTTGATGGCGTAGGCGCCCACGGCCGACAGCACCAGGATCAAGGGCAGCAGGATGGGCTTGGGCGTCTCGACGACCTTGGCGAAGATCCTGATGCCGGTCAGACCGAAGACCAGCAGGAAGAGGTTGGCCAGCACGAGCGAGCCGACCGTGAACCAGAACAGGTGCGGCGTCTCGATCATCAGCATCGGCCCGGGCTTGAGGCCGTGGATGTAGAGCGCGCCGATGATCACGGCCGTGACCGCATCACCCGGGATGCCGAGCGTCAGCATCGGCACGTAAGCCCCGCCCACTGCGGCGTTGTTGGCCGACTCGGGCGCGACGATGCCCTCGTAGGCGCCCTGGCCAAAGGGCCGGGAGGGGTTCTTCACCGTGCGGCGCGCGTGGTCGTAGGCCATCAGGGCGGCGATGTCGCCGCCAGCGCCAGGCAGCGCGCCCACACCCACGCCGATGGCGGAGGTGCGCAGCGACAGCGGCAGGTACTTCCTGACCATGCCCCAAGAAGGCACGATCTTCGACACGTCCTGCTTCACCGCCTTGAGGTGCAGCTCGTGCATCTGCGCCAGGATCTCCGAGACGCCGAAGAAGCCGATCATCGCGGCGATGTAGGAAATGCCCGCGGTCAGCTGCACCGAGCCGAAGGTGAAGCGCTGCTCGGCCGTCAGCGGGTCCAGCCCGACCGAGGCGATCAACACGCCCAGCGCGCCGGCGAAGATGCCCTTGGCCAGCGAGCCGCCCGACAGGCTGCCCACCAGCAGGATGCCCCAGATCGCGAGCATCAGGTAGTCGCGCGGCCCGAAGTGCAAAGCAAAGGACGACACCAGCGGCGCGAAGGCCGCGAGCGCGATGATGCCGACGAAGCCGCCGATGACCGACATCACCGTGGTCAGGCCGATGGCGGTGCCGGCCTCGCCGAGCTTGGCCAGCGGGTAGCCGTCCAGACCGGTGGCGATGGCCGCCGGGGCGCCGGGGATGTTGAGCAGGATGGCGCTGCGCGAGCCGCCGTAGACCCCGCCCAGGTAGATGCCCGCGATCAGCACCAGCGCGTCGTTCACGTGCCACTTGAAGGTGAACGAGATCAGGATCGACACCGCCATCGTCACCGACAGCCCGGGGATGGCGCCGATGTAGATGCCGGCAAAGGTGCCGGCGGCAGCCAGGAACACGAGCTTGGGGTCGACCCAGCTCATGAAGAAGTACTGCAGTGCTTCGTTCATGAAAGCACTCCCTGCCACAGGCGGCCCGCGGGCAGCACGACCGAGAACACGGTCTGGAAGACGAGGTAGATCGCGCCCAGCACGAGCGCGCTCACCAGCAGGTTCAGGCCCCAGCGTGTGCTGCCGAGCAGGCGCATCGTGACGACAAGGAAGCCGTAGGACGAGACGACGAAGCCCAGCCACTCCAGCGTGAGCATGTAGGCCACGATGGCCAGCGAGGTGCTGACGATCACCGGCGGGGCGATGCGGCGCACGAAGGCGCGCGCAGCGCTGTCCCCAGGCCCGCCCGGCTCGGCCTGCGCTCGCGCCGTCTGAGCAACGACGATCAGCGAACACACCAGCATCGTCGCCGCGGCGGCCATCGGGTAGGCGCCCGCCGAGGTATAGGACTTCAGTCCCGAGATGTCCACCGCCGCCCACAGCAGGAAGGCCGACAGCAGCAGCATCAGCACCGAGAAGACGATCTCTCCCGGCAGGCGGGTGCGGACAGGGGGCATCGGCAGGCTCCGGCGGACGGGCGAACGGTCATGAACCCACCGGCCGCAGGCGCTGTTCCCGGCGGGTGGGGGAGCGTCGGGCCGATGGCGGCGCGACTGTAGCCCATAACTGGAACGGTGTTCAAGAAAAAAATTTGGTTCCATAATTGGAAGCATGGATACCCAGCACACCCCATCCGCTTCGCCCGCCTCCCACGCCCGCTTGCCCGTGGCGCTGATCGGCGGTGGCCAGATCGGTCGTATGCACGCCCTGCGCGGCGCCACGCACCCTGATGTGCGCTTCTGCGGCGTGGCCGACCCGAGCCCGGCCACGCGGGAGTGGGCTGCAGCCCACAACCTGTCCTGGTTCGCCGACGCCGCGAGCCTGCTCGACGCGACGAAGCCCGGCGCCGCGCTCGTGGCCACGCCCAACGCGCTGCACCGCGACGCCGCGCTCGCCTGCATAGCCCGCGGTGTGCCGGTGCTGGTGGAGAAGCCCATCGCCGACACGGTGGAGGCGGGGCTGGACATCGTGCGCGCCGCCGCGCGCGCCGGCGTGCCGGTGCTGACCGGGCACCACCGCCGCCACAACCCCATCGCCCGCGAGGCCCAGCGCCTGGTGCAGGCCGGCGTGCTCGGGCGGCCGGTGGCGGCCAGCGCGCTGGCCACCTGGCTCAAGCCCGAGCCCTACTTCGACGCCGCCTGGCGGCGCGAGAAGGGCGGCGGCCCGGTGCTGATCAACCTCATCCACGACGTGGACCTGCTGCGCTTCCTGCTCGGCGACGTGGTCTCGGTGCAGGCGCAGGCCTCCCACGCGGTGCGCGGCTTCGCGGTCGAGGACACGGCCGCGGCGGTGATGCGCTTCGCCAACGGCGCGCTGGCCACGCTGCTGACGACCGACACCGCCGCCGCACCCTGGAACTGGGACTTGGCCGCAGGCGAGGCCGGGCACTACCCGCGCCAGGACATCGACGCCCACCACCTGATGGGCACCGAGGGCTCGCTGACGCTGCCGCGCCTGGAGGTCTGGCGCTACCCCGGAGCGCGCGGCTGGCACGAGCCGCTGTCGGTCTCGCGGGCCGTGCCGCACACCGGTGACCCCTACACCGAGCAGCTGCGTCACCTGCGCGCCGTGGCCGAGGGGCGCGAGGTGCCGCGCTGCAGCGGTCTGGACGGGCTGCGCACGCTGCAGGCCACGCTGGCCGTGCTGGAGTCGGCGAAGACCGGGGCCCCGGTGGCGCTGGCGCCGCTGGAGGTCTGAGAGCCCGGCGCCCGCCCCGGCCGACGCCACCACACCCCTGCCCGAAGCCACTGCCCGCCCAGGAGCTCCGCACCCATGTCCGGTGTCATGCAACGCACGCTGGCCATCCTCGAGCGGCTGGCGGCCGACGTCGACGGGCTGCCGCTGTCCACGCTGGCCGACGAGCTCGACATCCCGCGCAGCGCCGCGCACCGCCTGCTGACCGAGCTCGCAGAGCTCGGCTACGTGCGCCAGTCGCGCGACCGCGGGGACTACCGGCTGACGACCAAGCTCGTCAGCCTGGGGCTCACCCACCTCAAGCTCAGCGGCGTGACCGACCTGTGCCAGCCCATCGTCTCGCGCCTGGCTGCGGCCACGGGCGAGCTCGCGCGCATGGGCGTGGTCGACGTCGACCACCAGACCTGGGTCGTCACGGCCCAGGGCGCCACCAGCGGCCTGCGCTACGACCCCGACGCCGGCATCGACGCGCGCCTGTCGTGCACCTCCAGCGGCCTGTCCTGGCTGTCCACACTGAGCGACGACGAGGCACTGCAGCTTGTCACGCGCGAGGGCTGGCCACGCGCAGGCGAGTTCGGCGTGAACGCGCCGACCGGGCCGACGGCCTTTCTGAAGCTGCTGCGCGCCGCACGCAGGCAGGGCCATGCGATCACGCACGAGACCTACCGTGCCGGCATTTCCTCGCTGGGCGTGCCGGTGACGGCGCGCGGCAAGGGCACGGTCGGTGTGGTCGTCGTCTCCGGCCCTTCGGTGCGGCTGACCGACGAGCGCCTGCGCGAGCTCGTGCCGCTGACGACGCAGGCGGCCGAAGAGCTGGCCCAGGCCTGCCTGGTCTCGCCGTGGTTCGACCGGGCGTTCCGGCCACACGCCTCGGCGGCCGAGGCCTGAGAGCCTGAGAGTCTTTCCCCCATGCCCGCCTTGCACCCCAAAACACCCCGTCTCGTCGTTGCAAATCCGCGCCATAGCCCGAGCTATGGCTGTGGTTTGCGCCTGGATACGGGGCGTTTTGGCGCGCCTTTCGGGCATGGCGGAAAAACTCTCAGGCTCTGAACGCCCGGTGCGGCTGGCGCCCGTATCCGTGCGCGGCCCCCTGGGGCCGAGGCGCTCCCGCCGATGAGCGAAGTCCTCGTCATCACCGGGCCGATCTACCTGCTGATCGCGCTCGGCTGGTTCAGCGTCCGGCGCGGCTGGTTCGGGCGCGAGGAGCTGCGCGTCCTCGGCCGCTTCGTGCTGATGCTGTGCCTGCCGGCACTGGTGTTCGACGCGATCTCCCGGCGCACGCCGGCCGAGGTGCTGCACCTGCCCTTCCTGGCCGCCTATGCCGGCGGCTCCCTGCTGGTCCTGTTCTTCGGCCTGGCCTGGGCGCGCTGGCGGCGCGGCGCGCCCCTGCCGCTGGCGGTGCTGCAGGGCATGGGCATGGCCTGCCCGAACAGCGGCTATGTCGGCTTTCCCGTGCTGCTGCAGCTGATCGGCCCGGCGGCCGGCGTCGCGCTCGCCCTGGCGATGCTGGTGGAGAACCTGCTGCTGATCCCGCTCGGGCTGGTGCTGGCCGAATCCGGCGGCCAGGCGTCGCGCCGGGCCGCGCTGTGGCAGGCCTTGAAGAACGTCGCGCGCAACCCCCTCGTGCTCTCGATCCTGGCCGGCTTCGCCTTCGCCGTCCTGGGCTGGCGGCTGCCGCCACCGCTGGAGCGCACGGTCTCGCTGCTGGCGATGGCGTCGAGCCCGATCGCGCTGTTCGTCATCGGCGGCACGCTCGTCGGCCTGCGCCTGCAGGGCGTGCGCGTCGACTTGCTGCGCGTGGCGCTGGGCAAGCTGTTGCTGCACCCGCTGGCGGTGTTCGCCCTGCTGGCGCTGATGCCGCCCTTCGATCCCGTGCTGCGCACCGCCGTGGTCGTGCTGGCGGCGATGCCGATGATGGGGATCTACCCCGTGCTGGCGCAGAAGTACGGCGAGGAGCGCTTCTGCGCCGCCGCGCTGCTGACAACGACGGTGCTGTCCTTCTTCACGATCAGCCTGGGCCTGTGGTGGCTGCGCCAGCACCCGGCCTGGCTGGGCGGCTGAGCGCCGGGGTGCCGGCTACGAGCCCTCGACCAGGCGCCGCGTCGCCGCCAGGCAGCGCGCAGCCCACTCTGTCGGGCTCATCGCGGCCTCGCGCTCCAGGTGCACGACCTCGCAACTCAGCGGCAGGTCCGGCGGCAGGGCGTCGAGGAAGCCGCGCAGGTCGATGCCGCCCTCGCCGGGGAACAGGCGCTCGCAGCGCGCGCTGTGGATGAGCTGCTCCGTCGTGAAGTGCAGGCCAGGGGTGCCGTCGCAGATCTGTGCGTAGTGCAGCAGCTGGCGCGGGATGGCGCGCAGGTCCTCGAGCGTGGTGCGCGAGCGGGCGAAGTGCAGCGGGTCGGGCAGGATGCCGGCGTTGGCCGGCGTGCCGGCGCGCTGCACCACCTGCAGCGCGGTGCGCGCGTCGGGCACGGCGGTCCACGGCGTGAACTCCAGGTCGGCCGTCAGGCCGTAGGGCGCCATGGCCTCGCACACCTGGGCATAGCTGTCGCACAGACGCGCGGCGTCGGGGTCGTCACCCGCCACGGTCACGCTGCGGGCGCCGAGCGCGGCGCCGATCTCATACACAGGCTTCCAGCGCTGCGCGTCGAAGCTGGCGTCGATGCGGATGATCTCGAGGTCGAACACGCGCACGCCGGTGTCGGCCATCGCCGCCTGCACTTCGCGCAGGATGGCGGGCTCGCCGATCAGGCGCTGGAAGGGCGAGCCGGGCACGTTCTGCCACGGCCTCAAGCCGAGGAAGGTCGCGCCGGCCTGCGCCGCCGCCTGCACCGCCTCGGGCGCGGTGCAGCGGTGCAGGTTCAGGAAGGCCAGGCCGTAGGGGCGCGAGGTTGAAGCGGGTGCGTTCATGGTGTCGGCGCCGGCCGTGGCGGCGCAAGGTCGTGAGGGTCAGCCACCAAGTTGGAACGAATGTCAAATGTGGAATGACGTTCCAGCTACGCTACCATCCTACCCTGAATCTGCCCACCCCCCATCCCCTCTGCTGCCGATGTCCGTCACCCTGAACGGCGCCACGCGCCTGTATTTCATCGTCGGCGACCCGATCGCCCAGGTCAAGTCGCCCGCGGGCGTGACCGAGGCCTTCGCCGGGCGCGGCCGCAACGCGGTGTGCGTGCCGGCGCACGTGGCGCCAGACCACCTCGCGGCCTGGCTGGACGGCATCGGCCGGGCGCAGAACGTGGATGGCGTCATCGTCACGGTGCCGCACAAGTTCGCTGCCCGAGGCCTGTGCGCCACGACCACGCCGCGCGCGGCCCTGCTGCAGGCGGTCAACGTGCTGCGGCGGCGCCAGGACGGCGGCTGGCACGGCGACATGGTCGACGGCATCGGCTTTGTGCAGGCGATGCGGGCCAAGGGTTGCGAGCCGCGCGGCCGGCGCGCGCTGCTCGTGGGCGCCGGCGGCGCGGGCTCGGCATTCGCGCAGGCGCTGGCCGTGGCCGGCGTGGCGGAGCTGGCCGTGCACGACGCCGACGCTGCGCGACGCG
>CAIRBF010000147.1 GCA_903876715.1 uncultured beta proteobacterium
AGGCGTATAAATGGCCTTGTGCTTGCCGCGCAAACGGGCTGCTGCTTCGCTGGCAACTCGCCCGAGCACCTTGTCGGTGGCGTCAATCACAAACCACTCGTGCTTCACTTCGGCCGGCTTGGCGCTGAAGGTCTTCATGAGGGTCTTTCACTATGGCGCAGGCTGGCCCGCGCCGGTTCGCGGCATTCCGCGCCTGAGAATCCTCGGCATCGCTTGTGACACCGTCGCGGAGCATTCGCCCCCCGAAGGCACGCGACCTCTCGGATTCACCGGCTTCGCTGCCCGCCCGGACCTTGCCCGGGCTGCCGCGATGCCTTGACGCGCTTGTTCCCGGCCGTTTTCGGGAAAAGCCAAATAGTATAGCGCTTGTGACACGCCACATCCCACCCCGATGAGCCCGCCTGACGCGCAAACGCCCGGCGGCTTCCGCCACCTGACCCCGCAGACCGTGCTCGCCGCGCTCGACGCTGTGGGCCTGCGGGGGGACGGACGCATCCTGCAGCTGAACTCCTACGAAAACCGCGTCTGGCGCGTGATGCTCGAGGACGGCGGCGCCGTGGTCGCCAAGTTCTACCGCCCCGGCCGCTGGAGCGATGAGCAGATCCTCGAGGAGCACGCCTTCACGCTCGAGCTGGCTGTCGCCGAGGTGCCGGTGCTGGCGCCGTTGCCGATGCAGCTGCTGGCGGCCGAGCCGGGCGCCTGGACCGCTGGAGCGCGCGTGGCGGGCGCGCCCGGCACGCTGCTGCACTGGCCCGATGCCGAGGCCGGGCCTGGTGCGGCACCGCTGCGCGTGAGCCTCAGCCCCTGGCTCGGCGGCCGCGACCCCGAGGTCGAGAGCCCGCAAGCCTTCGAGCGCCTGGGCCGCCTGATCGGCCGCGTGCATGCGGTCGGCGTCCACGGACGCTTTGCCCACCGGCTGCGCCTGGACGGCACCCTCGCCCGCCGCGCCGTGGACACGCTGATCACGCTGGAGGTGGTCGAGCCCGGCCTGCTTCCACGCTGGGAGAGCGCCGCGCGCGCCGCGGCCGACGCGGTCGAGCAGGCCTTCGAGCGCATCCTTGGCAGCGACGGCGGCACCGCGGCCATGCTGCGCCTGCACGGCGACGCCCACCGCGGCAACCTCCTTGAGCGCGACCTGACCTTGCACCTGGTCGACTTCGACGACGCGTGCAGCGGCCCGGCGATGCAGGACCTTTGGCTCTTCCTCGACGGCCACGAGGGCGAGAGCCGGCGCCGCCAACTCGAAGCCTTGCTGCGCGGCTACGAGGACTTCATGCCCTTCGACGACGCGCAGTGCGCGCTCATCGAGCCGCTGCGCACGCTGCGCCTGCTGCGCCACAGTGCCTGGATCGCCGAGCGCTGGGTCGACCCAGCCTTCCCGCTGGCCTTCCCGGGCTTCGGCTCGCCCAACCACTGGGCCGACCAGACCACGCTGCTGCAGGAGCAGATCGGGAGGATGGCATGACCAGAACCGCCGCCGCGCCATGAACCGCCTGCATGCCCAATGGCGGCGCCTGTTCGCCGTCGACCCGATACCGCACGCCTGGCCCGGTTCCTTGTTCGACGCCGAGGGTGCGCAGACCCGCGCTCTGGTCATCGAATGGGGACGGCCGGCCGACTGGCCGGCGCTGCGCGCCCTGTGGCAGGCGGTGCAGGTCGAGCTCGACTGGCCCGCGCCGCTCATCGCGATCGATGGCCGCAACGCCTTCCAGCTCTGGATCTCGCTGGCCGAGCCTGTGACGGCATCGGCCGCCTGCGAAACGGCCGCGGCCCTGGCCGCGCGCTGGCTGCCGCAGGCGCCGGCCACGGTGGCGGCCGCGCGCCGGGCCGTGTGGCCACGACCCGACACACAGGCCGGCGACGCCTGGCAGCACGCCGCGCCGGTACCAGTCCTCCACGCGGGCCCCATGCCCCGCTGGTCGGCCTTCGTGACGCCGGACCTGGCCGCGGTGTTCGGCGACGACCCGGCGCTCGACATGGACCCGGGAGACGAGGCGCAAGCCGAGCTGCTGGCGCGCTGCGGCAGCGTCAGCGCCCTGGCTTGGGCACGCGCCCTCGAGGCGCTGCGCCTGTGCGCCGCCGTGCTGCCGCGGGCGGGCGACAGGGCGGCGGGGCCGGCTGCCCCCGCCGCGGACAGCGCGGGCGGCAGGTCCGACCAGCCCTCGCCCCCCGCGGCGCCAGCACCGGACCTGGGCGGCCCTCACGACAACCCCGCTGCGTTCCTCAAGGCCGTCATGAACCACCCGAGCGTCCCACTGGCGCTGCGCATCGAGGCGGCACGGGCGCTGTTGTGACGCCTGGCCGCAGGCTCCCGCGCGGCGATGGCGGGGGCGCCGTAGGGCGCCCCTGCTGAGTCAGGGGATCTCGGCGGTGAATGCGGCCTCCACCCGCATGCCGGCCTGCAGCACGACCCCATAGCAGCGCCGCACGACGGCATGGTTGCCGAAGTACTCCTTCCAGACGACATTGACCTCCGGGACATCGTGGATCACGTTGTGCAGGTAAAGGCGCGCCGTGCAGACGGCACGACGGTCGACGCCAGCCTCCTTCAGCAGGGCATCGAGCTGGCGGAAGGCCTCGCGCATCTCGGCGGCCGCGCCACCGGGAACCGGCTTGCTCTGGCCATCGGGAATGCCGGTCACCACGGCCTCGAAGGTCCTGCCGGAATGGATCACGGCGGAGCTGATGGGGAAGTCGGGGTTGGAATCGATGAATTTCATGAAGCCTCCTGATCGGCCCGGAGTCTGGCACGCGCCCTGGCCGAGGACATCGAACGACTCGTCCGACGAAACGAATCGCGCTCAACGCCCCCCAAACGCGGGCGCCCTGCCCCGCTGCGATGCGAATGGCGGTCGTCAACCACGGAAGGCAGCCGTGCCCAGGCATGGCCACCCCTATCATCTGGGTGCCACTGGGCTGCCCCGGCGCGGTCGCCGAGCAAGGCCGATGACCCAGGCGCACCCCGAAGGAACTCCACATGGCCCAGCGGCAAGACCAAGAGCGGCAGTACTGGACGCAACAGCTCGAGGCAGCCTGGCGCTTCATGTTCGAGAGCATCCTGCCCTACCCCGTGGTCGAGTGCGGGCAGGCGCTCGTGGACCTGCCCTCGGCCGCCGACGCGGCCGGGGTGGACGTCTACTTCACCGACCAGCCCCATGTGCGCGGGCTGCCGCGGGTCTTCTGCCTGCGCGAAGGGCAGATTCCTGGCTTCCTGGGCGCGGCGCGCGAGATGAACGCGCGCGGTTGGGCGCTGCGGATCGAGGACGGCTTTCGCTCGCGAGAGATGCAGAAGTACCTTGGGCGCACACCCGCGGTGTTCGATGCGATCCTGGAGCGGGTGATGTGGGAACTCGGCGGCCGCGAGCCGTCTGCGGAGTTCATGTTCAGGCGCTGTTCGGCGCTGGTGGCCACGGTGCCGAAGTTCGGCACGCACATGTCAGGCAGCGCCATCGACCTCTCGGTGGTGCTGCGCGACGCGCCCGGCACGGAGGTGGACCGCGGCGCGCCCTACATCGACATGTCGGCGCGCACGCCGATGGATTCCCCCTACGTGTCGGCCCAGGCCCGGCACCACCGGCGTGAAATCACGGCCTTGATGGCGCGCCACGGCTTCGTGGCCTATCCCTGGGAGTTCTGGCACTACTCCAGCGGCGACGCATACGACCAGTTCCTGCGCCAGACCGGCCAGCCGGCGGTCTACGGCCCGGTCGACTGGGATGCGGCCACGGGCCGGCTGACGCCGATGGCCGATGCCACGCAGCCGCTGAACAGCGACGAAGAGATCCGCGACGAGATCACCGCCGCCCTGCGGCGGCGCGCCGAACAGCGGGGTGGGCCTTAGGCCGTCAGCAAGCGCGTCATCCGCTGCACGTGCGCCGCAGGGTCCTCGAGCTGTCCGCCCTCGGCGAGCACGGCCTGGTCGAACAGCAGGTGGGCCAGGTCGTCGAAGCGCGCGGCGTCGTCGAGCTTCTTCACCAGAGCGTGTGCGGGATTGACCTCGAGGATGGGCTGGGCGGACGGTGCCGCCTGCCCGGCCTGCTTCAGCATCCGCGCCAGGTGCGCGCTCATCGCCCCGTCCTCGACCACCAGGCATGCGGGTGAATCGACGAGCCGGGTGGTGGTGCGCACTTCCTTGGCGCGGTCCTTCAGCGCGGCCTGCAGCTTCTCCAGCAACGGCTTGAAGGCCTCGGCGGCCTCCTCGGCCAACTGCTTCTCGGCCTCGTCCTGCAGCTTGCCCAGATCGACCGCACCCTTGGCCACGCTCTGCAGCGGCTTGCCGTCGAACTCGTACAGGTGGCTGAGCATCCACTCATCCACCCGGTCCGTCAGCAGCAGGACCTCGATGCCCTTCTTGCGGAAGACCTCGAGCTGCGGGCTGCCCTTGGCCGCGGCCAGGGTCTCGGCGGTGATGTAGTAGATCGCCTCCTGGCCGTCCTTCATGCGCGAAACGTAGTCGGCGAACGCGACACCTTCGTCGGCCTGCGTCGAAGCAAAGCGCAGCAGCTTCGCCAGGCGCTCCTGGTTTGCGAAGTCCTCGCCCACGCCCTCCTTCAGCACCGCGCCGAACTGGCGCGAGAACTCCGCGTACTTGTCCTTCTGGTTCTCGGCCACGTCCTCGAGCATGGACAGCACGCGCTTGGTCGAGCCTTCGCGGATGGCCTTGACGTCGCGGCTTTCCTGCAGCAATTCGCGGCTGACGTTCAGCGGCAGGTCGGCCGAGTCGATCACGCCCTTGACGAAGCGCAGATACACCGGCATCAAGGCCTCGGCGTCGTCCATGATGAAGACGCGCTTGACGTAGAGCTTGACGCCGCCGCGCTTGTCGCGGTTCCACAGGTCGAACGGCGCCTTGGCGGGCACGTACAGCAGCTGCGTGTACTCGCTGCGGCCCTCGACCCGGTTGTGCGTGTAAGCCAGCGGGGCCTCGCTGTCGTAGGAGATCTGCTTGTAGAAGTCCTGGTACTCGGCGTCGGTGACCTCGCTCTTGCTGCGCGTCCACAGGGCCGCGGCCTTGTTGACCGTCTCCCATTCGTCCTTGACGACTTGCTGCTTCGCTTCGGAGTCCCACTCCTCCTTCTTCATCAGGATGGGCAGCGAGATGTGGTCGGAGTACTTCGAGATGATGGACTTGAGCTTCCAGGTCGAGAGGAACTCGGCCTCGTCGTCGCGCAGGTGCAGGATCACGTCGGTGCCGCGTTCGGGCTTGACGATCGCCTCGACCTCGAAGTCGCCGGTGCCGGTGCTGCTCCAGCGCACGCCCTGGTCCGCGGGCAGGCCGGCGCGGCGGGTCTCCACCGTCATGCGATCGGCGACGATGAAGCCCGAATAGAAGCCCACGCCGAACTGGCCGATCAGGTTGGCGTCCTTCTTCTGATCGCCCTCCAGGCGGGCCATGAACTCGCGCGTGCCGCTCTTGGCGATCGTGCCCAGGTGGGCGACGGCCTCCTCGGCGCTCATGCCGATGCCGTTGTCGCGCAGGGTCAGCGTCTTTGCGTCGGCGTCGAAGAAGACCCGGATGTCGAGATTGGGCGCGTCCTCGTACAGCGCGGCGTTGTCCAGCGCCTCGAAGCGCAGCTTGTCGCAGGCATCCGACGCGTTGGAGACCAGTTCGCGCAGGAAGATCTCCTTGTTCGAGTACAGCGAGTGCGTGACGAGGTGCAGGATCTGCTGCACCTCGGCCTGGAAGGAATGGGTCTGCTTGCTCATCGTCTTGTGCTCATGGAAAGGGGCGTCCGGCGCCGCAACGTCGCCGGAATGCCGAAAACTGGGGATGGGGACGTTGAATTCAAGCCCGGGACAGCCCGGGTCGGCGCTCAGCGCGCCTCGCGCGCCACATCGGCGTCGAAATCGGCCCCGCCGCCCGTCGCTGGGGCCTCGACCCAATTCGGGTAGGTGCTGCGGAAGCCCTCGATGATGCGCTGCAGCGGCACGTCGTCAAAGCTGCCGTGGTGGGCGACGTACTCCATGTGGCGCTGGCCGGTCTTGTCGAAGGGGTGGTAGAGCGAATCGGCCACGCCGTCGAAGTCCAGCGGCAGCAGGCCGAAGCGGTCGCACAGCTCGATGTTGAAGGCCGGCGTGCACTTGCGCCAGGCCCCGTCCAGCCACAGCTCGACATAGCCGTGCCAGACGAAGATATCGGTCTGCATCGTGCGGCGCAGGCGCTCGGTGCTCAAGTGGTTGCGCACATCGGCGTAGCCCACGCGGGCGGGAATGCCGGCAGCGCGCGCGGCCGCGGCCAACAGCCCGGCCTTGGTCACGCACCAGCCCACGCCGATGTCGAGGACACCGCTGGCCCGCATCCCGGCCACCGAGAGATCGATGCGGTAGGGGTCGTAGCGGAAGCCGTCCCGGACGGCGTAGTACAGCGCCACGGCACGCTCCCGGCTGCTGAGGCCCGAGCCATGGCGGCGCGCGAAGTCCACCACGGCAGGATGGTCACTGTCCAGAAGCGCGCCAGGCGCGAGGGTCGCGGGGGTGGGCAGGTCGCTCATGTCTTGGGTGCAGGGCCGGTCGAGCCGGGCCAGCCGGCGCATCCGGATTGTCGGGTACCCGGACCGGCGGGCTCGGGTTCAGGTTCGGGTTCGGCCCCCCCCCGCGCCGACGGCGGTCGCGAGCGACCTTGGGCACCGGGAAAACCCGGGAAAAATGACCTCACTCGACACCAGGTTCGAATGAAGAATACTTGGCAGGCGAACGCCTTTCATGATCATATTTACCGACAGCAACACGGGCGCCGCAGCCCACGCACCGAGGAGACCGCCCCCATGCCCCAACTTCATGTCAACGGCCAGCTGCTGAACTACGAGGCAGAAGGCAACACTCCGCTGCTGTGGGTGCTGCGAGAGCATCTCGGCATGACCGGCACCAAGTACGGCTGCGGCGTCGCCCAGTGCGGCGCCTGCACCGTGCACATCGACGGCGCGCCGATCCGCTCCTGCGTCCTTCCCGCGGCGGCCGTGCAGCCGACGCAGAAGATCACGACCATCGAGGGCCTGTCGCCCGACGGCAGCCACCCGGTGCAGAAGGCCTGGGCGGCGCTGGACGTGCCGCAGTGCGGCTACTGCCAGAGCGGCATGATCATGGCAGCGGCGGCGCTGCTGAAGGACAAGCCCAAGCCTACCGACGCCGATATCGACGACGCGATCACCAACATCTGCCGCTGCGGCACCTACAACCGGGTGCGCGCCGCGATCAAGGTGGCCGCCGGCGCGGAAGTGCGGTCGGCCGGTCTGGACATCGTCCACGTCACGAGGAGGGCCTGAACATGAGCAAGCTCTATCAGGATGCATTCGAGGAACAGGCCCGCAGCAGCGCCGGCGTCGCGCCAGCCACGGGAATCAGCCGTCGTCGCTTCATCGGCAGTGCCGCTGCCGCCGGCTCTCTCGTCGTCGGCTTCCAGGTGTCGCTGCCGGCGCGCGCCCAGCAAGGTGCGGCCGCGAAGACGCCCGAGGTCAATGCCTGGGTCGTCGTCCAGCCCGACGAGCGCGTGATCATCCGCATCGCCCGCTCCGAGATGGGCCAGGGCACGCTGACCGGCCTGGCACAGATGGTGGCCGAGGAACTGGAATGCGACTGGGCCCGGGTCACCACCGAGTACCCCACGCCCGGCCAGAACCTCGCGCGCAACCGCGTCTGGGGCAACTTCTCCACCGGTGGCAGCCGTGGCATCCGCGAATCGCAGGACTACGTGCGCAAGGGCGGTGCTGCAGCGCGGATGATGCTGGTGCAGGCTGCGGCCGACGGCTGGGGCGTGCCCGCAGCGGATTGCCGCGTGGCGGCCGGCGTGATCACGCACCCCGGCTCGGGCCGCCGCACGACCTATGGCCAGGTCGCCGCGGCGGCAGCCAAGCTGCAGGTGCCGGCGAACCCGCCGCTGAAGGACCCGAAGGACTGGAAACTCGTCGGCGCGCGCCTGGCCCGTCTGGACACCGTCGAGAAGACCACCGGCGCCCTCGTCTACGGTGCTGACCTGAAGCTGCCCGGCATGCTGAACGCCGCCATCCGCGACTGCCCGGTCTTCGGCGGCAAGGTCCGCAGCTTCGATGCCAGCGCCATCGCCTCCCGCCCCGGCGTGCGCAAGGTGGTGAAGGTGGGCGACAGCGCGGTGGCGGTCGTCGCCGACACCTGGTGGCGCGCCAAGACCGCGCTCGAGGCGCTACCCATCGACTGGGACTTCGGACCCAACGCGGCCATCCAGCAAGCGGGCATCGACGCGACGCTGAAGGCCGGCCTGGATGCGCCGGAGGCCGCCGTGGGCAACCGCAACGGCGACGCCAAGGATGCGATCGCCAAGGCCGCGCGCAAGGTCGAGGCGGTGTACTCCTACCCCTTCCAGAACCACGCGACGATGGAGCCCATGAACGCTACGGCGGTCTGGACGCCCGAGCGGTGCGAGGTCTGGACCCCGACGCAGAACGGCGAGTCGGCGCTGGCTGCCACGGCCGCTGCCGCCGGACTGCCCCCGGCGAAATGCGACGTCTACAAGCTGCCGCTGGGCGGCGGCTTCGGGCGCCGGGGCATGGCCGACTGGGTCACGCAGGTGGTGCTGATCGCGCGCGAGATGCCGGGAACGCCCGTCAAGCTCATGTGGACGCGCGAGGAGGACATGCAGCACGGTCGCTACCACCCGGTGACCCAGTGCAAGATGACAGCGGCTCTGGACGAACGGGGTGAGGTCACCGGGCTGCACATGCGCATCTCGGGTCAGTCCATCCTGGCCGCCGTGTTCCCTCAGAACATCCGCAACGGTCTCGACCCGGTCGTCTTCCAGGGCCTGAACGCGGGCGGCGGCGAAGCCATGATCGGCTACAGCTTCCCGAACCTGCTCGTCGACCATGCGATGCGCAACCCGCATGTGCCGCCAGGGTTCTGGCGCGGGGTCAACCTGAACCAGAACGCCCTGTACCTGGAGTGCTTCATCGACGAGGTCGCGCACGCGACGAAGCAGGATCCGCTGGCGCTGCGGCGCAAGCTGATGGCACGCCATCCCAAGCATCTGGCGGTGCTGGACGCGGTGGCCGAGCGCGCCGGCTGGGGCCGTCCGGCGCCCGACGTCAAGGGCATGAAGGTGTTCCGCGGTCTGTCCCAGACCCACGGCTTCGGCAGCTACGTCGCCGCCTGCGCCGAGGTCTCGGTCACGGCCGACGGCGAATTGACGATCCACCGCATCGTCGCCGCCACCGACTGCGGCTACGCCGTGAACCCGCAGCAGATCGAGGCCCAGATCGAGGGCTCCTTCGTCTACGGGTTGGGCGCGATGCTGTTCCAGGCCTGCACCGTCAAGGACGGCGCGATCGAGCAGAAGAACTTCGACACCTACCCTTGCCTGAAGATCGCGCAGATGCCGAAGGTCGAGTCCATCGTCATGCCCTCGGGCGGCTTCTGGGGCGGTGTCGGCGAGCCGACCATCGCCGTGGCAGCGCCCGCGGTGCTGAACGCGATCTTCGCCGCCACCGGCAAGCGCATCCGCGACTTGCCGCTGAGCAGGCACAGTCTCAAGGCATGAGGCTGGGCGGGAGTCAAGGCGCCGCGGGTGTCGCCCTGGCTCTGGGCATGGCTGCCACGGCGCCCGCGGCACCGGCTGCGGGCGTCGCGCCTCACGAGGTCGAAGGCGACGGGATCGAGCAGCCCCTGCTCGGCCTGCGCGGCGACCCCGCCCGGGGCCGGGCCATCGTCGCCGACCGCCGCACGGGCCTGTGCCTGCTGTGCCACCAGGCCCCGCTGCCCGAGGAGCGATCGCCAGGCAACCTGTCGAGCGACCTGTCCGGGGCAGGAAGCCGCTGGACGGCGGCGCAGTTGCGGCTGCGCATCGTCGATGCGCGCCGACTGAACCCGGCGTCGGTGATGCCGTCCTTTCACCGCACCGAGGGCTTGAGCCGCGTCAGCGCGACCTGGCGTGGCCGGCCGATCCTGGACGCGCAGCAAGTGGAGGATGTCGTGGCTTACCTGGAGGGCTTGAAATGAAAGAGGCCGTCGCCGCGCCCCCCGTTGGGTCGCGAGCGGGCGTGGCGATGTCACGCCGAGGGTGTCTGATCGGTTCCGGGCTCGCGCTGATGGCCTGTGCGGTGCCGGTATCCGCCGCAGCTGCGACGCCGGACCTGCGCGATTCGCCCCAGCTTCAGGCGGCGCTCAGCCGCTTCGCTGGCGGTGCGGCGGTGCGCGAAGGTCGGGTGGAGTTCGACCTGCCGGAACTGGTCGAGAACGGCAACGCCGTGCCGGTGACCGTGTCCGTGGCAAGCCCGATGAGCGAAGGCGACCATGTGGCCGCGATCGCCCTGTTCACCGGTCGCAATCCGCTGCCCGAGGTCGCCGAGTTCACACTCGGTCCGCGCGCCGGCCGCGCCCGCGTGGCTACCCGCATCCGCCTGGCGACGTCGCAGCGGGTGATCGCCGCGGCGAAACTGTCGGACGGCACGGTCTGGACACGCACGGTCGATGTGCTCGTGACGCTGGCGGCCTGCATCGAGGAGTGAGGAGACCATGTCGGATCGCGTTCATCGAGTCCCGCAGGCCAACGGGCGCCCACCGGCGAGACGGCCATGACCCGCGCCATCGTCACGCTGCCGCGACAAGCCCGCAAGGGCGAGGTGATCGAGGTCCGTGCTCTCGTCGCCCATCCGATGGAGACGGGGCACCGGCCCGACAGCGAAGGGCGCGTCCTGCCGCGCAACATCATCCGTCGCTTCAGCTGCCGGTATGACGGCCAAACCGTCTTCAGCGCCGACCTGCACCCGGCCATCGCGGCCAATCCCCTGATCGTCTTCCACACCGTGGCCACCATCACCGGCCCGCTGACCTGCACCTGGGAGGGCGACAGCGGCTTCACTCACGAGCACGTGGCGACACTGCAGGTGGCGTGAAGACGGCGCCGTCCGAGGCGAGGCCGGCCGTGCGTCGCGCGCAGACCCAAGGCCGGCGCGCCTGGGCTTGGCGGCGCCCCAGTCCGCGGACTTTCGGTCCGGCTCTGGCCGCCGTGGTGCTCGCTGGCTTGTTGGTCGGCACCCGGGGCGCGGGTGGCCAGCCGGCGTGGCGCAGTGGTTACGACCTGATGAGCCGAGAACTGCAGGCCATGCAGCGCGACGAATCGCTCAACCCCGGGATGCTGTGGGTGCTCGAAGGCCAGGCGCTGTGGACCCGGCGCGAGGGCGCCGCGGCGCGCGCCTGCGCCGACTGCCACGGCGCCACACCCGCGGAACGACTGCGCGGCACGGCAACGAGCTACCCGGCCTGGGACGCGCTGCTCGACAAGCCGGCCACCCTGAGCGAGCGCATCGCGCAGTGCCGCACCCGGCACCAGGGGCTGGCGCCCTCTGCCGCGGGCGGTGGAGCGCTGCTGGCGCTCGAGGCGGCCGTGGCCCACGCCTCCCGGGGCCTGCCCATGCGCCCACCGGACGACACGCGCCTGACGCCCTGGCGCGAGCGTGGCCAGGTGCTGTGGCAACAGCGCCTTGGGCAACTCGACCTGTCGTGCGCGCAATGCCACGACGAGCGCGCGGGCGGCCGGCTCGGCGGCGCGGTGATCCCTCCGGGCAATGCCGTGGGCTATCCCACCTACAGGCTCGAGTGGCAGGGGCTCGGTTCGCTGCAGCGGCGCCTGCGCAACTGCATGACCGGGGTGCGCGCCGAGCCCTATGCCGCCGGCTCCGACGAGATGCGGGCCCTGGAGGTCTACCTGGCCTGGCGTGACCGCGGCCTGGCGGTGGAAGTCCCGGCCGTGCGGCCTTGACCCCCGCATAGAACGCGGCCACGAGCCGCTGAACCCCGATCGCACGCCGGAACGTCCCGCAGCCGCCGTGGAACAATCCCCCGATGAAAGTCTGCATCGTCGGTGCCGGAGCGGTGGGCGGCGTGTTCGCGGCCTGGCTCGCAGGCCGGCTGCCTGCCGGCGAAGTCGAGGTCAGCGCACTGGCGCGCGGGGCGACGCTGCGGGCCTTGCAGCATGACGGGTTGCGACTCGAGTCACCTCAGGCGCCTGCACTGCACCTGCGTCTGCCCGCCAGCGAAGACCCGGCCGCGCTCGGTGCGCAGGACGTGGTCGTCGTGGCCGTCAAGGGCCCGGCGCTGTCCGCCGCCGCGCCGGCCATCGGCGCGCTCTGCCATCAGGACACGACCGTCCTGGTGGCCATGAACGGTGTGCCCTGGTGGTTCTTCGACGGGCTGAGCGGCCCTTGCGACGGGCTGCGCCTGGCCAGCGTGGACGCGGACGACCACATCCGCGCCCACATCCCGACCGAGCGCGTCGTCGGCTGCGTCGTCCACTTCAGCGCGGCCACACCCGCGCCAGCCCAGGTCCGCCTGGTCCAGGGCAGGCGCCTCATCCTGGGCGAGCCCGCCGGCGGCGTCAGCCCGCGCGTTCAGGCCCTGGCCGGCGTGCTCGAACGCGCCGGCTTCGAGGTCGAACGCAGCGCGCGCATCCAGCGCGACATCTGGTTCAAGCTCTGGGGCAACATGACGGTCAACCCCGTGTCGGCGCTGACGGGCGCCTCCACGGACCGCATCCTCGACGACCCGCTGGTGCGCGCCTACATCAGCGCCGTCATGCTCGAGGCACGCACCATCGGGGAGCGCTTCGGCATCCCGATCGAGCAGGAGCCCGAGGACCGACACGCCGTCACGCGCAAGCTCGGGGCCTTCCGCACCTCGATGCTGCAGGACGTCGAAAGCGGGCGGCCTCTGGAGATCGACGCCCTGCTCGGCGCCGTGCGCGAGGTCGGCCAGCGCCTGGCCGTGCCCACGCCGCACCTGGACAGCCTGCTCGGCCTGGCGCGGCTGATGGCGCGCACACGCGGGCTCTATCCTGAGCCGCCACCTCCCTGAAGCCCAAGGAACCCCGATGATCCTCGAAGTCGCCGACATCAGAATCCCGCCCGGCCGCCAGGCCGAATTCGACGAGGCCATCCAGCAAGGCGTGACAACGGTGATCGCGCAGGCCCAGGGTTTCCTCGGGTGGCAGGTCCACAAAGGGGTCGAGAGCCCGGAGCGCTACCTGCTGACCATCCGCTGGGCGACCCTGGAAGACCATACGGTGCATTTCCGCCAGGGGCCGCTGTTCCCGCAGTGGCGCGCCATCGTCGGACCCTTCTTCGCGCAGCCGCCGGTCGTCGAGCACTTCGTCCTCGTGGGCGCATCCTGAGCCCGGCGCGCCCTGTGAGCAGCCGCGAACACGCCCTCGATCTGGCGCGTGCGCACTTCGACAGCGGCCACTTCGCGCGCGACCTCGCTCGCCGCGTGGCGTTCCGCACCGAAAGCCAGGAGCCGGCCGGGGGATCGCGGCTGCGCGCCTACCTCGACGACGAGCTCATGCCCACCGTCCTGGCGCTGGGCTTTCGCGGCGCGGTACACGACAACCCGGTCGCGGGGGCCGGGCCGCTCCTCATGGCCACACGACACGAGGACGACGCCCTGCCGACCGTGCTGCTGTACGGGCATGGCGACGTGATCCGCGGCCAGGACGTCTCCTGGAGCCGCGGATCCGGCCCGTGGACCTTGGCCGCCGAAGGCGAGCGTCTGTACGGGCGCGGCACGGCCGACAACAAGGGGCAGCACAGCATCAACCTCGCCGCGCTGGGGCAGGTGCTGGCGGCTCGCGGGCGTCTTGGCTTCAACGCGACCTGGCTGTTCGAAACCGGCGAGGAGACCGGCTCCCCAGGACTGGCCGCCTTCTGCGCCGCGCAGCGCGAGGCGCTGGCCGCCGATGTGCTGATCGCCAGCGACGGCCCGCGATGGCAGCGCGACCGGCCCACGGTCTTCCTCGGCTCGCGCGGGGTGGCCAACTTCGACCTCGTGCTGCGGTCGCGCGACGGTGCCCATCACTCGGGCAATTGGGGTGGACTGTTGCGCAACCCGGGCACCGTCCTCGCGCACGCCATCGCCTGCCTTGTGGATGCGCGCGGCCGCATCATGGTGCAGGCGCTGCGCCCGCCATCGATCCCGGAACCCGTGCGGCAAGCCCTGGCGGACCTGGCCATCGAGCCCGCGCCTGGGGACCCTGCCGTCGATACCGACTGGGGCGAGCCCGGCCTGAGCCCCGTGGAGCGCGTGATCGCGTGGAACACACTGGAAGTACTGGCCTACCGCACCGGGAACCCCGATCATCCCGTCAACGCCATCCCGCCGATGGCGCGAGCCACGATGCACATGCGCTTTGTCGTCGGCACCGACACAGCCGGATTGCGCGAGCATGTCCAACGGCACCTGGCAGCGCACGGCTTCGGCGCGGTCGAGGTTGGCGAACCGGTGATCACACAGGCCACCCGGCTCGACCCGGGCAACCCGTGGGTGCGTTTCACGCTCGACAGTCTGGAGCGCACGAGCGGCATGGCTCCGGCGCTGCTGCCCAACCTGGGCGGCTCGCTGCCGAACGACGTCTTTGCCGACCTCCTGGGCTTGCCCACTGTCTGGGTGCCGCACAGCTACCCGGCCTGCAACCAGCATGCCCCCGACGAGCACCTCCTGGCGCCCGTGGCGCGCGAGGCGCTCGAGCTGATGACGGGATTGTTCTGGGACCTGGGCAACCACGGCGCCGGGCTGCCGCGGCGTGGCGAGCAAGCCGGCCCGGCAACGGGCTACGATCGGGCTGCGCCCGTCGCCTGACGCAACCCGTAGCCTGTCACGTCACACCCAGCAGATCCCGGGGCCACGCAGAGCACGCATCGAACCCCACGCACGGGACGACAGTCACCACACCGCCTGAAATCATGCCCGCAATGAATCTCCTCCTGAACGGCCAGGCCGTCGCCACCGAGGCGGCGCCCACGACCCTGCTCGTCGACCTGATCCGCGAGGTCAGGCATCTGACGGGCACCCACAGCGGCTGCGACACCGCGCAGTGCGGCGCCTGCACCGTGCTCGTAGACGGCCAGCCAGTCAAGAGCTGCAGCGTGCTGGCGCTGCAAGTCCAGGACCGCGAGGTCACGACGGTCGAGGGGCTGGCGGCACTTGCCGGCACGGTCGCCACCGCCGAGGGCCTGCACCCGCTGCAGGACGCTTTCATGGCCTGCCACGGCCTGCAGTGCGGCTTCTGCACGCCGGGCATGTTGATGGCTGCCGCCGGCCTGCTGCGCACGAACCCTGCCCCCAGCGACGCCGAGATCGCGCATGCGCTCGAGGGCAACCTCTGCCGTTGCACCGGTTACGTCAACATCATCGCCGCGGTGCGGCAGGCCGCGCAGGCCATGCAAGGCGCCACCGCCCAGGGAGTCCAGGCATGAACGCGCCGAAAGAACTGTCAGGCGAAGCGCTGCGCTTCGGCAGCGGCCACACCGTGCGCCGCATCGAGGACCCCACGCTCGTCAGCGGTCGGGGCCAGTACACGGACGACTTGCAGCGCGAGGGTCTGGCGCACCTGGTCTTCGTGCGTTCGCCGCATGCGCATGCGCGCATCGCCGCCATTGACGCCGCGGCCGCGCTGGCGCTGCCGGGGGTGCTGGCGGTCTACACCGGCGCGGAGCTGGTGGCTGCCGGGGTCAAGCCGCTGGCCGCGCCACCGCCGGCCTTCAAGCGCCCCGACGGCACGCCGTCGGCCTCGTCGCCGCGGCGCGCCCTCGCGCACGAGGTCGTCCGCTATGTGGGCGAGGCTGTCGCCGCGGTCGTTGCCGAAACGCGCGAGGCCGCCGTCGACGCGGCCGAGGCGGTGATGGTCGACTATGAAGAACTGCCCGCGGTCACGACGCTCGAGGCCGCGATGACGCCCGGGGCGCCGGCGCTTTGCGAGCAGGCGCCGGACAACATCTGCGCCGAGGGGCGCGACGGCGATGCCGCCGCCTGCGCCACCGCCTTCGCGGCCGCAGCGCACGTGGTGAGGCTCGAACTCGTCAACCAGCGCCTCGCGCCTTCGCCGATCGAGCCCCGCGTCATCCTGGCCGAGCCCGAGCCGGGCACCGGCCGGCTGCTCGTGACCTTGTCCAACCAGATGCCCACCGGCATCCGCGACAGCCTGGCGGCGCTGCTGCCAGGCATGAGCAAAGAGCAGATCCGGGTCAAGGTCGGTGATGTAGGCGGCGGCTTCGGCATGAAGACCGGCCTGTACCCCGAAGACCTGGTCGTCGCCCACGCCGCGCGCGCGCTGCAGCGCCCGGTGCGCTGGCGCGCGCAGCGGCTCGAGGAGTTCATGGCAGCCGTGCACGCACGCGACTGGCGCACCACGGCCGAGCTGGCGCTGGACGCCCGCGGCCGCGTGCTTGCGATGCGCCAACGTACACATGCCAACGTCGGCGCCTACGCCATCCCGACCGGCGTCATGATCCCGCTCGTGCTCGGCCCCTTCGTCGCCACGAGCGTCTACGACATCCCGGTCGTCGACCTGCACGCCACCGCGGTGTTGAGCAACACCGGTCCCCTGGCCGCCTACCGCGGCGCGGGCCGGCCCGAGGCCATCTACGTTGTCGAGCGCCTGATGGACGAGGCAGCGCGCGTCACCGGCCTGGACCCGGCCGAGTTGCGCCGACGCAACCTCGTGCAGCCGCAGCAGATGCCCTACACCAGCCCGACGCGGCAGGTCTACGACACCGGCGAGTTCGAGAAGATGCTCGACCAGGCGCTCGTACTCGGCGATTGGGCAGGGTACCAGGCACGTGCGACCGACTCCGCAGCGCGCGGCCGCCTGCGCGGCCGCAGCGTGACCACCTTCCTCGAGTGGACAGGCGGCAATGCCCTGACCGAGAAGGTGCGGGTGCAGGTCCGCGCTGACGGCATCATCGAACTCAGCTCGGCGACGATGGCCATGGGCCAGGGTATCGCCACCAGCTACGCCCAGCTCGCGGTCGACGTCTTCGGCGTGCCCATCGACCGCATCCGCATCCTGCAGGGCGACACCGACCGCGCCAACGGCTTCGGCAGCGCCGGCAGCCGCTCGCTGTTCACCGGCGGCGGTGCGGTGCGCGTGGCCAGCGAGCGCACGGTCGACCATGCGCGCGAGCTCGCCGCCCAGGCGCTCGAGGCTGCGCCCGCGGACATCGAGTACCGCGCCGGCGCCTTCAACGTCGTCGGCACCGACCTGCGCATCGGCCTGTTCGAGCTCGCCGAGCGCCAGAGCGGCGGCCTGATCACGGTGGCCGCCGAAGCCAGCGCCAGCGCGGCGAGCTGGCCCAATGCCGCCCACATCAGCGAGGTCGAGATCGACCCTGGCACCGGCGAGGTCGAGGTCGTCGCCTACGCCAGCGTCAACGACATCGGGCGCGTGATCAGCCCGCAGATCGTGCAAGGCCAGGTCGAGGGCGGCGCGGTCCAGGGCATTGGTCAGGCGCTGTGCGAGCAGGTCGTCTACGACGATGCGGGACAGCTGCTGACCGCGAGCTTCATGGACTACGCGATGCCGCGCGCCGACGGCTTCATCGGCTTCAAGACCCTGTTCGACACCTCGGTACCGTGCAAGACCAACCTGCTGGGGGCCAAGGGCGTCGGCGAGCTGGGCACGATCGGCGCGACCCCGGTGGTGGCCAACGCCGTCGTCGATGCGCTGCTGGGCGCCGGCGTGCCGCGCGCCGTGGCCCTGGCGATACAGATGCCGTTCACGGCGCAGAAGGTCTGGCAGGCGCTGCAGCAGCGGCGCTGACACGCCGCAAAAGCACTCCGACCGCGCCAGCGGCGTGCCAGCCACCCGTCCGCCGTTCTCACCCTCGCACAGGAGCCGTCCGATGAACCCGAGCACCACCGCCCTGATCCTCGTGGGCTACCAGAACGACTACTTCGCGCCGGGCGGTATCCTGCGCGGCGTGGTCGAGGAGCCCGACCGGGTGGACCGAGTGCTCGCGAGCACGCTGGCCTTCATCCGCGCGGTAGCCGCCACGCCGATGACGCTGGTTTCGACGCCCATCGTGCTCACGCCGGACTACCGCGCACTCGCCCACTCGGTGGGCATCCTGGGGACGATCAAGCAGTCCGGCGCCTTCAAGGAAGGCAGCGCCGGCGCCGACACCATCCCCGAGCTGCAGACCTTCGGCGACCGCATCCTGTACGTCCAGGGCAAGGTCGGCTTCAACGCCTTCTCCAGCACCACGCTCGACCAGGTACTGCGCGAACGGGGCATCCACGACGTGCTGGTCGCCGGCATGGTCACCTCGCTGTGCATCGACTCCACCGGCCGCGCGGCCTATGAGCGCGGCTACGCGGTCACGATCCTGTCGGACTGCACCTCGGCTCGTACGCCGCAGGAGCAGGACTTCTTCTGCCAGACCATCTTCCCGCTGTACGGGCGGGCGGCCACCAGCGCCGAGGTCCTGCGCGAACTGCAGGGCGTGGGCGTCTGACCCACCGGTAGGAGCGCGCCCCCATGGCCTCGGGCTCTGACAGCGCCGGGCCCACGCTTGCCACCGACCTGCACGTCGAGGCGACCTACCGCCTGACGGAGGCGCTCGTCGCTGCCGAGAAGCGCATGCGGCGGCGGGTCGAGATGCTGTCGGAGGTGGTGTTCGAGAGCGATGCCGGCGGTCGCATCGTGTTCTTGAATCCGGCCGCGCAGGCCATTTTCGGCCGCGCCCCTCAGGATTGCCTGGGCCGATCCCTCAGCGAACTGCTGCTCGACGAGGATCGCGAGGCTTGGTTGTCGCTGCAGGCGGGCGCGGCAGTCGGCACGGGCACCGCCGCCGTCTCGTTGCGCGCTCCACGGCCCGATGGCAGCCTTGCCTGGATCGAGGTCTCGACGGCGCAGACCGAAGAGGGCGGCACCGTCGGCGTGATCCGCGACGTGACGCGGCAGAAGCTCGCCCAGGACGAACTCGCGCGCCTGTCCATCGTCGCGAGCTCGACGGACAACATGGTCATCATCACCGATGCGCAGGGTCGCACCGAGTGGGTCAATCGCGCCTTCACGGAGCTGACCGGCTACACGCTGGCCGAGATCGCCGGCCGCAAGCCCGGAGCCATGCTCCAGGCGGCCGAGACCGACCCGCGGGCGGTGGCCCGCATCGCGCAGGCGCTGCGCGAGGGCCGCTCGGTGCGCGAGGAGTTGCTCAACCGCACGAAGGACGGCCGCCCCTATTGGGTGGCGCTGCAGATCACGCCGGTGCTGGACACACGCGGGCGGATCGAGCGCTTCGTCTCGGTCCAGGCTGACATCACCGAGCGCAAGCGGCAGGAGCGCACGATCCTGGACCACAACCTCCAGCTCGAGGAGCGCGTGCGCGCGCGCACGGCAGAGCTCGCGCGCGCCAAGGAACTGGCCGAGGCGGCCACCCAGGCCAAGAGTCAGTTCCTGGCCAACATGAGTCACGAGATCCGCACGCCCCTGAACGCCATCATCGGCCTGTCGCACCTGTGCCTGGCCACCGCGCTGCAGCCGCGGCAGCAGGACTACCTGGCCAAGATCGAGCAGGCGGGTCAGAACCTGATGCGCATCGTCAGCGACATCCTCGACTTCTCGAAGATCGAGGCGGGCAGCCTGATCCTGGAGCTCGCGCCCTTGCGGGTGGCCGAAGTCGGCGACCGCGTCCTGGCGCTGTTGTCCGAGAGCGCGCACGCCAAGGGCCTGGAGCTGGCGCTCGAGCTGGCGCCGGAGGTCCCGGATGTGCTGCTGGGCGACGCGCTGCGGCTCGAGCAGGTGCTGCTCAACCTGTGCGGCAATGCCGTGAAGTTCACACACCGCGGATCGGTGCGGCTGGTCATCGGCCTCAGCGCCATGGACGCCGACACGGTCGAACTTGCCTTCGACGTCCGCGACACCGGCATCGGGATCACGCCCGAGCAGTCGGGCAGGCTGTTCCAGGCCTTCAGCCAGGCCGACAGCTCCACAACCCGCGAATTCGGCGGCACCGGCCTGGGCCTGGCAATCAGCAAGCGCCTGATCGAGAGCATGGGGGGTCAGATCGGGGTACGCAGTGAACCCGGCGTCGGCAGCACGTTCTTCTTCACCCTGCGGCTCCGCCGCAGCGCGGCGGACACGGTCCACGGATCCACTCGCAGCCCGGAGGACCCCGAACTCGATGTGATGCGACGTCGCCATCGAGGCGCACGCATCCTGGTCGTCGAGGACAACGAGTTCAACCAGCAGGTGGTGCGCGAGTTGATGGAGTCCGCAGGCGCCGAGGTGGTCGTGGCCACGACGGGGCGGCAGGCCTTGGAGCGCTTGACGCGGGATCCCGGCTTCGACGCGGTCCTCATGGACATGCAGATGCCTGACATCGATGGTCTCGAAGCCACGCGCCGCATAAGGGACACGCCGAGCCTGTGCGACCTCGTGGTGATCGCGATGACGGCCAACGCCACCGCCGACGACCGGCGGCGGTGCCTCGAAGCCGGCATGAACGACTTCGAGACCAAGCCGGTGCTGCCGGCCCGCCTGTTCCGCACCGTCGGGCGCTGGCTGCCGGAGGCGTCGGCAGGGTACGCCGTGGATCTGTCGCAGTTGTCGATGCTGTTCGGCCAGGACCGTGGCAAGCTCGCCCGGCTCGCTGAGGTCTTCCTGCGCACCGCCAGCGAGACACTGACCCAGATGCGGCAGGCCCGCGAACGTCGTGCGATCGACGAACTGGGCCGGTCGGCACACAAGCTCAGGGGATCGGCCGTGGCCCTGGGCGCCACCGCGCTGACCACCTGTTGCCAGGCGATCGAATCGGCGGCCCAGCAGGATGACGCCGCGGCTATCGAGGCCGCCCTGGACCGCCTGCCCCGCCTGCTGCGCGCCGTGGCGCGCGGTTTGGCAGCGGCCACCACACCGACTTCAACCCCCCGAGACACCGGCATGCCCGTCAGGTCCGCATAGACGAGCGGCCCAGCCGAGCACGGGCCGCACATCAAGCATGCGCAGCCCCCCACACCGTCAAGATCCCGGACACATTTTCTGTTGCAGTGCAGCAAAAACTTCGCTAGACTTTGCTCATTGGGTGGAGTCAACGCCTGCCGCGAGCACTCTTCGGAGTTTTTGGCTTCGTCCCAGTCTCTTGTCTCCTCCACCCCCAAAAGGGTGGTTCAGGTCCGGTACGTTCGCGTGCCGGACCTTTTTTTCTTGTCTCTGCCCGCTGTCCTTGGTGAAAATCCAGGGAAAACACTCAGAGACAATCGGTAACATCAGATCAGCATATGAGCGGGCGCAAAGGCCCCCCAGTTCTCAGTCGCTCGCCTGAGTCCGGGGGCCCTGTCGAAGGCCCCGGCCGATGAAGTGCATCCCGCACTTCGGGTCGAGATGGCTTGCCAGCCCGCAAGCTTGCGGCGCAAGGAGCTCCACAATGAATCCCGCCGCGCCCTCTTTTCCCGCGCCGTCACCGCGACGCTCGGCCATCGGCCTGGACACGGGGCAGCGCGGGCGCATCGGGCCCGCCGACCTGCAGGCGCTGACGCACGCCACGCTTCAAGACGACCTTGAGGCAGCCCGGGCGCTGTGCATGCGCCTGAAGGGCCAGGGTGTGCCGGTGCGTACGCTGCTGGCCGACCTGGTGACTCCGGTGGCCCGACACCTGGGCGACCTCTGGGGCGGCGATGCCTGCGACTTCGTCCACGTCACCATCGCCACCTCGCTGCTGCGCCGGCTGGTGCTGGAGATCGCGCCACCGCCCGATTCGGATGCGCCGGCCGATCCGGACGCCCTGCGCGTCATGCTCGTACCGGTGCCCGGCTCCCAGCACACGCTGGGCCTGCTCGTGCTGAGCCGCTACTTCCAGCTCGCCGGCTGGGCTGTCTGGAGCACGCCGTGCGCCACGCTCGCAGAGGTGCGGGACCAGGCGGGTCAGGTCTGGTTCGACGCCGTCGGTTTCTCGATCGGATCGAGCCTGCACGCGCCGGTGCTCGCCGACGCGATCTCGGCGGTTCGCGCCAGTTCGGTGAACCCGGATGTGCGCCTGATCGTCGGCGGCCCGGCCCTGCTGGACGACGACACGCTGGGCCAGTCCGCCGGCGCCGATGGTGCAGCCCTCGACGCCGAGGGTGCTGTGCGGATTGCGCGCGTGCTCGTGGACAAGGTCCGCGGCAACGCGCTCGCCGCCTCCTGATCCTCAAGCCACCTCGAGATAGCGCTCGCGCAAGGCGGCCCGGGCCGCCGGACCGAGCCCCAGTTGTGTGCCGAGGTAGCGGTCGATGCCGCCGTGGCCTTGGTCGACGCGCTGCAACGCAGCTTCCAGGAAATCCTCCTGCACGCGCCACATCACGGCCAGGACATCGGGGTCGAGGTCGCCCCAGCGCAGCGCCGGCGGCTTGAAATGGCGGTTGGTCAGCAGATAGTCGCTCATCACCACGGTGCGCGGCACGCCCAGCGCCAGCAGGATCAATGCCGCTGCGAAGCCGGTGCGGTCCTTACCCGCGGTGCAGTGAAAGACCGCAGGCGCGTCGTCAGTGATCAGGTGATCCAGCAGTTCGGCGAAGCGGTGTGCCTGCTCGTCGACAAGACGCCGGTACAGGTCGCGCATCAGCTCTTCACAGGTGGCTACCGTCAAGGCCCGACCCTCACTGGCCATGGCCTGCATGCTCTGGACGATGACAGGTTCGATAGCCAGCAGGTGCTGGTGCACGCCCGGCAGCTCGTAAGGATGCGCAGCACGCTCGCGCTCGCCTCGCAGGTCGAAGCTGCGCGCAAGGCCGATCTCGGCGAGCAGGCTCTTGTCTTCCGCGGACAAGGCGCTGAGGTGGTCGGAGCGGAACAGCCGTCGCCAGCGTACCGGACGCCCCCCCTGCCCCAGGTAGCCCCCCAGGTCACGGAAGTTCGAGGCGCCTTGCAGCGGCAGCACGCGGTCGGGATGCTCGGTCATTGCAATGATTGTGACCTGCCCCGGCCCCGCGGGCAGGCACTGGGGACGTTGCAAGCCCTCAAGGGATGGACCCCTGTCACGCCGCCCCGGTCCGCAAGCGTGCGGGGCCTTCTTCCTGCGTCGGCGGCGCGCTAGCGCCCACTGACCCGGCGGATGGCGTCGGCCCGCCGCTCCAGGCCGGGCAGCAGTTCGAGCCCGAGACCCGGCTTGGTGAAATCCACCGTGACCTCGCCGCGCTGCACCGTCGGCAACGCAGTGACCAGCTCGGTGTACCAGCCGGTGTAGAAAGCGCGCACGCACTCCTGGATCAGCGTGTTGCGCGCGAACATCGAGAAGTGGCAGGACGCGGCCCAGACCACCGGGCCGGTGCAGTCGTGAGGCGCAACCGGCACGTGGTGCGCCTCGGCGAGCGCAGCGATCTTGCGCGCCTCGGTCAGGCCGCCGCACCAGGACAGGTCCAGCATCGCCACACCAGCGGCCTTGGTCTCCAGGTACTCGCGGAAGGCGTGCGTGTACGACAGCGTCTCGCTGGCGCAGACCCAGGCCTTGGAGTGGCGTGCGTATTCGGCCAGGTCGCCAGGGTTGTCGAGGCGGAACGGGTCCTCGTGCCAGTAGGTGTCGAACTCGGCCAGGCGATGCGCGAGCTTGCAGGCCATCGGCAGGCTCCACAGCGAGTGGAACTCGACCATGATGTCCATCTTGTCACCCACCGCACGCCGGATCTTGCGGAAGGGCTCGAGCGCGGTGTCGAGCTCGGCCGGCGAGATGTCGTAGCCGTGCGTGCGCTCCGCGGCAATGTCGAAGGGCCAGATCTTCATGCCGGTGATGCCCTGCTCCAGCAGGGACAGCGCCAGCTCGTCGGCCCGGTGCAGGAAGCCTTCGAGATCTTCATAGGGCCCGCCGGTCTCGCCGACGTGCCAATTCGCGACCGCCTGGGCGCGCGCGTCGCGGATGTACTTGTAGCCGGCGCAGGTGTTGTAGATGCGCACCTTGTCGCGCGCGCGGCCGCCCAGCGCATCGGCCAGCGGCATGCCAGCCGCCTGGGCGAACAGGTCCCATAGCGCGATGTCGACGGCCGAGTTGCCGCGCGTCTCGACCCCGGCTGAGCGCCAGCCGAGGTAGTTGGTCAGGTCGCGGCCGATGGCCTCGATGTGGCGGGGGTCGCGCCCGACCAGCTTGGGCGCGACCGATTCGTGCAGATAGGCCTCGACGGCGGCCGCGCCCATGAAGGTCTCGCCCAGACCGGTCAGCCCCTCGTCGGTGTGCAGGCGCACCCAGACAAGGTTGGGGAACTCCCCGAGCCGGAGGGTTTCGAGCTCAGTGATCTTCATGGGGCGGTCGCCTGGGCGCCTCAGCGGCGGATCTGCGCCAGGTTGTCCAGCATGCGCTTGACCGTGTCGGCGCCGATGGTGCCCTGGTGCTTCTCGTACACGGTCTTGGCCTTCTCGAACATGCGCTGGCGCTCCTTCGGATCGATGTCGTTGACCTGCATGCCGCGCGCCTTCAGGTTGGCCAGCGACTTCTCCGACAGCGCGCGCGAGACCTTGCGCTGCTCGTCACGGCCTTCGACGGCACAGGCCTGCAGCGCCGACTGTTCGTCCTTCGACAGCTTGTCCCACAGCGGCTTGGAGTACAGCACCATGAACGGCGTGTAGGCGTGACGCGTCACCGACAGGAACTTCTGCACCTCGTAGAGCTTGGAGGTGTCGATGGTGACGAAGGGGTTCTCCTGGCCGTCGATGGCCCTCGTCTCGAGCGCAGTGAAGACCTCGCCGAAGGCCATCGGCACCGCGTTGGCGCCGAGCGTGCGGAAGGTGTCGAGGAAGATGTTGTTCTGCATCACCCGGACCTTGACGCCGGTGAAGTCCTCCCACTTGGTGACCGGCTTGCGCGAATTCGTCAGGTTGCGGAAGCCGTTCTCCCACCAGGCCAGGTTGATCAGGTTGGCCGCCGGCATCTTGCTGGTCATGAAGGCCCCGAGGTCGCCGTCGAGGATCTTGTCGGCCTCGGCCTCGCTGGCGAAGAGGAAGGGCAGGTCGAAGACGCCGAGTTCGGGGACGATGCCCACCAGCGGTGACGACGAGGTGATCACCATCTCCAGGGTGCCCGAGCGCAACGCCTGCGTGGCCGGCAGGTCGCTGCCGAGCGCCCCACCCCAGAAAGCCTGGAGCTTCAGCTTGCCGCCGGACTTCTGTGCCAGGCAGGCTGTCATCTTGGCGACGCCGTTGCCCACCGGGTGGTCCTGGTTGATGCCATTGGAGACGCGGACTGTGCGCTCGGTGAACTGCGCGCTCGCCGGCGCGCTGACAAGCGCTGTAACAGCCGCGGCAGCGGCAGCGAACACGGTCTTGCGGATCAGGGTCTTCATCGTCGAGTCTCCTCGTGGGTGGAAAGGATGGGTGATGGGGGATGGCGGGACGCTAACGGCCGCGCAGCCAGGCCAGCGGCTTGGTCACGAGCTCAGGAAAGGCGATCAGCAGGAACATCACGCAGACCTGCGCGAGCAGGAAGGGCATGACACCCCGGATGACCGCGCCCATGGGCACTCGCGCCACGCCAGAAACGACGTTGAGCACGATGCCCACCGGCGGCGTCAGCAGGCCGATGGCGTTGTTCATGATGAACAGGACCCCGAAGTAGACCGGATCGATGCCGGCCTGCTTGACGATGGGCATGAGCACCGGCGTGAGGATCAGCACCGTCGGGGCGAAGTCCAGTGCCGTGCCTACCACCAGCACCAACAGCATCATCAGCACGAGCAGCAGCTTCGGGTGCTCACGGAAGGGCTCGAGCAGCGAACCGAGCTCGCCCGGGATGTTGGCCTGCGTGATGAGCCAGGCCGACACCAGCGCCGAGGCGACGAGGAACATCACGACCGCCGTCGTCTTGGCCGCGAGCAGGAAGACGCGGTAGAGCTGCGAGAACTTCAGCTCGCGGTAGACGAACAGACCGACCAGCATCGCGTACACCGCCGCCAGCACCGCCGCCTCGGTGGGTGTGACCACGCCGAAGCGGATGCCCGCGAGGATCATCGCCGGCATGGCCAGGGCCCACAGACCGTCAACGATGGCCTTGCCGCGCTCGCCCCAGCTGGCGCGCGGGTAGACCTTGACGGGCTGGCGGCGCACGACCCAGGCCCAGGCGACCACCAGCGACAGGCCCATCAGCAGCCCCGGGAAGATGCCTGCGAGGAAGAGCTGCGTGATCGAGACGTTGGCCGCGACGCCGAAGATGATGAAGCCGATGGACGGCGGGATCACCGGTGCGATGACACCGCCGGCGGCGATCAAGCCGGCCGAGCGCGGCACGTTGTAGCCGGCCTCACGCATCATCGGGATCAGGATGGACGCCAGCGCGGCCGTGTCGGCAGCCGCCGAGCCCGACATCGAGGCCATGACGACCGCCGCGAAGATGGCCACATAGCCCAGGCCGCCATGCACGTGACCCACGAGCGTGACGGCCACGTTGACGATGCGCCGCGACAGGCCGCCGGCATTCATCAACTCCCCGGCGAGCAGGAAGAAGGGGACGGCCAGGAGCTGGAAGTTGTCGGCGCCGATGATCAGGTTCTGGGCCACGATCTGGCTGTCGAACACGTTCAGATGCCACATCAACGCGAGCGCGCAGACGATGAGCGAAAAGGCCACCGGCATGCCCAGGGCCATCGCTCCGATCAGCGAGAAGAGGAAGACCGCGACCGTCATTCGAGCCTGCCTTTCAGGCCGACGGCGTCGCCTTCGGCGTACTCACCCGCAAAGGTGTCGAGCTCGTGCTCGCGCAGCCGCCCGGACAGCGCGCGCGCCAGACGCAACGCGGTGATGGCGCCGATGCCCAGGCTGGTGAAGAAGCCCATGCCATAGACCCACAGCATCGAGATACCGGTGATGGGCGCGGTGTTCGAGGCGTTCAAGGGCGCCTGGCGCCAGGTGCCCCAGAAGAACACGGCGCAGCACAGGAGCACCAGCGCGTCGCTCATGATCATGCATGCGCGACGCCCCCCGGAGCCGAAGCGACGCACCAGCGTCTCCACGCCCATGTGGGCGTGGTCGCGGGCCACGACGACCGCGCCGATGAAGGTCAGCCAGACGAAGCAATAGCGTGCCAGTTCCTCGGATACCGGGATGCCCGAGTCGAACAGGTAGCGCAGGACGACATTGCCGAAGACCATGACGACCATGGCGGCCAGGCAAGCCACGATCAGGAATTCGAGCAGGGTGAAGAAACGGTCGGTCAGGAGTTTCACATTGAGCAAGAATTTCGCCACGGGTGCCCGGCAGGCCCGACGAACCCCGGCCAACGTGCAGACCCGCGATTCTGGCGCCGGCTCCGTGGTCGGCAATCCCGGATAAACGCTTAGCCGCACCGACCCACCCGACTGCGACAGCCCACAATGGGGCCATGGTCGAAGACGCGATCACCACGGCAGCCACGGTCTCGGGGCGGTCATGGCCCCCTGTCGCGACCGACGCGACACCGCACGCCGGGTCGCCAGCGGGCCCACCCTGGACCGTCGCCGTGCGCGCGTTGTGCGAGTTCACCGCCCGCCGTGGCGACCTCGACCGGCGCTTCACGCCCACCGCCACCGCCCTCGAGGGGCTGCAGGGCCAAGGCCTGGTGCGGCTGCGGCGCGGGCCCGACTACGAGTCCGAGATCGCCCTCGAGGCCGACATCGGCCCGCTGCGCGTGCGCGGCCGCGCCGACGGCTGGGACCCGCGCCGACGCACGCTCGAGGAGGTCAAGACCATCCGCGGGCAACCGGACGAGATCCCGGCCAACCGGCGCCTGCTGCACTGGGCGCAGTTGCAGACCTACGGCGCGCTGTTCTGCCTGGCGCGCGGCCTGGAGGAGGTCGCGCTCGCACTCGTCTACTTCGACATCGACAGCCAGACCGAGACCGAGCTGCGCGAGGTTTGCGCTGCGGCCGACCTGCAGGCGCTGCTGGCCGGGCGCTGCGCCGCCTACGAGGCCTGGGCGGCGCAGGAGGCGGCCCACCGCGCCGCGCGCGACGCAGCGCTCGCAAGCCTGCCCTTCCCGCGCGACGGCTTCCGCGAGGGCCAGCGCCGCCTGGCGGAGTCCGTCTGGCGCGCGCTGGCGCAGGGCGGCTGCCTGCTCGCGCAGGCGCCCACCGGCAGCGGCAAGACCCTGGGCACGCTGTACCCGGTGCTGCGGGCGATGCCCGCACGCGGGCTCGACAAGATCGCCTACCTGACCTGCAAGAACACCGGCCGGCTGGGGGCGCTGGACGCACTCGAAGAGCTGCGCGCCGCGGCGCCAGGCGGGTCGTTGCGCGTGCTCGAGATCGTGGCCAAGGATGCCGGCTGCGAGCACCCGGACAAGGCCTGCCACGGCGATTCCTGCCCGCTGGCGCGCGGCTTCCACGACCGCCTGGCCGCCGCCCGCGCCGACGCCGTGGCACAGGGCTGGCTCGACGCGGCGGCGCAGCGGCGCGTCGCGCGGCAGCATGGCGTGTGCCCCTACTACCTCGGGCAGGAGTTGTTGCGCTGGGCCGACGTCGTCGTCGGCGACGTGCATCACGGCTTCGACCCGCACGGGCAGCTTCATGCGCTCACCGTGGCCTTGCAGTGGCGCATTGCGCTGCTCGTGGACGAAGCCCACAACCTCGTCGACCGGACGCGCCAGATGTACGGCGCCGAACTGCGCATGGCCGAGCTGGCAGCCGCGCGCGCGCTCGCCCCGCCCGCACTGCGCCCGGCCTTCGACGCGGCCCTCGCCGAGGGGCGCGCCTTCGCGGCCGTCCAGCCGGGCGGCGACGTCGTCGTCGACGCCCTGCCCGAGCCCTGGATGCTGACGCTTCAGGCGCTTTCCGGACGGCTGGGCGAGCATTTCCTGCGCCTGCCACTGGCCACCGGAGCGCTGCTGGACTTCCACTACCGTCTGCGCGGCTTCGTCGAGCGCTTGGACACGCTCGGCGAGCACACGCTGGTGCAATGCCTGAGCGCACCCGACATCGACGAAGACGGCGCGCCCGGCGACGCCGCCGTCGTCGCGCTGCGCAATGTCGTGCCCGCGCCCTTCCTGCGCCCGCGCTGGGCTGCGCTGCAAGGCGTGGTGCTGTTCTCGGCCACGCTGGGCACGCACGACTACCAGCGCGACCTGCTCGGCCTGCCCGAGCAGACGACCTGGCTGGACCTGCCACCGGTGTTCCCGCCCGAGCACCTGCAGGTACGCGTCGCGCACCGCCTGTCCACGCGCTGGAGCGACCGTCGGCGCACGCTCTCGGCCCTGGCACACCTCGTCGCGGGCCAGTTCGACAGCCACCCGGGCAACTACCTCGCCTTCTTCGGCGGGCACGAGTACCTGCGACAGGCGGCCGATGCCCTGGCAGCCGCGCGGCCGGACATCGCGCAGTGGCGTCAGGAGCCGGCCATGGACGCATCCGCGCGCGAGGCCTACCTGGCGCGCTTCGTCGCCGGCGGGCGCGGTATCGGCTTTGCCGTGCTCGGGGGCGTCTTCGCCGAAGGCATCGACCTGCCGGGCACGCGTCTGGTGGGCGCCTTCGTCGCCACGCTGGGCCTGCCGCCGCCCTCGCCGCTGCAGGCACAGATGCAAGCGCGCCTGGAACGCATGTTCGGCGCCGGCGCCGGCTATGCGGATCTCGTGCCGGCGATGCAGAAGGTGGTACAGGCCGCCGGCCGGGTGCTGCGCACACCGCAGGACCGCGGCTGGCTCTGGCTGCTCGACCAGCGCTACCTCGACCCCGGAATCACACGCCTGCTGCCGCCCTGGTGGGGGCTGGGCCGGTTCAGGTCGGGCGCGGCAAGGCCGGCAACGGGCCCTTGAAGGCCTGCGCAAGCTCGAAGCCACCCCAGATCGCGATGCGGTGCTGCGCGGCGTAGGGTCGGGCGTTCTCGCTCAGCTCACCCAGGCCGATGTAGAGGGCGTCGGCGATGTCGCCCGCCTCGCGCGCAGCCTGCAGCGCGCGCAGCGCTTCGGCGCCGGTGCGCGCCGACTTCCAGCGCCGCGCGCTCACGGCCATGCGCCGGCCGCGACGCTCGAGCTCGAAATCCATGCCGTTGCGCCCGTCGAGCCGCCTGACCTCGTAGCCGTCGCGCCGGAAGACGTCCTCCAGGCGCTGCGAGAACGCCGGCCAGGCCAAGCGCGTGGCCTCTTCGCGCACGCGCTCGACTTCGTCGGCGCTGGGCTGGCGCCACTGGCGCAGCGCCGCCACCACGCCGATCACGGCAAAGGGCGAGGCCGAGAGCGCGCCCACGATCTTGTAGCCCTCGGGCAGCAGCGCAGCAGCCGCCAGCGCCAGGACCGCCGCGATCGCGAAGCTGACCCAGGCGGACGAGCGCAGCAGGATCGCGAACAGGGAGTTCTCGGCCATGCGCAGCTTCAAGGGGTGCCTCCTGATCAAGGAAACGATGGGGACAGGCCACGGGCCCGGCAGGGTCGCGCAGTCTAGGCGAGCGCGGCTTCCCCCGCACCTGCTCAGGGCTCGCGGCGCTCGGGCGCCTGCGAGCGCAGCGCAGTGGCGCCAGATCCCCCTCGGCAAGCCGGGACACTCGGCGCAGCCCTTGGACCGACCGTCGCGTCGTACAGCGCCCCAGCGTTCTCCTCGGTCCAGCCGGAAACGACTCGGGCCCGGCAAGCCGGGCCCGAGAGCGCTGCCCCAAAGGGCTGCGGCGTTCAGGCGGCGCGACGGGCGCGGGCCTTGGGCTGCTGCGCAGCGGCGACCTTGACCACGCTGCCGGCCACGGCCTGGAAGTTGGCGTCGGCCACATCGGCCGCCTGCTTGGCGACCTTCTGCGCGCTCTCGATGGCATTGTTCGCGGCGGCCATGGCCGACTTCACGAAGCCCACGGCGGTCTCGGAGCCGGCCGGAGCGTTCTTGACCATCGAATCCACGGCCGAGGTGAAGGACTTCTGCAGGTCGGCGAACTGGGTCTCGGCCACGCGCACGAACTCTTCGTTCGTCGTCGTGGCGATCTCGTAGACATTGCGGCTGTAGGCCACGGCCTTCTCGGCAGCCGGCTGCATCAGCGCCTGCTGCAGGGCCATCAGTTCCTGCGCGTCCTTGACCCCGAGGGCAGCGCGCGTGGTGTCGGCGGCTTCGGTCATCACGAGCTTGGCGGCCTGCAGATTCAGCTCCACGAGCTTCTCGACGCCTTCGAAAGCCTTGTGGGTCAGGCCGAACAGCGTTTCGACGTTCGCCTTCTGGGCGGCCATGACTTGCTCAGGGGTCAGGTAGGACATGGTGAACTCCGGGGTGGTGAGGGTTGATTCGCGTTGCGCCGCACTAATGCTGCACTGCAACATGGATGAAGTATAGGGTTTCCACTGGGGAATGCAAGTCCAATTTGCTGCGCCGCAGCAAATTTTTTGGCGCTTGCGCTCAACACGCGCCAGCGGCCACACGGCCACACGGCCACCACCGCCCTCAACGCTTGACCGCCGCCAGGTCCGGCGCGAGTTCCACCTGCCTGGGCGCACCCAGCGTGTTCTGGTTCATCTGCATGATCCGGGCGTGGATGCCTTCCTTGTCGCGCTCGGCAGCGTAGCAGTCACCGCGCATCCCCGGCGCGGCGCCTGCCAGCGCGTCCAGTTCGGCACGCTCTGCCGCGTCCAGGCGCAGGCGAAAGACAGCCAGCGTCTGTGCGAGATGACTGGCGTCGCGGGCGCCCACGAGCGCCTGCGCGACCTGGGGCTTGTCCAGCACCCAGCGCAGGCAGACGGTGGAGATGTCACTGCCGTGCCGGCGCGCGATGCCGTCGGCAGCGCGCAGCAGTGCCTGCAGCGCGTCCCAGCCGCCGAACTCCTCGATCACCAGGCGGTACTTGACGAGGGAGCGGTTCGCATAAGGTTGCGGCGGGTCGGGCTGGCCGAGCCAGCGCGTGGACAGGAAGCCCCCGGCCAGCGTGCCGTAGCACAGCAGGTGGATGCCGTGCTCTCGGCAGAACTCGACCATGCCTCGCTCGGGCCGCAGGTCCAGCGGCGAGTACTGCAGCTGGTTCGACAACAGGCGTACACCCGCGCCGACGATCTCGCGCAGGCGCACGACGTCGAAGTTCGTCGTCCCGATGTGGGCCACCTTGCCGGCGCGCTGCAGTTCCTGCAGCCACAGCAGGGCCTGGACGCAGCCCGGGACTTCGTAATCCCACCAGTGGAACTGCACCAGGTCCAGGCGCTCGACGCCGAGACGGCGCAGCGAGATGTCCACCGTGGCCTCGATGTCACGCCGTGTCAGGCGCGGCAGGAGCTCCAGGTCGGGGCAGAGCTTGGTCGAGACGCGCAGCGAGCGCGCGAGCGCCGGGTGGCGACGCCGGAACTCGCCGATCGTCTCCTCGACACCAACATAGTGGTCGGCACAGTCGAAAGCGTTGATGCCGGCCTCGGCGAAGCGCCGCATGTCGTCGACGGCCTCATCGACGCTGCGCGGCGCGCCGTGACGCGCAGCGAGCTGCCAGTTGCCCTTGGACACGCGCGAGACGGTGTAGTCCGGCGCGAGAGTGATGGTTTCGATGGGGTGTGGGACGTCCATGGATGGGGTGCTGTCGCCGCAAAGAACCCGATCATCGCAGCGCCGGCTCGTTGCCCCGCTCTGGGGGCTCAGCGCTCGGCGATGTAATGCGCCACCGTGATCTCCACTCCCGCCGGCACGTAGGCGCGCACGCGCGCTTCGGCAGCCTCGTCGGTCAGGGTGGCGCGCGCGCGCTGGTGCAGGTAATCGGCCCAGGAGGCGACGATGAAGCGCTCGACGAAGCGCGTCGGGTCCGACAGATCCCGGTAGACACGCCAGAAGGTCGCACCATCGCGCTGGCGCGGCGCGCGCAGCTTCTCGATCTCGTCCAGGAAGTCCTGCGCATCCTCCTCGCGGATGCGATAGCCGATCTCCACCGCCACCGGTCCTTCCTCCAGGCCCGGCTCGTAGGCAACGAAGAGGTCGTCGCGCGGCACCGCGAGCGTCACATCGGTATAGGCCCCCATGCGCAGCGGGAAGCGGCGGGCCAGAAGCGGACCGACCAGCATCAGCAGCGCAGCCAGGGTCAGCGCGGCGCCCAGGCCGGCGAGGTCGGCAAATGCCCCCCACAGCGCCGAGCCGAAGGCAAAGGCGCCCAGCGAGGCCAGCGTGTGCATCGCCAGCGCGCGCGAGCGCACCCACAGCGGGACACTCGTCTGGGTCGCGGTGCCGAAGGTGGACGTCGCGGCCATCCACGCGCCGCCGCCCAGCAGCAGCCACAGGTAGACCGGCGCGGCCCAGGGCGACCAGGCGCAGACCAACATGGCCAGGGCAAAAACGATGCAACCCGCGGCCACGATGCGCTCCAGGCCGTGCCGCTGGCGCAGCCGCCCGATGAGGAAGCCGGCCACCACCGCGCCACCGCCCATGCATCCCATCAGCAAACCGAAGCCAGCGGCACCCAGGCCCAGCTGCCGCTGCGCCACGACGGGAAGCAGCGCCCACAAGGCGGAACCCGCGCCGGTGTAGGCCATCACCCGCACAAATTGGGCGAACACCGCCTGCGAATGCCAGGCAAAGCGCAGGCCGCTGAGCATGCCGCCCCACAGACGCTCGGCCGGCAGCCGCGACGGCGGGTGCGGCGGCGGCGGCCAGTGCGTCATCGTCCAGGCCAGCGCCATGGCGGCCAGGCAGCCCGCGGCGAAGTTCCAGCTCGCGCCCCCGAGCGCGAACACCACCCCGGCCAGCGCCGGGCCGAGGGCGCGCGCGATGTTGTACGAGATGCTGATCACCGAGACCGCCTGCGGGAGGTCTTCGCGCGGCACGGCGTCGGCCACGGCGGAGTTCCAGGACGGCGACATCAAGGCATTGCAGCAGCCGCAGATGAAGACCGAAGCCAGCAGCACGGCCGGGCCCGCCCAGCCCCCGACCACCAGCGCGGTCAGCAGCGCCGCGGCCGCTGCGTTCACGATCATGGTTCGGAAGATCAGCCGCCCCCGGTCGGTGATGTCGCCCAACACGCCGGCAGGCAGAGCCAGCAGGAACATCGGCAGGAAGACCGCCGTCTGCACCAGGGCCGCCAGGAAAGACGAGCCGGTGAGCTCGACCATCAGCCAGGAGGCTGCGGTCGTCTGCATCGCCGAGCCGATGAAGTAGACCGTGCTGCCGCCCATCAGGCCGCGGAAGGCCGGGCGCCGCAACATGGCCAGCACCGATGGGGAGGCCACAAGCGGCCGGGGCGCAGGCGCCGACCGCGGCGGGAGAGGATCGTCAGGCGTCATCAAGGGGGGCGCAAAGCCGGGATGTCGCTGCGGGAGCGATCAGGCAGGACACGCCCGCGCAACACGCGATTCTGCTCTCCGATCCCGCAAATCGAGCGCCAGTCCCCATGGCCGGCCTGGAAAATGCTGACTGGACCAGCCGTGCCGAGTCTGCAGCCGCAGCGACTGCAGGCGACGGACGCTGAACAGCCATGCCCCTTGGAGCAGCCCGCCCATGAATCCAGCCATCCCCGCCGCCCTCGCCCGCTTCCTTGTGCCCGAACGCGTCGCCATCGTCACCGGTGGCGCACAGGGCATCGGCCTGGCCGCTGCGCGTGCGCTGCACGACGCCGGCGCCGAGGTCTGGCTGCTCGACCGCGACCTCGACGCTGCGCAGCGCGCCGCAGCGACGATGACGCGGGCCCAGGCACTGGCCGTCGACATCGGCGACGCGGAGTCGATCGAGCATGCCTTCGACGTTGTGGGCGGCCGGTGTGGCCGCATCGACATCCTGGTGGCGAACGCCGGGGCGTCGATACGGCGCCCGGCGCTGGAGCTGACGCTGGCCGAGTGGAACCAGGTGCTCGCCATCAACCTGACCGGCAGCTTCCTGTGCGCGCGCGCCGCCGCGGCGCGCATGCCCGCCGGAGGCGGCGCGATCGTCGCCACGGCCTCGGTCATGGGCCTGTCGGGTGGCGGGCCTTACCCCAACCCGGCTTACCACGCGACCAAGGGTGCCCTGGTCAACCTGACGCGGTCGCTCGCGGTGGAGTGGGCCGGACGGGGCATCCGCGTCAACGCCGTTGCCCCCACGTGGACGCGCACGGCTTCATCGGCGCGCTCGGTGCCGAGACGCTCGGGCAGATCGAGTCCTTGATGCCGCTGCGCCGGCTCGCCGAGCCCGAGGACGTCGCCAGCGCCATCCTCTACCTCGCCAGTCCTGCCGCGGCCATGGTCACCGGCCACGTGCTGGCGGTGGACGGGGGATTCCTGGCGCAGTAGCCCGGGTCGCCGCGGCCGCCCCATGTTTACTCGCGCCCCCCGCGGGGAGCGGGTCGGGCGCAGCCCGGCCCTGGGGGTGTTCTCAGGCCATGAGGGTCAATGCCATGCGCCCGAGCGCGCCGTAGTCGGCCTCGACGCGATCGCCCGGCGCGACCTCCAGCGGGACCATGCAGGTGCCGGTGGATACGGTCTGTCCCGCGTACAGCGAGATGCCGCGGGCCGACAGCTCGTTGACCATCCAGGTCAGTGCCAGGCGCGGATCGCCCAGGGCCGCCCGGCCCTCGCCCTCGCGCTGGTAGCGCGGCTGGCCGTCGGCAGCGAACACTGTGGCGTGAACGCGGTGCACGGCGAGGTCGAGCCCGCGCCAGCCCTCGGGCGCCGCCGGCCCGAAGACGAAGACGCCGCAGCAGGCGTCGTCGGCCAGCAGTTGCGCCTGGCCCGCATGCACGAAATCGGCGTAACGCGAGTCGGGCAGTTCGAAGGCCGGGTGCAGCGTGGCCACCGCTGCCATCACCTCGGCCGTCGTGCGCGGCGCGGCACGCGGCGGCAGGTCCTGTCCAAAGCGAAAGGCAAACTCGGGCTCGGCCACGCGCATGCGGTTGCCGAGCAGCGAGACCGGCTCCCCCGGCGGCCGCACGAATCCCGCCAGGATGCGGCCCGGCAGCGGCCCGGGCACGCCGATGTGGGCTTGCCCGGCCGCGCTGGTGGCAGCGATCTTCCAGCCGACGACCGCCTGACCGGCGACCGTCGGCAACTCGGCCTGGATCGCGTGGCCCTGGTCGGCGTCGTGCGGGCGCAGCGGCGCGGGCAGAGCGTCCAGTGCCGTGCCGGCCTGCCGGTGCTCCCAGAGCAGCCGGGCGGCGTCGCGGAAGGGGTGGGACATGGGAGGGGATCGACGTCGGTGGGTGCGGTAGTCCGCATTGTGCGGTGGCCTGCCGGGGCCGCGGGCACGAGGTCGGCGCCAGCCTGGCGGCCGACCCTCGAGCATGCTGGCCCCACCAAAGCGAAGGGCTTGAAGCGCGCGCGGCCTTGCGCGCGGACAGCACAGCCGCGCAGCGAGCCGGCCTAAACTCTGTTTTATGCGTCGTCGACTGCACGTGCTGCTGTGCTGGCTGCTGCTGGTGACCCTGCCCCTGCAGGGCTGGGCCACGGCCGGCATGGCCTTGTGCACCGCCGTCCATGCCGGCCTGGGCGTGAACGATGCACTGCCGGTAGCCACTCAGCCCCCCCAGGAGCCCTGCCATGCGCACGCACAGCCGGGGCATCACGGCGCTGGGCACCTCACCCCAGACACGCTGCCGGCCGCCGGTCCTGGGGAGGACGCGGCAAGCCTGCCCGACCCGGCCGCGCCCTGGAGCGCCGCCGACGTTTGCGCGTTGTGCGCCTGGTGCGCACATGCCGCCTCCAGCCTGCCGGCCACCGGCGGCGCTTGCCCGGCTGGGGCCGTCGAGCGTGGTTTCGAGCCCGTGCCCCGGGCCCTGCCGACGCTGAGCTTCCTGACCCCCGGGGTCGAGCGACCTCCACGCTGATCGCGGCCTGCCCGCGCCGCGCGACACAGCTTGCACGGCGTCCCACCGAGCCGAGCCGGGGCGGATCCACCACCCTGCCGCCGGGCCACCCGCGCCCCGCTGCAACGCAAGCCCCCTCCCCGGCGTCGGCCGCCGCTCCCGCGCCCATGGCGCCCAGCGTTCCCTGGAACCCGCATGCATCCGAGCCCTCCCACACCACGACCGGCGGCGCGCGCCACCACCGGCCACCCCCCCGAGGCGCGCCTGGCCTGGCGCCGCGACAGCCACGCCGCGCCGGAACAGGGCCGGACAGGCTCGGCCACTGGCTGGGCGCGCCTCGCCACCGTCTGGTGGCTGCTGCTGGCCGCCGTGGTCACGGCGCCTGCCCAGGCCGGCGGCCCGGCGGCACCCGCGCGCCCGTCGGCGTGGCAGGCCGAGGCCAGCGTCCCCGCCCTGCGCCACGAATCGGCCTTCTCGACCTACCGCCCCCACGTCGAGACCCCGGTAGGCGACTGGCGCGCCGCCAACGAGGCCGTGAACCGCATCGGCGGCTGGCGTGCCTACGGGCGCGAAGCCGGCGCGCCGCTGCAACCGCTGCCGCCACCGCAGCGCGACGGGGCACGGCCCGCCGGCAACACCACGCCCGCAGGCCGCAGCGCGGATGACGGAGCGGACGCCCGCCCCGCGGCCTCCAGCACCCCGCCCGGGACCGCCGCGCCGGCGGGCCACGGGGCCCACCACCTGCCGGGAGGCTCCCGATGACCCCGCATCGCCCGCCCGCCGCCTTCGACGGCGCCCCGTCCCTCCCTCGGCGGCCCGTCACCGTTCCAGCGCGACCGTCCCGGCTGGGGCGCCCGGTCGCCCTGCTCGCGCTCGCCCTCGCGCTCGGCGGCTGCGCCTCGCTGCAACCCGAGGCGGCGTTCGAGCCGGTGCGCGAGCTCACACGCCAGCACACCGCCCAGGAGCTGCAGCGCGCCGCCACCCCGGCGCAGGCCGAGACGATCGCGCGCCGCGTCGACACGCTGCTCGCGCGTCCGCTGTCGGCCGACGACGCGATACAGGTCGCGCTGCTGAACCATCGCGGGCTGCAGGCGGCGCTCGAGGACCTGGGCATCGCCGAGGCCGACCGCGTCCAGGCGCTGCGCCTGCCGAACCCGGGGCTGACCCTCGGGCGCACGCGCAGCGGCGACGAGCGCGAGACCGAGTGGAGCCTGCACCTCGCCCTGGAACGCCTGCTGGCGCGGCCGCAGCGGCGCGCCGCCGAGGAACGGCGGCTGCGCCAGGTGCAGGCCGCCGTGACGCTGCAGGTGCTCGCCCACGCCACCGACACGCGCAAGGCCTGGATCCAGGCGGTCGCCGGCGAAGAGACGGTGCGCTACGCGCGTCAGGTGATGGACGCCGCCGAGGCCAGCGCCGAGCTCGCGCGCCGCATGGCCGCGGCCGGCAACTTCAACAAGTTGCAGCGCGCGCGTGAACAGGGCTTCTACGCCGATGCGGCGCTGAACCTCGCGCGGGCGCAGCAGGCTCAACGCGCGGCGCGCGAGCGCCTGACGCGCCTGCTCGGCCTGTGGGGCGGGCAGACGGCCTTCCAGCTGCCACCGCGCCTGCCGGACCTGCCGCCCGAGCCAGCCGACCTGCCCGACCTCGAGCGCCGCGCAATCGCACAGCGCCTGGACGTGCAGAGCGCGTTGCAGGCCGCCGAAGAAGCCACGCAGCGCCTCGGCCTGGACCGCACGACGCGCCTGGCCGGCGGGCTCGAACTCGGGCTGGCAGGCGCCCGCGGCCACGATGGGGCACGCAGCAACGGCTGGGAGATCGGCGTCGAGATCCCGCTGTTCGACCCCGGCGACGCCCGCGTCGCCCGCGCCGAGGCGGTGCACCGGCAGGCCCTGCACCGTGCGGCCCAGGTGGCCGTGGACGCGCGCTCGGAGGTGCGCGAGGCCTGGGGCGCCCAGCGAACCGCCTGGGACATCGCGCGCCACCACCGCGAGGAGATCGTGCCGCTGCGGCGCCAGATCGCCGAGGAGAACCTGCTGCGCTACAACGGCATGCTGATCGGCGTGTTCGAGCTGCTGGCCGACGCGCGCGCCCAGATCGCCGCCGTGCACGGCGCGATCGAGGCCCTGCGCGACTTCTGGCTCGCCGACGCCGACCTGCGCATGGCGATGATCGTCAAGCCGCACCTGGCCGGCGGCGTGACGCCATCGCTGGCCGCCCCAGTCGCCGACGCCGCGGGACATTGACGATGCAGCCACAGACCAAGGCTCAACGCGCGTACCGCCGCGCGCCCCACCCCTCCCAGCCCGCCTCGGGCCGGGCCCCTTGCGCATCCCAACCGAAGGTTTGCCGATGAACCGCCGCCGCCAACTCCTGGGCGCCGCCGGCGCCCTCACCGCCGCGGTCGCCGCCGCCAGCGTCAGCCGCGCCGCCCTGGCCGCCTTACCCGAACCCGTGCTGCAGACGCGACCCGACACCATGCCGCCGCTGGAGCCGGCCACCGGCCGCCCCTACCGCCCCGTGGTGACCCTCAACGGCTGGACCCTGCCCTGGCGCATGCGCGACGGGGTCAAGGAGTTCCACCTCGTCGCCGAGCCGGTGGTGCGCGAGATGGCCCCCGGCTTCAAGGCCCACCTGTGGGGCTACAACGGCCAGAGCCCCGGCCCGACGATCGAGGTCGTCGAGGGCGACCGCGTGCGCCTGTACGTGACCAACCGCCTGGGCGAGCTGACCAGCATCCACTGGCACGGTCAGCGCCTGCCCAACGGCATGGACGGCGTGACCGGCCTGACCCAGCCCGGCATCCCGCCGGGCAAGACCTTTGTCTACGAGTTCGTCGCGCGGCGCCCCGGCACCTTCATGTACCACCCTCACGCCGACGAGATGGTGCAGATGGCCATGGGCATGATGGGCTTCTGGGTCACGCACCCGAAGGAGCCGCACCCGCTGATCGAGGAGGTCGACCGCGACTTCTGCTTCCTGCTCGCCAGCTACGACATCGACCCGGGCAGCTACACCCCCAAGGTCATGACGATGCTCGACTTCAACCTCTGGGCGTGGAACTCGCGCATCTTCCCCGGCATCGACCCGCTCGTGGTACGGCACATGGACAAGGTGCGCATCCGCGTGGGCAACCTGACGATGACCAATCACCCGATCCACCTGCACGGGCACGAGTTCACGGTCACCGGCACCGACGGCGGGCCCACGCCGCCGGGCTCGCGCTGGCCCGAGGTCACGGCCGACGTGGCAGTGGGGCAGATGCGCCAGCTCGAGTTCCTGGCCGACGAGGAAGGCGACTGGGCCTTCCACTGCCACAAGAGCCACCACACGATGAACGCCATGGGCCACGGCGTGCCGACGATGATCGGTGTGGACCACAGCGGGGTGGCCGGCCGCATCATGCGGCTGATCCCCGACTACATGGTCATGGGCGAGCGCGGCATGAAGGACATGACCGAGATGGAGATGGCCCTGCCCGACAACACCGCGCCGATGATGGCCGGCCAGGGCCCCTTCGGCGCCGTGGGCATGGGCGGCATGTTCTCGGTCGTGAAGGTGCGGCGCGACCAGAAGCCCGGCAACTACAGCGACCCGGGCTGGTTCGCGCACCCGCCGGGCACCGTGGCCTACGAATACAACGGCGCCACGCCCGACCCTGCGCGCCCCGCGGCTGCAACCAGCCAGGGCTCGATGCCCGCCGCCGCGCCGCCGGCGGTGGAGGTGCAGATCCGCAAGCCCGGCGGCGGGCATGGCAGCCACCACTGAAACGCCGAGACCCATGAACCCCCTGCAGAGGACACCGATGAAGACCTTCACCCTGCCCCTCGCACTGGCGCTGGCCCTGACGCTTGGCCCGTGCGCCGCTGCCCTGGCCCACGGCGAGCAGCCCCACGGCAGCCGGCCGGCCCATGCCGCCAAGGAGCAGAAGCCCTGGGGCATCGCCGGCGATGCCGCGCGCGTGCAGCGAACGATCGAGATCCGCATGGGCGACGACATGCGCTTCCGGCCCGGGCGCATCGAGGTACGCCAGGGCGAGACCGTGCGCCTGCGCGTGCGCAACGGCGGCCGCGTGATGCACGAGCTCGTCATCGGCACGCGCCAGGAACTCGAGGAGCACGCCGCGCTCATGAAGAAGTTTCCGAACATGGAGCACGACGAGCCCTGGATGGCACACGTCGGCCCCGGTCGTTCGGGCGAGATCGTCTGGACCTTCAACCGCGTCGGCGAGTTCGATTTCGCCTGCCTGATCGCCGGCCACTACGAAGCCGGCATGACCGGGCGCATCATCGTGGCCGCGGCGTCTGCGGTGCGCTGAAGCCAGGATTGGCGCTCGACGCCGCAACGCCTGCCGGCCCCCCCGCGTGAAACCTGGCCAGCCCGCAACCTTGCCCCCGCCACCCCGGAGCATGACATGAACCCGATCCACCACCGAACCACCTCGATGGCCACGCACCTGCTGGGTGTGGCACTGTGCATGCTGGCGCTCGCCGCACCCCATCCCAACGCGGCGGCACAGGCTGCGGGCGGCAGCCATGCCGGCCACGGCACCGCCTCCCCGGCCGCGGCGGCGCCCGCCAGCGCCGAATGGGCCGAGGCCGAGGTGCGCCGCGTCGACGCCGCCAACGGCCGTGTCACCCTGCGCCACGGGCCGATCCGCAACCTGGACATGCCGCCGATGACCATGGTCTTCCACGTACGCGATCCGGGACTGCTGGCAGCGCTGAAGAACGGGGACAAGATCCGATTCCAGGCGGTGGCCGAGGGCGGGAAGTATGTGTTGACGCAGATCGACAAACAGCCTTGAAGCCCCGAGACCCGGGTGCGGCGCAGGCCTATGCTTGGTCATGCGCATTCCAGCGCCACTGACGTGAACCAGAAAAGCACCCGCCCGCCGGCCGAACCCTGGCATCTGCCGATCGCCGGCATGACCTGCGCGTCCTGCGTCAGCCGCGTCGAGCGCGCGCTGCGCCAGGTGCCGGGCGTGCTGCGCGCCGACATCCACCTGGGGCAGGAACTGGCGCTTGTGGACGTGGCGCCGGGGACGACGCTGCAGGCGCTGGTGGCCGCGGTCGAGCAGGCCGGTTACTCGGTGCCTCTGCAGGCGCACACGCTGGCTGTACATGGCATGAGCTGCGCCTCCTGTGTCGGCCGTGTCGAGCGCGCGCTGCAACAGGTGCCCGGGGTGCTGGAGGCCTCGGTCAACCTTGCCACCGAGCAGGCGAGCGTACACATGGTCACGACCACGCCCGTGGCGGCACTGCGCGCGGCGGTGGAGCGCGCGGGCTATGCCCTCGCCGCAGGCCAGAGCACGGGGGGCGTGGCCGGCGCATGCGCAGACGCCCCAGGCCCTGGCGCCGGGAGCTTGCGCGGCCGCCTCGCAGCCTGCGCGCGGGCCTGGGCGGCGCTGCCCACCTGGGCCCCGGTCGCGCTGGCTGGGGCCCTGAGCCTGCCCCTGGTGCTGCCGATGCTGCTGCAGCCGTTCGGGGTGCAGGCCATGCCGCCAGGCTGGCTGCAGTGGTTGCTGGCGACCCCCGTGCAGTTCGGCCTGGGCTGGCGCTTCTACCGCGCGGGCTGGAAGGCCCTGCGCGCCGGGGCCGGCAACATGGACCTGCTGGTCGCGCTCGGCACCTCGGCCGCCTACGGCCTGTCGCTGTACCTGCTGCTCGCGCATGCCGCGCACGGCGAGCCACACCTGTACTTCGAGAGCGCCGCGGTCGTGGTCACGCTCGTACTGCTGGGCAAGTGGCTGGAGGGCCGGGCCAAGCGCGAGACGGCCTCGGCGATCCGCGCGCTGCAGGCCTTGCGCCCGTCCACCGCGCGCGTGCTGCGCGACGGCGTCGAGGCCGAGGTGGCGGTCGAGGCCGTGGTCCTGGGCGACCTGGTGCGCGTGCGCCCAGGCGAGCGCATCGCGGTCGATGGCGAGGTGCTCGAGGGCCGCAGCCATGTCGACGAATCCCTGATCACGGGCGAGAGCATGCCGGTGGCCAAGGGACCGGGCGAGCGCGTCACCGGCGGCGCCATCAATACCGAGGGTGCGCTGCTGCTGCGCACGACGGCGGTCGGGGCGGAGACGACACTGGCGCGGGTGATCCGGCTCGTGGAGTCAGCGCAAGCCGCGAAGGCGCCGATCCAGCGCGCCGTCGACCGCGTCAGCGGGGTCTTCGTGCCAGTCGTGCTGGGCTTGGCGCTGATGACATTGCTGGGCTGGCTGGCGGCCGGCACGGGCGTGGAGACGGCGCTCATCAACGCCGTGTCGGTACTCGTGATCGCCTGCCCGTGCGCACTCGGCCTGGCCACGCCGACGGCCATCATGGCCGGTACCGGCGTGGCCGCGCGCCACGGCATCCTGATCAAGGACGCGCAGGCGCTGGAACTTGCGCACGCCACCACCACGGTGGCCTTCGACAAGACCGGCACGCTGACCGAGGGCCGGCCGGTGCTGGTCGCCGTGCACGGCGCCGCGGGCCTCTCGGGGACCGACGTGCTGCGCCTGGCGGCGGCCTTGCAGCAGGACAGCGAGCACCCGCTGGCGCAGGCGCTGCGCGCGCGCGCAGCGGTCGACGCCCTGGCCCTGCACGGCGCCACCGAGGTACAGGCGCTGCCGGGCCGCGGCCTGCAGGGGCGCGTCGATGGCGCGCTGCTGCGCCTGGGCAGCAGCCGCCTGCTGGCCGAGCGCGGCGGCGCGCCGGGTGCGCTGGCGGCCACGGCGCAGGCACTGCAGGCGCAGGGCCGCACCGTCTCCTGGCTGATGCGCGAGCTGCCAGAACCACCCGCGCAGCGCCAGGCTCCCGCCAGCGGCCCGGCCGCCGGGCCGGCCGCGCCCGCGGCCGACGAGGTGCTGGGCTTGCTGGCCTTTGGCGACACCGTCAAGCCCACGGCCCGGGCCGCGGTGGCCGGGCTGCACGCGCTGGGGGTCAGGACGGTGATGCTGACCGGCGACAACCGTGGCAGCGCCGAGGCCGTGGCGCGCGAGCTCGGCATCACCGATGTGCGCGCCGAGGTGCTGCCGGGCGACAAGGCGACGGCCGTGGCGCAGTTGCGCGCCGGCGGGCAGGTCGTGGCGATGGTGGGCGACGGCATCAACGATGCCCCGGCGCTGGCCGCGGCCGACGTCGGCATCGCGATGTCCACCGGCACCGACGTGGCGATGGAGAGCGCCGGACTGACGCTGATGCGCGGCGACCCGCGGCTCGTGCGCGACGCGATCGACATCTCGCGCCGCACCTGGGCCACGATCCGGCGCGGCCTGTTCTGGGCCTTCGCCTACAACGTCGTCGGCATCCCGCTGGCGGCGTTCGGCATGCTGAACCCGGTGCTGGCCGGGGCGGCGATGGCCTTCAGCAGCGTCAGCGTCGTCGGCAACGCGCTTCTGCTCACGCGCTGGCGACCGGCGCGGACTGAAGCGCCGCGCTGAAGCCCGGCGCCCGGGTCGCGCTGCGTCAGGGCAGCGCCGCGAGTGCCTCGCGCACCTCGCCGACGCTCAGCACCTCGCTCAGCAGCCGCGGCTCGGGCGCGCGCGGCGAGTGCAGCAGGTACACCGGCACGCCGTTGCGCCCGAGGGCGGCCAGCGCTTGCGTGATGACCGGGTCGCGCCGCGTCCAGTCGGCGCGCAGCAGCAGCACGCGCTGCGCGTCGAAGTCGGCCAGCACGCGGGCGTCGGACAGCACCGTGCGCTTGTTGAACTGGCAGGTGACGCACCAGGCCGCGGTGAAGTCGACGAAGACCGGCCGCCCCTCGGCCAGGGCCTGGCGCACGCGTTCGGGCGACCACGGCTGCCAGCGGTCCGCGACGCCGACCCCGGCACCCGCACCCGCGGCGGCCGGCACCGGCGCGCCGGGCGTGACCAGTGTGGGGACGGACCAGGCCAACGCCGCGCCCATCAGCAGCGCCGCCGCCAGTCCCCAGAGCGCGCGCGCGCGCCGACCCAGGCCTGGAACGCCGGCGACCCACGCCGCGAAGCCCAGCGCCAGCAGCGTGAGCAGCCAGGCCGCCACGGCGTCGATGCCGGCTTGCTGACCCAGCACCCAGACGAGCCAGATGACGGTAGCGAACATCGGGAAGGACATCACGGCTTTGAAGTGCGCCATCCAGGGCCCGGGACGCGGGAGCGCGCGAGCCAGCGCCGGCCAGGCACTGGCCGCAAGGTAAGGCAAGGCCATGCCCAGGCCGAGTGCGGCAAAGATGGCCAGCGCCTGCACCATCGGCAGCGTCACCGCCAGCCCGAGCGAGGCGCCCATGAAGGGCGCGGTGCAGGGCGAGGCCACGGCCACGGCGAGCACGCCTGTGAGCGCCGAGTCCGCCACCGGATGGCGCATGCGCAGCGCCGCCAGCGACCCCGGCAACACGGAGCCGAATTCGAACACGCCCGCCAGGTTCAGGCCGATCAGCGTGAACAGCGCGGCCAGCGCAGCGACGAAGCCTGGCGACTGCAGCTGGAAGCCCCAGCCGAGTTGCTCACCGCCCGCCCGCAGCGTCAGCAGCAATGCAGCCAGCGCGAGAAAGCTCGCCACCACGCCGGCGGTGTACGCCAACCCGCCGGCCAGCCGCACGCGCCCGTCCTGTGCGTGGATGGCGAAGCCCACCACCTTCAGCGACAGGACCGGGAACACGCAAGGCATCAGGTTCAGCAGCGCGCCGCCTGCCAGCGCCAACAAAAACGCGGCCGCCCAGCCCAGCGGGGGGGCCTGTGGCATCGCCGTCGTCGACGCCACGGGACCGGCTGAGGCCAGGGCCGTCACCGCCGGCCAGGGACCCTCGATGGGCAAGCGCAATTGCACACCCGCTGCATCGCCGTCGCGCGCGAGCACGACCGCCATCTGCGCTGGCGCGGCGCTGCGCTGCGCCGACAAGCTCACGCGCGCGATCCACGCGTCGCCGTCCCAGCGCTGTACCACCTGGGCGGCGTTGTCGATCACTTCCGCCGTCTCGGGCAGGAAGCGCAGGACCTGCCCGATCCACGCCGCGGGCAGGCCGCGCACACGGACCTCGAGCGCGCCACCGTCGACGCGCGCCCCGGCCTCGGCCGTCGGCAAGGGGCGAGGCAGCGCGGCGCGCGCCGCCTCGAAATCCGCCGCGGCGGCCGTGATCGCCGCCCGCGCCGGCAGCTCCAGCGCGAACTCGCCCTCCTCCGGGATGCACACGTCCTTGCACACCAGCCACTGCGCGCGCAGCCGCACGGACACGCTGGCGCTGCCGAAGCCCGTCGGCACCTGCAAGGGCACGGCCAACAACAGCCGGCCCTCGTAGCCGTAGTTCACCAGCGTGCCCAACAGCAGCGGCCGGGGCGTGGGCCAGGCGATCTCCCCGGCCTGGAAACCCGGCGGCAAGGTCCACTCCACCGCGGTCGGCAGCCCGGAGTCACCGGGGTTCTTCCAATAACTGTGCCAGCCGGCAGCGTGGTCGATGCGCAGGCCCAGCCAGGCCGGCCGGCCGGGTGCCAGACCCTCTGGCGCATGCGCCAGCAATTCGGCGCGAACCTGGTCGGTGCGTACGACTGAACCGGTGGCCTGGGCCTGTGCCATGGCAGATGCCAGCAGCCACGCTCCGAGGGTCAGCAGCCAGGACCGCCACGCGGCCCGCAAGCACCTTCGCACGGGATCGGGAGGGCTCATCGACGTCGGCCGTAGTGACCCGCGCACTTGCAGCACAGCGCGGGCATGTCAGAGGAAACGCTGATTATCGACCGCGGCATCGATGACCGCACCCGGCTCACGGATGCCGCTGCGCGCCGCGGCGATACCTCAGTATCGACCGGGGACATACGCGCATGCTCAGAGGACCACGGGTTATTACGTATACTCCTGTGGTTTGCCCCTGAAGACCTCCTCTGCGGAGCGTGCCATGTCCGACCGGACAACCCGATCTGACGTTTGGCGCGATGATGCAGATCAGGACAGGCCAGAGCCCGTTAAGGCCCTGACCCGTCAGGAAGCGCAGGCCCTGCGCGAGAAGCAGCCGCCGGTTTCACCTTGGCGGGTCGTGCTGTCGCAGGCAGGTGTCGGCGCTCTGGTTGCCGCGCTCGCGTGGTGGATCAGTGGTGAACTCCCGGTGGGGCTGTCTGCGCTGTATGGCGCAGCGGTGGTGGTGCTGCCTGCAGCGCTGATGGCGCGAGGCATGACCAGCCGGCTCTCCGGCATGTCGCCCGGCACCAGTGCCGTCAGCTTCATGTTGTGGGAGGTCGTGAAAATAGCGGTTTCGGTGCTGATGTTGATGTTGGCCCCGAAACTGCTGCAGCCGCTGAGCTGGCCGGCCCTGCTGGTCGGGTTGGCGGTCTGCATGAAGATGTATTGGTTCGCGCTCTTGTGGCGCGGCCGCTGAACAAGACGAACAGAACGTAGCGGGGCGAGAGAAACCGATGTCAGCAGCACAAGGCCAAGGCCAGACGGCCGGCGAGTACATCGTCCACCACCTGGAGCACCTGCAGAACCAGAAGCAGACCGCGGTCGTCGACTTCTCGGTCTTCAACATCGACTCCATCTTCTACGCCACCTTGCTGGGTATCGTCGGCTGTTGGCTGCTGTGGCGCGCCGCGTCGAAAGCCACCGCGGGCGTGCCCGGCCGCTTCCAGGCGGCAGTCGAACTGCTGGTCGAGATGGTTGACAACCAAGCCAAGGGCATCGTCCACAGCGCGACGAGCCGCAAGCTGGTCGCGCCGTTGGCCCTGACGGTGTTCGTCTGGATCTTCATGATGAACGCGATGGACCTGCTGCCGGTGGACCTGCTGCCGGCGATCTGGCACGTGGCGGGTCCGGCGCTGGGCGCGCCCGACTACATGCGCGTCGTGCCCACGGCCGATCTGTCCGTGACGATGGGGCTGTCGTTGTCGGTCCTGCTGATCTGCCTGTTCTACAACGTCAAGATCAAGGGCCTGGGCGGCTGGGTGCACGAGCTGTTTTCGGCGCCGTTCGGTGACAAGTTCTACCTGTATCCGATCAATTTCGCGATGCAGATCATCGAGTTCGTCGCCAAGACGGTCTCGCACGGGATGCGGCTGTTCGGCAACATGTATGCCGGCGAGCTGATCTTCATGCTGATCGCCCTGATGGGTGGTGCCTGGTCGCTGTCGGCCACCGGCATCGGCCTGGCGATCGGGCACATCATCGCCGGCAGCGTGTGGGCCATCTTCCACATTCTGATCATCACGCTGCAGGCCTTCGTGTTCATGATGCTGACCCTCGTGTACGTGGGTCAAGCGCATGACGCCCACTGACGGCCGACCGGCGACGCCTCAGGACCGTTCTCCTCTCCCTTTCTCCATCCCACACTGAACCAGGAGCATTTCATGGAAGTCATCAGCTTTGTTGCCCTTGCCGCCGGCTTGATCATCGGCCTGGGCGCCGTCGGCGCCTGTATCGGCATCGGCATCATGGGCAGCAAGTACCTCGAGTCCGCCGCACGCCAGCCCGAGCTGATGGGTGAACTGCAGACCAAGATGTTCCTGCTGGCCGGCCTGATCGACGCGGCCTTCATCATCGGTACCGGTATCGCGCTGTGGTTCGCCACCGCCAACCCGTTCCTGGGCCAGATCGCCAACCTGCCGAAGTAATCCTTCCCGGCTGGTTCGTGGGGCGGCGCGCCGGCGCCGCCTGGATCACCCCATGACGAGGTCCCCGAAGTGAGCATCAACGCCACCCTGATCGTCCAGATGATCGTGTTTGCGATCCTGGTCTGGTTCACGATGCGCTTTGTCTGGCCGCCGATCACGGCGGCGTTGGACGAGCGCGCGAAGAAGATCTCCGAAGGTTTGTCGGCCGCCGACAAGGCCAAGTCCGACCTCGCTGCAGCCAACCAGCGTGTCGAGCAACAGCTTGCCGCGGCACGCGACGACGCCGCCCGCCGGCTCGCCGACGCCGAGCGCCTGGCCCAGCAGACGATCGAAGAGGCCAAGGCCCGTGCGTCCGAAGAGGGCGCGAAGATCGTCGCCACCGCGCGCGCCGAAGCCGAGCAGGAGGCCGTCAAGGCCCGCGAGGTCCTGCGCGAGCAGGTCGCCGCGCTGGCCGTGAAAGGCGCCGAAGCCATCCTCAAGCGCGAGGTCGATGCCCGTGCCCACGCCGATTTGTTGGCGCGGCTGAAGACCGAGCTCTAAGCGAGGCCCGCCCCATGGCAGAGATCGCCACCATCGCCAGGCCCTACGCCGAAGCGCTGTTCCAGGCTGCAGGCGCGCAGGCTGCATCGCTCGGCGCCGAGGTCGCCGCGCTTGCGGCAGTGGCGTCGCAAGCGCCGCTGCGGCAGTTTGCCGACAACCCCAAGACCACGGCCGACCAGGTGCAGGACATCGTGTTGTCGGTGCTTGGCACGCCCCTGTCCGCGCTGGCGCGCAACTTCTTGCGCACCGTCCTCGACAACGGCCGCCTCGCTGCCCTGCCCGAGATCGCGGCACAGTTCCAGGCCCTGGTCGATGCCCGCAGCGGCATCAGCCAGGCGCGCATCGAGAGCGCCTACGCGATCGACGCCGCCCAATTGCCCGAGGTGGTCGCCACGCTCGAGAAGCGTTTCGGGCGCAAGCTCGAAGCCAGCGTCGTCGTCCGACCCGACCTCATCGGTGGCATCCGCGTGGTCGTCGGCGACGAGGTTCTGGACACCTCGGTCAAGGCCCGCCTCGAACAGATGAAGGTCGCGCTGACCGCCTGAGGCGGCCATCCCGCCCGCCCGGACGCACACCGCCTGCCCGAAGCCAGGAGAACCCCATGCAACTGAATCCCGCTGAAATTTCCGAGCTGATCAAGAGCCGCATCGAAGGCTTGCAGGCCAGCGCAGACATCAAGAACCAGGGCACCGTCGTGTCGGTGACCGACGGCATCTGCCGCGTCCACGGGCTGTCCGACGTGATGGCCGGCGAGATGCTGGAGTTCCCGGCCACCAAGAGCGGTCAGCCCACCTTCGGTCTGGCGCTGAACCTCGAGCGCGACTCGGTCGGCGCGGTGATTCTGGGCGAGTACGAGCACATCTCCGAGGGCGACACCGTCAAGTGCACGGGCCGCATCCTGGAGGTCCCGGTGGGCCCCGAGCTGATCGGCCGCGTCGTCAATGCGCTCGGCCAGCCGATCGACGGCAAGGGTCCGATCAACGCGAAGATGACGGACGTGATCGAGAAGGTCGCCCCCGGCGTGATCGCACGCCAGTCGGTGAGCCAGCCGGTGCAGACGGGTCTGAAGTCCATCGACTCGATGGTGCCCGTCGGACGCGGCCAGCGCGAGCTGATCATCGGTGACCGCCAGACCGGCAAGACTGCGGTG